>DCJA01000032.1:0-46796 GCA_002317175.1 Lachnospiraceae bacterium UBA1712 | reverse complement strand
AGAGACAGCTTCTTAACATTCTTCATGTAATGTATCTTTACAACCAGATTAAGGAACATCCAGAGATGGAATTCTATCCAAGAACATTTATCTTTGGTGCCAAGGCAGCAGCTGGTTATAGAAATGCTAAGCTTACAATTAAGCTTATCAACTCAGTAGCTGACGTTGTTAACAATGATGAATCAATCGATGGAAAGCTTAAGGTTGTATTTATTGAGAACTATCGTGTATCTAATGCTGAGTGGATTTTCGCCGCAGCAGATGTATCAGAGCAGATTTCTACAGCTTCAAAGGAAGCATCTGGTACAGGTAACATGAAGTTCATGCTTAATGGTGCGCTTACACTTGGTACTATGGATGGAGCTAACGTTGAAATCGTAGAAGAAGTTGGTGCTGATAACGCAGTTATCTTCGGTCTTAGCTCAGATGAAGTTATTAACTACGAGAACAACGGCGGATACAATCCAATGGATATCTTCAACAGTGATGAAGATATTAGAAAGGTACTTATGCAGCTTGTTAATGGATTCTATTCACCACAGGATCCAGAGTTGTTCAGAACACTTTACAACTCACTTCTTAATACAGAGTCTACAGATAAGGCTGACAGATACTTTATCCTTAAGGACTTCCGTTCTTATGCAGACGCTCAGAAGAAGATTGAAGAGTTCTATCGTGATGAAGACAGATGGGCAAAGGCAGCTATTCTCAATGTAGCATGCTCAGGAAAGTTCACTTCAGACAGAACAATTCAGGAATATGTAGATGAAATCTGGCATCTTGATAAGGTTAAGCTTCCTAAGAAGAAAGCAGCAGAAGCTAAATAATTAAAAAGTATTACATAATCTAACCAGCATTCAGTTTTGAGTGCTGGTTAAGGTTGTTTTATAACCTGGATGTATCCAGGTGTGTTACAAAACAAAAAAGGAGAAAAATATGATCACATTATCAAAAGGTGGAGCATATCTGCTTAATGGCGTTGAAATAATCGAAGACGGCCCAGAAGCAGCAGCGGCAATTAAGGCAAAGACAGGAAAAGACGTTTGTAAGGACTGCGCTTCAAAAGAGACTATTGCATACAATATTCTTGCTGATCACAATACTTCCGGTAACATGGACAAGCTTAAGATTAAGTTTGATAAGCTTACCAGCCACGATATAACATTCGTTGGTATTATTCAGACAGCACGTGCATCAGGACTTGAGAAATTCCCAATTCCTTATGTACTCACAAACTGCCACAATTCACTTTGTGCAGTAGGTGGAACAATCAATGAAGATGACCACATGTTTGGTCTTACATGCGCTAAGAAATACGGCGGTGTATATGTACCACCTCATCAGGCAGTTATACATCAGTTTGCAAGAGAAATGCTTGCAGGCGGCGGAAAGATGATTCTTGGTTCTGACTCTCATACACGTTATGGTGCCCTTGGTACTATGGCAATGGGTGAAGGTGGACCAGAGCTTGTTAAGCAGCTTCTTAACCAGACATATGACATTGACAGACCAGGCGTAATTGGTATTTACCTTACAGGCAAGCCATCACTTGGTGTTGGTCCTCAGGACGTTGCAATCGCACTTATTGGTGCTGTATTTGCCAATGGCTATGTTAAGAATAAGGTACTTGAATTTGTTGGACCAGGTGTTGAGAACTTAAGTGCTGATTTTAGAATTGGCGTTGATGTAATGACAACAGAGACAACATGTCTTTCATCTATCTGGAAGACAGATTCTCAGATTAAGGACTTCTATGATATTCATGAAAGAAGTGAAGATTACAAGGAACTTAATCCAGGTGAAGTTGCATACTATGATGGCATGATCACAATTGAACTTGATAAGGTTAAGCCAATGATTGCTATGCCATTCCATCCATCAAATGCTTATACAATTGAAGAGGTTAATGCTAACCTTGCTGATATTCTTAACGATGTTGAGAAGCGTGCAAAAGTAAGCTTTGGCGACAGTGTTGATTTCAGCCTTCAGGATAAGATTAGAAATGGTAAGCTCTATGTTGATCAGGGTGTTATCGCTGGCTGTGCTGGTGGTGGATTTGAAAATATCTGTGCAGCAGCTGATATCTTAAAGGGTAACTATATCGGTGCTGATGAATTCACACTTAATGTATATCCTGCTTCTACACCAATTTATATGGAACTTATGAAGAATGGTTGTGCAACAACTCTTCTTGAGACAGGCGCAATTCTTAAGACAGCATTCTGTGGCCCATGTTTCGGTGCTGGTGATACACCTGCAAATAACGCATTTTCAATCAGACATTCAACACGTAACTTCCCTAACCGTGAAGGTTCTAAGGTACAGAATGGCCAGGTTGCTTCAGTTGCTCTTATGGATGCAAGATCAATCGCAGCAACAGCAGCTAACAAGGGTTACCTTACACCTGCAACAGAGGTTGAAGGAAGAATTGGTGCTTACAAGTATCATTTTGACAGCAATATTTACAAGAACAGAGTATTTGACAGTAAGGGTGTTGCTGATCCAAGCGTAGAAATTAAGTTTGGTCCAAACATTAAGGACTGGCCAAAGATGGAAGCGCTTCCAAACAACCTTGTACTCAGAGTGGTAAGCGAGATTCATGATCCTGTTACAACAACTGATGAACTTATTCCATCAGGTGAAACATCATCATTCAGATCAAATCCACTTGGACTTGCTGAATTTACATTATCAAGAAAAGATCCTAACTATGTTGGTCTTGCAAAGGATATGCAGAAGGCTCAGAACGCACTTGTTGCTGGAGAAGATGTATATGCTGTCAAGCCAGAACTTAAGGCTGTAATGGAAACAGTTGAAAAGACATATCCAGATGCAGTAGCTGCTGGAATCGGATATGGTTCAACAATTTTCGCAGTTAAGCCAGGTGACGGTTCTGCAAGAGAGCAGGCTGCAAGCTGCCAGAAGGTTCTTGGTGGATGGGCTAATATCGCCAACGAATATGCAACAAAGAGATATCGTTCTAACCTTATGAACTGGGGTATGCTTCCATTCCTTATCAAGGAAGGCGAGCTTCCATTCAAGAATCTTGATTATCTCTATATTCCAGGTATTAGAAAAGCAGTTGAGGAGAAGGCTGAGGTTATTAAGGCTTATGTAGTAAGCGATAATGGCTTAAAGGAATTCGACCTTACTCTTGGAGATATGACTAATGAAGAGCGTCAGATCATACTTAAGGGTTGTCTGATTAACTACAACAGAATCTAAATAATATTAGCAATAAATATTATATTGTTTCTTATCCGGTCCGATATATGTAGTAGGACAGAACAAAACCATGGAGGGATTTCATATTTAGTATGGAATCCCTTTTTATGTTCAGTTCAATAACACATATTTGGAAGGGAGAAATAGTTGAGAATTGAATCCTACAATGTAAGAATGGATTCTGTTGGAACGAGAAGTTCCAGTTCAACAAGGAAGTTACAAATCAGTCTGCAGGAGCAGAAAAATGAGGAAATTGCTCCTCAGAACAATTTTGCTGATACATACTCATCCATATCAGCAGCAAAACTTAATAATACGGATCAGTCCCCTACTGCAGCAAGGGACCTGCAAAGTGTAAAACAGCAGTTTGTACTCTATCTCTGGAGAATCTTCTTTGGAGATGATTCTGCCAAGACACTTTCGGAAAAAATGGGGATAGAGGACCTTAGCTCGGACCATCAGTCCTCAGGAAGTGGTTTCCACACAATACAGTTAATGGGTGTGGAGGAAATCTATGAGCAGGAAAGCCAGAGTGTATCATTTAGTTCCCAGGGACACATAAGCACAGCAGATGGGAGAAGCATTGATTTTAATCTGGATATTTCCATGACCAGTAGTTTTGAGAGATATTACAGAAGTGAGGGAGTAGCAATATCCAACCTTTGTGACCCGCTGGTGCTCAACTTTAGCGGAAGTGTTGCAGATCTTTCCGATCAGAAATTTACATTTGATCTGGATTGTGATGGAGAAGCAGAGGAGATTAGCAAGCTGAGTGCTGGAAATGGATTCCTCGCGTTGGATAAAAATGGTGATGGCACCATCAATGACGGCAGTGAGCTCTTTGGTACTAAGTCAGGAGACGGTTTTTCAGATCTTGCAGAATATGACCTTGATGGCAATGGCTGGATTGATGAAAATGATGATATTTTTAATAAACTCAGAGTATGGTACAAGGATGATGATGGCAATGATAAGCTTCTTGACCTTAAGGAATCAGGAGTTGGAGCTATTTATCTGGGTAATACCATAACTGATTTTAATCTAAGATCTTCTGATGATTATAATATTAATGGAGCAATAAGAAAAATGGGTATATTCCTATACGAGAATGCAACGGTTGGCAATATAGTGCATCTTGATATAGCAAATTAGAACATCAGGGCTTTGGATATAGTTTCCAAAGCCCTTTTATAATGAGCTTTAGTTCTTTATATGTGGCGCAAACTTGCCTATGGTTAGGCCAGGTAGTATAATAAACGGGATATAAAAAAGTCATTTTGGAGGACTTGGGATGAATATAGTAGTTTTAGCCGGAGGAACAAGTACAGAAAGAGATGTATCATTTTCTACTGGAAAGAATGTATATGAAGCTGTAAAGAAAAATGGACATAAGGCAATCATTCTTGATCCATATATGGGCTATGACAAAGAGATAGAAGATATTTTTGATAAGGATATAGACTGGGCAGGAGAAATAGAAGCAGTTAAGGAGAATAACCCTGATATTGATGCGGTTAAGGCGATGAGAAATCCTGAATACAAGGGTTTCTTTGGACCAAATGTGCTTAAGTTATGCCTTGAGGCCGATGTAGTGTTTATGGCACTACACGGAGAGAATGGTGAAAATGGAAAGGTACAGGCTGCATTTGATTTAGAAGGAATCTGTTATACGGGAACAGATACATTAAGCTCGGCAGTATGTCTTAACAAAGGAATGGCCAAGGAAGTAATGGCCTATGCAGGAATACCAGTTCCAAAGGGTGTTCATCTTTATAAGGGAGACTGTACTGACAATACCGTTGGTTATCCATGTGTAGTTAAGTCCTGCTGCGGTGGTTCAAGTGTAGGAGTATCTATCGTAAACGACAAATCCCAGTATGATGCGGCTATTGCAGAGGGATTTAAGTATGACGACGAGGTTGTTATTGAAGAATATATAGCTGGTAGAGAGTTCTCGGTTGGAGTTATTGAGGGTAAGGCTCTTCCGATTATTGAGATTGCACCATTACAGGGATTTTATGATTACAAAAACAAGTATCAGGCAGGATCAACAGTAGAAACATGTCCAGCCCTACTGGATGCTAATAAGACCAATGAGATGCAGCAATATGCTGAAAGAGCATTTAAGGCGCTGAGACTTAGGGATTATGCGAGAATGGATTTTATGATGGCAAAGGATGGAAGATTATTCTGCCTTGAAGCCAACACATTGCCAGGAATGACATGCACTTCTCTTATTCCTCAGGAGGCAGCTGCTATTGGAATGAGCTTTGAAGAACTTATAGAGAAATTTATCTCTCTTGCTTTGAAGCACTAATTGGAGAATACAAATGTTAAATTTAAAATTAATTAATGCGATAGAGGCTGTTGGCGGAGAATTGCATACTCCAGATGAAACTGATAGGGATAAAGTACTTGATACTAACCTTGAGGGTGTAGTCCTGGGATCACAACTGGTTAAGCCAGGATATATATTTGTTGCTTGTAAAGGTGAGAAGACCGATGGTCATAAGTATATAGCTAACGCATTTGAAAATGGTGCACTGGCAGTTATTTGTGAGAACGTTCCGGAAGTATTGTCAGGTCCCTGCATAAAGGTTGAAAATAGTCTTGATGCTTTGGTAAAACTTGCAGAGTACTATAGAAGTACGCTTAATATAAAGACGGTAGGAATAGTAGGAAGTGTTGGAAAGACAAGTACCAAGGAGATTGTTGCAGGAGTATTGGGACAAGGCTTCAGGATTCTGAAGGGAGAAGGCAATCATAATAATCTACTGGGACTATCGTTAGAGATACTTCGAATCACAGGTGATGTTGAACTGGCAGTCCTTGAGATGGGGATAAGCGAGTTTGGTGAGATGCGACGTCTTTCAGAACTTGTTAAGCCAGATATGATTATATTTACCAATGTTGGTGAATGTCATCTTGAGTCACTTAAGGATAGGGATGGAGTACTAAAAGCTAAGTCAGAATGTTTTGAGCATCTTAAAGAAGATGGAATAGTCATTCTAAATGGTGAAGATGATAAACTCGATACAATAGCTGAGGTTAATGGTCAGAGACCATACAGATTTGGCAAGCTGGATCAGGATAGCTTTGCTGTGAATGTTAAGCCGAATAAAGCGGAGGGATCATTTGCAACTATATGCGTCGCTGAGAGCAGGATTGAGGTCTATGTTCCGCTACCAGGCAGACATATGGTTCAGAATGCTGTAGCTGCAGCACTTGCAGGAAAGCTGTATGGGCTTACGGATGAGCAGATCAAAGCTGGAATAGAGAGCGTGGCTGTTGTAGCAGGAAGAAGTAATATTATTACTACAGCTAAATATACAATTATTGACGATTGCTACAATGCCAGCAAGATATCAATGAAGGCTGCTATTGATCTTCTGAAAACTATGGAGGGCAGAAAGGTTGCCATCCTTGGGGATATGTTTGAACTTGGTGACTCGTCAGAAGCAATCCACAGAGAGGTTGGCAGATATGCAGCAAATAGTGGAATTGAAGTGATTCTGGCGGTTGGCGAGAATTCAAAAGCAATGTACGAAGCTGCAATGTCAGAACTTCTGTGTGAAATGCAGGAGATATGCTATTTCAAAACCAAGAAAGAGTTAATTGACAGACTGTCATCAATACTATGTGAAGGTGACAGCATTCTCATTAAGGCCTCCCATGGAATGGCATTTGATGAGATAGTAAAAGTTATAAAAGATATGTAACATACAAAAGCTCAGGTCAAAGACCTGAGCTTTTTGATGTTATAAGCTATATAGTTGTTTTAATATTTGCAACATATAATGGCTGAATGATACTTTTTAGATATCATTTCCAGGGAATTTTGGAATACCAGCAAATCCCTTTGCAAGATCATCATCTGTTGGAATGTAATCTGTCATAGTTCCATCATGGTAAGCTTCGTATGCATACATATCGAAGTAACCAGTTCCAGTAAGTCCAAAGAGGATAGTCTTTTCTTCGCCAGTTTCCTTGCACTTAAGAGCTTCATCAATTGCAGCACGGATAGCATGTGAGCTTTCAGGTGCTGGAAGGATACCCTCTGTTCTGGCAAATTTCTCAGCTGCTTCGAATACGGATGTCTGTTCAACTGCTCTTGCTTCCATATAGCCATCATGATATAGCTGAGAAAGAACAGTACTCATTCCGTGGAATCTAAGACCACCAGCATGGTTAGGAGATGGCATAAAGTTGCTTCCAAGTGTATACATCTTTGCAAGTGGGCAAATCATACCAGTGTCACAGAAGTCATATGCAAATTTACCTCTTGTGAAACTTGGACATGAAGCTGGCTCAACTGCGATGATTCTGTAATCAGCCTCACCTCTTAACTTCTCACCCATGAATGGAGCAATAAGTCCTCCAAGGTTAGAACCACCACCTGCACAACCGATAATAATATCTGGCTTAACACCATATTTATCAAGTGCAGCCTTAGCTTCAATACCGATAACTGACTGGTGAAGGAGTACCTGGTTTAATACACTACCTAATACATATCTGTAACCTTCATTCTTTGTTGCAACTTCTACTGCTTCAGAGATAGCGCATCCAAGACTTCCGTTTGTACCTGGATGATTCTCAAGAATCTTACGTCCAACTTCTGTATCCATAGAAGGTGAAGGAGTAACTGAAGCACCATATGTTCTCATTACTTCACGTCTGAAAGGCTTCTGTTCATATGAAACCTTAACCATATATACCTTACAGTCAAGATCAAAGTATGAACAAGCCATAGAAAGAGCGGTTCCCCACTGACCTGCGCCAGTCTCTGTAGTAACACCCTTAAGACCCTGTTTCTTAGCGTAATATGCCTGAGCCAGAGCTGAATTCAGCTTGTGGCTTCCAGAGGTATTATTACCCTCGAACTTATAATAAATCTTAGCAGGTGTGCCAAGAGCTTTCTCAAGGTTGTAAGCACGCATTGTAGGAGAAGGACGGAAGGTCTTGTAATACTCCCTTATCTCTTCAGGTATATCAATGTATGCTGTATTGTCATCTAATTCCTGTGCAACCAGTTCATCACAGAAGATTGGTGTCAGTTCTTCTGCCTTAAGTGGCTGTAATGTACCAGGATTTAAAAGTGGTGCAGGTTTATTCTTCATATCAGCTCTGAGATTGTACCACTGCTTAGGAATCTCATCTTCTGACAGGTATATTTTGGATGGAATAGTTTTTTCGCTCATAATAGCTCCTTTCAAATAAAAGTTTTTGTTATAAGCACTATTATAAATATTGATAATATCTACTGTAAAATGATAAAATCCAAATGTGTAATAAGTTTATATTATTACAAAGCAAGAGAAAACGATGATACTGTTTTTATCATTTACTAATCTTTGGAGTAGTATTGTGTTTAACAGATTTTTGGGAGGAATCTGAATATATGAACCTGAATCAGTTGGAATATTTCGTGACGGTGGCGGAGTTACTCAGTTTTACTAAGGCTGCTCAGAAGTGCTATATATCTCAGACCGCAATGACACAGCAGATCAGAGCTCTGGAGAAGAATGTAGGTGTACCTTTGTTTATAAGGGATAAGCATCATGTAGAGCTTACAACAGCAGGAAAGGTTTATCTCAATGAAGCAAGAGTAATCTTAAGCCGTAGCGATGAAGCGATGCGTCTGGCAAGGATGGCATCTGAAGGAGAGACAGGTGAGATAACTATAGGATATATCAATGGATATGGACAGAGCGATTTTGCGGATATATTACGAAATTTCAGGTTGGCATATCCGAATATTAAGGTAAAACTTATGAGAAATAATATGAGTGTTTTACAGGGAATGCTGGAGCAGGGCAAATGTGATCTTGTATTTGCTGTGGCACCAAGCAAGCGAGGCCAGAATAATATAAGTTACCAGTATGTTACCAGCTATCCGGTTATGGCGGTTGTCAATGAGGGACACCAGTTAAGTGGAAGTGATGCATTGAATTACACGGATCTGAAAGATGAAAACTTCATCATAATGCAGCCAAGGGCCAGATCAAGGGATCAGATGGAAGAACTTATTCTGATATATGAAAGAGGCGGTTATATACCAAAGGTCGTAGAGGTTGAAGGTGATCAGGAAACACTGATTCTTATGGTGTCGGTAGGCATGGGAATAAGCATTTTACCAGAATACATCACAAAACTTTATCAAAACGAAAAGAACATAAGGATAATACCGATGATTAAGGCTGATAAAACCGCAGAAACTGTTGATATGGAAGTGAGCTGGGATAGGAATACCAACAATCCTGCTGTAGAAAAGTTTTTGAATATTATAGGTAAAGAAGTATAGCATAATAAAACCCGCATTAACTTTGATTGTTAATGCGGGTTAATTAATCTTTGCTATAATGAAATGTTATTAGACAAGGGCTTTATTCTTTTCGTACATCTCCATAACCTTGTTCTGAGCAAGCTCTGGAAGACCTTTGATTTGTTCCTTATCCATGTCTTTTACTACTATAGGTTCACCATATTCCACTATGACATGAGCTTTTTTAATCCATGGAAACTGCTTTTCAAATGCTGAAGAAGAATTGTTGATAGCGACCGGAATTACATCACATCCACTCTTTGTAGCTATTTTAAAGCTTCCAGCCTTGAAAGGAAGAAAATCATCATCCTCTTTACACCTTGTTCCTTCAGGGAAAATGAATATGCTGATACCTTCTTTGATATAGTCTATGGCTGAGAGAATAACCTTAAGGCTTTGCTTCAGATCATCTCTGTCCATAAACAGACATTTGACATTTTTCATCCAGATGCGAAGTATAGGCACCTTTGAAATCTCCATCTTGGAAATGAAACCAGTCAATCCGGGCATATTGGCATAATTAATCAGGATATCAAAGAAGCTTTTATGATTGCAGACATAAAGAACACTTCTGTCTGTAGGAAGGTTTTCCTTACCAATAATTGTAACCCTGGTACCTGATATAAACAGAAGAGCCTTGAATAGTCCCTGTACAATCCTAAGTGATCCACGATCCTTTAAGCCTTTATTGAATAGCCCGATTATCCATTCAACAAGCAATAAAAGTGACGAAAGGATAAGGACTATTATTACTACGAGAAAAATAAATATAGTCTTAAGCATTATTATCTCCACAACTGATATAGTCTGAACAATTTCTACCATTATATCTCATGTGCAATTAAGTGACAAGATATTGTGGCTGTAGTATAATTGACACGATATCTTGAGAAATGATAAGCAAATAGTAAAAGGTGTTAGATATGATATTACTTAAACGCGGAAGAGTCATTGATCCTGATTCTGGTATGGATCAGATAGCGGATGTATTGATCGATGATACAAAGATAATAGATATAGCGGACAATATTGCGGTAGAAGATAAATATGAGCTGATTGACTGTGAGGGCTGTATAGTTGGTCCGGGACTGGTGGATATCCATGTTCACTTCCGAGATCCAGGATTTACCCATAAAGAAGATATTATTAGCGGTGCGAAAGCAGCTGCAGCAGGCGGAGTTACTTCTGTTATTCTGATGGCGAACACAAAACCGGCAGTAGATAATGTCGACACACTTAAGTATGTATTGGGCAAGGGTGAGGAGACAGATATACATGTGTATAGCTGTGCTAATGTTACTGAGGGACTGGCAGGAAAAAAACTTACAGATTTTGTCGAGCTTAAAGAGGCTGGTGCGATTGGATTTACAGATGATGGTATTCCAATGCTGGATGAGCAGCTGGTTGTAGAGGCTATGAAGCTTGCCAAGCAGACAGATTCAGTTCTCAGCTTTCATGAAGAAAATCCCCAATATATCAACAATAATGGAGTGAACAGAGGAAAAGCCTCTGATTACTTTGGAATTGGTGGAAGTGACAGACAGGCTGAAATAGATATGGTAGCCCGAGATGTTAAGCTTGCCATGGAGATCGGAGCCAAAATTAATATTCAGCACATTTCTTCGAAAGAGGCAATTGATATTATCAGAGAGGCCAAAAAGAATACGGTTGGTGAGCAGCTTATTTTTGCAGAAGCTACACCTCATCATATAGCACTTACAGAGGAGGCTACCATTAAGCATGGCACCCTGGCCAAGATGAATCCTCCGCTAAGAACTGAAGAAGACAGACAGGCCATCATTGAAGCTATCAGGGATGATACAATAGATTTTATTGCAACGGACCACGCGCCTCATGCAGCAGATGAGAAGGCAAAAGCCATTACAGATGCACCAAGCGGAATACTTGGTCTTGAGACTGCTATATTAGTAGCAAATGATGTTCTTGCAAAGGACAATGGCATAGCCTGGACAAAGCTTTTCGAGAAGATGAGTCTTAATCCTGCAAAGCTGTATGGAATCAGGGCAGGAAAGATAGCGAAGAATGAGATAGCGGACATAGTTATATTTAATGATAAGCAAGAGTATTTGTATGAAAAATCTCTTTCAAAGTCTCAGAACAGTCCATTTTTAGGACATAGCTTTAGTGGTAAGGTTGTGATGACAATCTGCGATGGCAAGATCATTTACCGTGAATAGATAAAAAGACCTT
Source organism: Lachnospiraceae bacterium UBA1712 (assembly GCA_002317175.1). Taxonomy (GTDB): domain Bacteria; phylum Bacillota; class Clostridia; order Lachnospirales; family Lachnospiraceae; genus Colinaster. Next base: position 35,035 of record DCJA01000032.1, on the reverse strand, counting down.
AAACAGGAAAGGATTACAGGATATGAAAAAGAAAGTAGCTGGATTCGTTATCCGTAGTGAAGAAATCGCAATGGATATATACAGTCTCTGGATTGAAACGGAGCTTGCAAAGGATGCAAAGCCAGGCCAGTTTGTTGGAGTATTTACCAATGACAAGTCTGCTATACTGCCAAGACCAATCAGTATATGTGAGGTTAGTGATGACAAGACAGCCCTAAGACTGGTATACAGAGTGGTTGGAAAGGGAACAAAAGAATTTTCTCATCTTCACGCAGGAAGAAGACTTCAGCTTCTGGGTGTACTGGGTAATGGATTCCCTGTGGAAGAAGCTCAGGGTAAGCATGCAGTTCTTATGGGCGGCGGAATAGGTGTTCCACCAATTGTTGAGCTGGCAAAGGTACTTAGTGGAAAAGGTGGAGAGGAAGCTCCAATTGCAAAGCAGGTAACTGCGGTAATAGGATACAGAGACGCTGGTACATTTTTACTTGAGGAACTTCAGCAGTATGCCAAGGTAGTAATTGCAACTGACGATGGCAGCCTTGGAACAAAAGGCACGGTTATTGATGCTCTCAACGCCAATGATATTTCTCCTGATCTTATCTACAGTTGTGGCCCAATGCCTATGCTTCGTGGAATTAAAAACTGGGCAGAAGCTAAGAATATTCCTGCTTATATTTCGCTGGAGGAAAGAATGGCATGTGGCGTAGGAGCCTGTCTTGGATGCGTATGCAAGACAAAGAATGTGGATCATCACAGTCATGTTAACAATGCAAGAATCTGTACAGATGGACCAGTATTTGATAGTAGGGAGGTTGAGATATAATGGCAAGTCAGAAGATTAGTATTGCTGGAGTAGAATTCAAGAACCCTGTTGTTACTGCATCAGGAACCTTTGGTTCGGGAATGGAATATGGTGAATTTGTTGATTTGAATAAGCTTGGCGGAGTAGTTACAAAAGGTGTAGCTAATGTACCATGGCCAGGTAATCCAACTCCAAGAGTAACTGAGGTATATGGTGGTATGCTCAATGCAATAGGATTGCAGAATCCTGGTATTGATGTATTCATAGAAAGAGATTTGGCTTTTTTAAGAGATTATGATACCAATGTTATTGTTAATGTCTGTGGAAAGTCGGTTCAGGATTATCTGGATGTTGTTGAGAGGCTAAATGATACAGATATAGATATGATGGAGATAAATATCTCATGCCCTAATGTTAAAGAGGGTGCTATAGCATTTGGCCAGAAGGCAGAGTCTGTATTTGATATAACAAAGAAAATTAAGGATGTTGCTAAAAAACCAGTTATTATGAAGCTTAGTCCTAATGTAACAGATATCACTGAGATGGCTAAAGCAGCTGAGGCAGCTGGTGCAGATGCTATTTCCCTTATTAATACTCTTACAGGTATGAAGATTGATATCAACAGAAGAGCATTTGCTTTGGCAAATAAGACTGGTGGTATGTCAGGCCCTGCAATCAAGCCTATTGCAGTACGTATGGTATACCAGTGTGCTCATGCAGTTAAGATACCTATTATTGGTATGGGCGGTATAAGCTGTGCTGAGGATGCAATTGAGTTTATGATGGCCGGTGCAACAGCAGTTGCAGCTGGAGCTATGAACTTTGTTAATCCTTATCTTACAGAGGAAATCGTAGATGGAATAGAAGCATTTATGATTAAGAACAAAATAGAGGATATTAATGAGATTATAGGTTGTGTAGATTAATACAAACCAAGATTCTGATATTAGAGCAATAAAAAAGATGCTTTTGTGGGTGTAGATTTTGTCTCACAAAAGCATCTTTTAATATTTGTTTGTTATTCTGTCACGCCTGCTGCCCAGTCATCAAATTTCTTAACTGTAGCGTCGTAGGTTCTCTGTGAAATCTCTGGAAGTTCACCACCCCATGTCTTTGTAGCCTGTTCAAAACCTTTAAGGAAAGCATCCTTAAGTTCTGCAGCCTTTGATGGATCACCACCACTGAGTGCCTTTGCAAAATCAAGAATACGCTCAGAAGTCTGTTCAACTCCCCAGTAACCATCCTCGGCAATATCTGCCTGAGCCTGAGCCTTTGTCTCAGCATCAACTGTGAAATTGCCTGTTCTTAAGAAACTCCAGATATCATCTGACTGCCCAATGGCATTACCCTGGCCAGTAATCAGTTTCTCAACAAGACTCTTCAACTGGCTTGTACGTGCTTCAGCGTCAGCTTTAAGCTTATTCACTAGCTCTGTATTAGCTGTGTAAGTCTTGGCGGTTTTGGTTGTTTCAGCATCCTTGCTTGGTTCGTAAATAACACCGTCATTTGCCTGTTCTGCGCTGGTATCAGTCTTTTTATCTATTTCTTTTTCGGCCTTGGCGTTAGAAGAATAGACACTGTAAGCTGCGACAGAACCTGTAACTCCATTTACGTTCATACTATACCTCCTTGTAAAATTGAAAAATGATATGTTCTCTAATCATTGTATCGGAAAATGAGTAACAAATCTTATATGAACGAGTTGATAAATTGTATTTTTTTTAGTACAATCCTTGTATACAGTACACAATATACAAAAAAGAGGTTATACCGTGGACGGATTAAAGATAAAAGCAATGTCAAAGGTCAATCTTGGTCTGGATGTATTAAGAAGAAGACCGGATGGCTATCATGAAGTCAGAATGATTATGCAGACCCTGAATCTGTGTGATGAACTGACAATAAAGAAGATAGAAGATGACTCTATCAATATCAGTTGTAATATTGAAGGCCTGGAATGCGATGAGAATAATCTTATATATAAGGCAGCCAAAAAACTGATGGATGCCGCTGGAGTCAGCTGTGGTCTGGATATTTACCTGAATAAGCAGATTCCAATAGCAGCTGGTATGGCAGGTGGAAGCACTGACGCAGCAGCTACACTCGTGGCGGTCAATGAGCTTATACAGGCAGGGCTTTCAATTGAGAAATTAAAGGAAATCGGAGTGACAATTGGAGCAGATGTTCCTTATTGCATAGAGGGTGGAACTCAGCTTTCAGAAGGTATTGGAGAGATACTCACAAAGCTGAAGCCTGCACCGGAGTGCTATGTGCTGATAGCCAAGCCTCATGTTGGAGTATCCACAAAATATGTATATGAGAATCTTCATGTTGATACTATTGAAAGGCATCCTGATATAGATGGAATGCTTAAAGGAATAGAGGATTCAGATCTTTTGGCAGTTGCAGCAACTATGGAGAACATCCTTGAAAATGTGACTGAGACAAAGTATCCAGTAATAAAGATGCTCAAAGATATTATGCTTAAAGAGGGAGCACTTAATTCGCTGATGAGTGGAAGCGGCCCTACAGTATTTGCTCTTTTTGATGATAAAGACAAGGCGGACAGAGCTTTGGACAAGGTACTTAAAACAGGAGAAGTAAGCCAGGCCTGTGTAACAACGATGGCTGATAGAACATGTATCATTGAAGAATTATAGTAGCTTGCTATTATCAGAGGTGTCGATATGGAAAACTATATGCAGGACGCATTTCTACCACTAAGAGATGTAGTTTTTAAGACAATTAGACAGTCTATTCTTACAGGTGAACTTAAACCAGGGGAGAGACTGATGGAGATTCATCTGGCAAATAAACTGGGTGTGTCACGTACTCCTATCAGAGAGGCTATAAGACAGCTGGAACTTGAAGGTCTGGTGATTATGGTACCAAGGAAAGGCGCTCAGGTGGCTAGTATTACTGAAAAGAGTATGACAGATGTACTTGAAGTAAGACTGGCTTTGGAGAAGCTGGCAGTTGAACTGGCATGCAAAAGAATTACTTATGAGCAGAAAGAGGAATTAAAGCGTGTTCTGGAAGAATTCGAGAAAGCCGTTGATGAAGGGGATGCTGGAGCGATTGCCAGAGCCGATGTAGCTTTTCATGATGCCATTTTTAATGCAACCGGCAATATGAGGCTCGGACAAATGGTTAATAATCTTGCTGAACAGATGTACAGATACAGATTTGAGTACATAAAAGATGAGGGCGGAAGAAAACTGCTGGTAGAAGAACACAGGAGAATATTTGAAGCTGTAATTAATGGCAGGATTGAAGATGCCACAAATGAAATATCAGTTCATATCAAGAATCAGGAGGATTCTATAATTAATCAGATAAGAATGGAGAAAATTGATTAAATATGAACAGAGAAGTAAGCATTACTATAAAAGGAATGCAGTTTGGCAGTGAGGATGCTTCTGGCAACATTGAGGACAGGTATGAGGGTATTTATTATGAGCGGGATAATACCAGGTATCTCATGTACAATGAACGAATTGAAGGAACAGATGCTGATACAAAGTGTCTTATAAAGATAGCTTTCAATGAGGTGACTGTTACAAAACGAGGAGCTGTAAATGTTGAGATGCCATTTAAGGTCGGAAGAAAACAGTTAAGCAATTATGATACTCAGTTTGGAGGTTTGACTTTAGGCTTTAAAACCAAGAATATTGCCTGCTACGAAGATGAGAATTGTCTGTCACTGGATATAGACTATAAGTTAGAAATGAATTATGAATATGTAGCGGACTGTCATATTAATATTTCTGCGCAAAATAAAACACCATCGTAAGGATGGTGTTTTGTTTTTGCTATTTAAGTGGTTTTGCACCAGCTTTTTCCTGAGCAGCTTCAAGCATCTGCTTGAAACGGCTTTTCTTCTTCTTTGTATCAGAAGTAACTGTTTTTCCGTGAAGTCCTTTAACATCTGTTATATAAATACCACTTACTGTGGCTTTAACCTCACGCTTTACAGGAACATCATCAAATATCTTCTCATCACAGATAAGAGACATAATCTGAGGACCGATCTTGGCCTTTACAACAGCTACCTTGGAATTGCGCATAATTTTGGGTGTCTGTTCAAGAACTCCCGCAGGAAGACCGGCTTCCTTAAGTTTCATACGTTTTTTGTCAATGATAAGCATCGTAACTGACTGCTTTGCTGCATCAATCTGCTGCTGCTGTTCAGCCTGCTTCTTCTGAGCTTTTTTGCCTAAAAAATATAATACCACTATTGCAATGATAAGGACTGCAATAATGACAAGTGCTACTATTGTACCTGTCTTCATTGAATAACCTCCTTGTGCTAAAAACACTTCTAAAATTCTATCATTTTATTCTGCTAAAGGCAAGAAAGTCTTTAATAACACTGTAAAATATGGTATAAATAGTGAATATGGTGAGTTCGTATTAATATAAGTAAAGACATCGATTCAAGAGGGGAGAATTGATAAGAGGAGATTTTATGAAAAAAAGATTGTTCGTTATAACGGTTTTACTGAGTGGAGTTTTAGCATTAGCTGCATGTGGAAAGAGTGATAATGTGGCAACAACTTCATCAGGAGAAAGTACTTCGAGTACTTCAGGTGTTGAGTCTTCAACAGATGAAGGAACGGCTGATATGGTCACTATGGGAATATCTGAGCTTAATCCAGATGATTATGTAGTATCATTAGGTGATTATAGTGGAATGGAGATTCAGGCCACACTTAGTGAAGTTACTGATGATGATGTAGAAAATACTATTGCTAATCTTATTAGTGCTAAATCAACAACACAGGCGGTTGAAGGCAGAGCACTTCAGACTGGAGATATAGCCAACATCAATTACGAAGGAAAGATTGATGGTGAGGCTTTTGATGGTGGTACAGATGATTCGGAAGCAGGATATGATCTTACGATAGGTTCTGGAGCATTTATTCCTGGGTTTGAAGATGCGCTTATTGGCATGGAAGTTGGAGAAACAAGAGATATTGATCTTGTATTCCCAGATGAGTATTATGAAGAGCTTGCTGGAAAAGCAGTTGTATTTACTGTAAAACTCAATGCGATTAAAGAAACTGTTTCACCAGAGCTTACCGACGAATTCGTAGCTGAGCAGGCGGTTGAAGGTGTAACAACAGTTGAAGAGCTTAGAAGCTATGTAAAAGAAATGCTTGAGGCAGAAGCTCAGTCAAATTATGATTCAGACATTGAAAACTATATTATGAATAACCTTATAGATATCTGTGAGTATAAGGAAGAACTTCCAGAGGGAAGAAAGAATTATTACTACAAGAGTATATATGATAAGGATGAAGCAGCAGCTACTGATTATGGCTTGATGTTAGAGGGATATGTAATGTATATTTATGGATACTCTAATCTTCAGGATTATACTGATGCGCTTAAATCATATTCAGAAAAAGCAACTAAGCTTGATTTGGCGGTATTAAAGATTCTTGAAGCTGAAAACCAGCAGATAACTGATGAGGATGTTGAAAAATCAATTACAGAGAATTACGCATCATATGGCTGTGAATCCGAAGATGATTTTAAAGCACAGTATGATTTTGATGAATACAAGACATACCTTATGAATCGTAAGGTTATTGATCTTATAAGAGAGAAGGCTACAATCGTAGAAGCCAAATAACAGTTTTTGGAGGAGATTATGAGAACAAAAATTAAGCAGCTGTTCAGAAATAAAGATGAATATGCCTCAAAGGAGGTTACAGTTTGCGCCTGGGTCAGAACAAACAGAGCGCAGGCACAGTTTGGATTTCTTACAGTAAATGATGGATCATTTTTTGAAAGTCTTCAGGTAGTGTATGATAACAAACTTGATAACTTTGAGGATGCTTCCAAAATCAGAGTTGGAGCTTCAGTGGAAGTAACAGGTGAGGTGGTACTTACACCAGATATGAAGCAGCCTTTTGAGATTCATGCGACAAAGGTTACAATGTTAGGAGACTGTCCAGAGAATTATCCAATTCAGCCAAAGAGACATACAAGAGAATATCTTAGAACTGTTGCTCACTTAAGACCAAGAACAAATCTGTTCAGCGCAGTATTCAGAATTAGAAGTGTAGCTGCTATGGCTATTCATACATATTTCCAGGACAGAGGTTACCTCTATGTTCATACTCCACTTATTACAGGAGCTGACTGCGAGGGTTCAGATCAGATGTTTAAGATTACAACTCTTAACATGAATGAGCTTCCTGTGACAGAAGAAGGAAAAGTTGATTTTTCAAAGGATTTATTTGGAAAGCAGTCTTTTATCACTGGTTCAGGTCAGCTGCAGGGTGAAACCTTTGCTATGGCATTTGGTGATATCTATACTTTTGGTCCAACCTTCAGAACAGAGAATTCAAATACACAGACTCATGCCAATGAGTTCTGGATGATTGAGCCAGAGATGGCTTTCTGTGACCTCAGCGGTCTTATGGATATTGAAGAGGAAATGCTTAAGTTTGTTGTATCCTATGTACTTGAGAAGTGTCCAGAAGAGATTAATTTCTGCGATCAGTTTGTATCAAAGGGACTTAAACAGAAGCTTACAGATATAGTTGAATCAGATTTTACAAGAATTGCACATCATGATGTAATTGACATTCTTAAGAAGGCAGATGTTAAGTGGGAGTTCGAACCAGATTATGGTGAGGACATTGCCAAGGAACATGAGAAGTACATTGTTGAATATTTTAATGGTCCTGTATTTGTTACAGACTGGCCAAAGGATATCAAGGCTTATTATATGAAGGTTAATCCAGACGACAAGACGGTTGCAGCAGTTGATCTTCTTGTTCCACAGGCAGGTGAGCTTATGGGTGGTAGCCAGAGAGAGGAGAACCTTGATAAGCTTCTTGAGAGAATGGAGCAGATGGGCGTAGATAAGGATGGCATCGACTGGTATCTTGATACACGTAGATATGGTGGATGTATTCACAGTGGTTTTGGTATGGGATTTGAGCGTCTTATTATGTACCTCACTGGTGTTGAGAATATCAGAGACGTAATACCTTACCCAAGAACACCTAGATCTTGTGATTTCTAATAAATATTAGCAGAAGCAGATTGGAAAATGATTAACAGATTCATACGTAAATATAACTTACTGATTATTTTCATATTGTGCATGACTATTTCTGTAACTGCCAGTGCAACGACTATTGATGAGCTGAAAAAGCAGCAGAATGATACACAGAAGCAGCTTGATGCAGCCAATGACGAGATAGATGAACTGACTGACGTCAGAAAAGGTATTACAGACGAGATTCAGCAGATAGATGATGAATTGGTCGAAGTAATGGCTTCTATTAGTATCTTGGAGGATGAAATCAAGGATATTGAGGAAGCAATCGAGGTCAAAAAGGTTGAGCTTGTTGAAGCTCAGAAGGTTATGGATGACCAGTATGAGGCTATGAAGGCCCGAATAAAATTTATGTATGAAAAAGGTGATTACACTTACATGCAGCTTTTATGGGAAGCAGAAAGTATGGGAGATGTAATCAATAAAGCAGATTATATTGAGAAACTGTATGCCTATGACAGACAGAAACTCCAGGAGTATATAGCTGCAAAAGAAGCTGTTGAACAGGCAAAGGCTAATCTTGAAGAACAGCAGGAAGAACTGGAAACAGCTCATTATGAATTGGAGCTGGAGCAGGAAGATCTTAATAATCTTATGGCTGAAAAGAAAGAGGAAGCTGAGGATTATGACAATCAGATAGCCAAAGCCAAGCAGGAAGCTGCGGCCTATAAGGCGCAGATTAAGCAGCAGAATAACCAGATAAAGAAGCTGGAAGAGGAAGCAAGAAAGAAGGCAGAAGAAGAGGCCAGAAAGAAGAAAGAGGCTGAAGAGGCTGCCAAGGCAGCAGCTGCTGCTAATGCGGAGACAGTGGAATCTGAAGGCAATGAGAATAGTGAATCATCAGCAGAGACTTCTTCAAACAGCTCAGGCAATTCCAACGGTTCTACTATTAGTAGTGCAACAGGAAGTGCCAAGGGCAAGGAGATAGCCAATTTCGCCTGTCAGTTTATTGGTAATCCATACGTGGCAGGAGGAACCAGTCTTACCAATGGTGCGGACTGTTCGGGATTTACAATGTCGGTATATCAGAACTTTGGCTATAGTCTGCCAAGAAGTTCTACATCTCAGAGAAGTGCTGGCGTGGGAGTTACATATGCGGAAGCTCAGCCAGGAGACATTATATGTTATGCAGGACATGTAGCTATATATATTGGCAATGGACAGATTGTTCACGCGTCCACTCCTTCTTCGGGAATAAAGATTGGTTCTGCTACATATCGTGAGATTTTGACGGTAAGAAGAATCGTTCAATAATTAAAAGCGGGCAAATAGCTCGCTTTTATAGACAAACAAAAAACGAAAGGAACTGCAATGGGAAGAGAAAAAGTAATCGTCCTCGATTTCGGTGGACAGTATAACCAGCTTGTGGCACGTCGTGTCAGAGAATGTAATGTATACTGCGAGATTTATTCTTACAAAACTGACCTGGAAAAGATAAAGGAGATGAATCCTAAAGGGATTATTCTTACAGGCGGTCCAAACAGTTGTTACGAAGAAGGTGCACCAACCTATAGCAGGGAGTTGTTTGAATTAGGTATCCCTGTTCTTGGTCTTTGCTATGGTGCTCAGCTTATGAGTCTTGTCCTTGGTGGAAATGTTGAGAAGGCTGACAACAGAGAATATGGAAAGACTGTAGTTTACGTTGATAGAAGTTCTGCTCTCTTCGAGGGAGTTGGAAATAAGACTGATGAAGTAAAAGGCATTAGTCATGCTGATCATAATAGTGATAATTATGAAACAGTCTGCTGGATGAGTCATTTTGATTATATCTCAAAGCTTGCTCCAGGATTTGAGATAGTAGCTCATACTGTTGACTGCCCTGTTGCAGCAGCACAGGATCTAAGCAGAAAGCTTTATGCAATTCAGTTCCACCCAGAAGTATTACATACACTTCAGGGAAAAGAGATTCTATATAACTTTGTTCGTAATATATGTGATTGCTGTGGCGACTGGAGAATGGACTCATTTGTTGAGAGTTCGGTAAAGGCAATTAGAGAAAAGGTTGGAGATGGAAAGGTGCTTCTTGCTCTTTCAGGCGGCGTTGATTCATCGGTTGCCGCAGGTCTCCTTTCGAGAGCTATTGGTAAGCAGCTTACATGTGTGTTTGTGGATCATGGCTTACTCAGAAAGAATGAAGGCGACGAGGTTGAGGCAGTATTCGGACCAGAAGGCGATTTTGACCTTAACTTTATCAGAGTCAATGCTCAGGAAAGATATTATAGCAAACTTGCAGGCGTTAATGAGCCTGAACGTAAGCGTAAAATAATAGGTGAGGAATTCATCAGAGTATTTGAGGAAGAAGCAAAAAAGATTGGCGCAGTAGATTATCTTGCGCAGGGAACTATTTACCCTGACGTTGTAGAGAGTGGCCTGGGCGGCGAGTCTGCAGTAATAAAGTCTCATCATAATGTAGGTGGTCTTCCTGATTTTGTTGATTTTAAAGAGATTATTGAACCTCTCAGAGATTTATTTAAGGATGAGGTTCGTAAGGCTGGTCTGGAACTTGGCATTCCTGAGAGACTTGTATTCCGTCAGCCATTCCCAGGACCAGGTCTTGGAATCAGAATTATTGGTGAAGTAACAGCTGACAAGGTTCGTATAGTTCAGGATGCAGATGCCATTTATCGTGAAGAAGTTGATAAGGCAATTGCAGAATACAAGGAAGCAAATGGCAAAGAGCCAGACTGGATGCCAAATCAGTATTTCGCTGCTCTCACAAATATGCAGAGTGTAGGTGTTATGGGCGATGAAAGAACTTATGACTATGCAGTAGTTGTAAGAGCTGTTAAGACGATTGATTTCATGACTGCGGAAGCTTCTAATATACCATTTGAAGTACTTCAGAAGGTAATGAGCAGAACAATCAATGAGGTAAGAGGAGTTAACAGAGTATTCTATGATCTTACTTCAAAACCGCCTGGAACGATTGAGATGGAATAATTAACGAGATTCGAAGAATTCAGTATTCTTGACAATGGGGAGGACCGCTGCGAAGCAGGGGAGGGACCCCATTGTATATGCGGGTTCTGAGACTTTCGAGATACGATTTGATAACAAAATGATAACACTTGCTAAAATTGTATTATTGAAAAGTATTACAAGTGGTTAGCAGGTATGGTTTCAGATAAGACTATAAAAGGTCTTACCTATCTAATGAAAATTAGAGGGTAAGGCCTTTTTCTTTTGTCCTTATGAGTAAGCCACTTGAAGCAATTCAAAGGTGTATTACTTATTCTTTTTATCTTCGGAAAGAAGATAATCACTTAACTCCTGTGGAATGACCTTGGCAAAATTGGTGTGAGTAGTTTCGCCCGGAGTTGGATAGTGGTATCTCCACTGATCATATTCATCTTGAGATATCTGCTTTGCTTCTAAAGCAACTGCTTTATCCATCCAATCAAGCAGCATGTCATATAACTGATTGCTGTCTGGGTGATTTCTTAAGTCTAAGTATATTATAGGCTGTCCATCTTCAGATGCTTCTATTTTGAGACCATAACGGTCTTCAAGTGTAAACAAAGTATGCATCAAGCCAATATTGGAATCGATATCAGGAACCTTAAGAGCGTCTGGAACTACATCAAAACCGATTTGTGAACCTACATAATTTTGTGTCATTCCTCTTTTGTTGAATATTTAAGTAGGAAGTTTGGCTTGGAACGTAATTCCGATTTTAATTTGCACATTGGCTTGCACAAAATGACTGAGAAAATGCTTTTGTGCATGATACTATTGCACAAAACAGAACGACACAGTATAATGGGAAATGTGGAGGTGCACAAAATATGAAATTAAAGCGAGAAACATATCTAGAACAGATTAGACCATATTATGAATCGGATGTTATAAAAGTAATTACTGGGGTTAGAAGAGCTGGAAAGTCAATTCTTTTAGATACGATAAAGGATGAATTACAAGGAAATGGTGTAGATGAGAAACACATAATATATATAAATTTTGAAGATCTTGATTTTGATTATATTGTTGATGCATCAGATTTGAATAAGGAAATAAAAAGCAGAATTAAAGATGATAGAAAATACTATATTTTTTTAGATGAAATTCAACACATAGATCAGTTTGAAAAAGCATTAGCATCATTTAGAGCGACACTTAATGTTTCTCTTTTTGTTACAGGAAGTAATTCGGCATTGTTATCAGGAGAACTTGCTACACTTTTAACAGGAAGAACCATAGAGTTTGAAATTTTACCATTTTCGTTTTATGAAATGAAATTATATTATGAATTAATTGGTAAAGAATTTAGTGAAGATTTGTTTATGGATTACTTGAAATGGGGAGGATTTCCTCTGCGTTTTGATTATGATGATGAAGCATTTGTAAACAAATATTTGTCAAATTTGTATGAAAGTATTGTAAATAGAGATATTGTAGGACGAACAAAGAGTGCGGATAAAAAGGCATTCATGGATATTTCATTATACATTCTTGCAAATGCTGGAAAAGAGTTATCAATTGATAATATTATTGATACCTATAAAAAAGAAAATCGGGAAATATCAAGGCGCACAGTGTATAACTACCTGGAGCGTATGAAAAAGGCTTATTTAATTCATGGAGTGGGAAGATATAATATTGTTGGAAAGTCAGCATTAAGTAATAAAGAAAAACAATATGCAATTGACATGGGTTTTCGAACGATTAACACCAATACCATTAACTATGAAGACACTTTTTTCTTGGAAAATATCATATATAACGAACTTATAACTAGAGGGTTTACTGTATTTGCTGGTAAAACATACAAGGGTGAAATTGATTTTGTGGCGATTCGTAATGGGAAAAAATGTTTCATTCAGGTTTCTTACTTATTGGCATCAGAAGATACAATCAAGAGAGAATTTGGTGCATATGACAAGATTACGGATGCATCTCCCAAATATGTTATGTCCTTAGATAAGATAGACATGAGTCACGATGGGATAATACATGTGAATATTATTGATTTCTTATTAAGAAAAATAGATTTGATATTAACATAGATTCTTAGTAGCAGATTTCCTGCTACTATTTTTTATAAGAAAGGTAAATCTAATGAATATAGAAGAACAAGTAAAACAATTTTTAGATGAAATATGTAATAAATATAAACATATTAGTTGTACTACGCCGGTGGATATTCGAATGTTTTAGATGTATTGTTTTTTGTTAATTGGGTGTTGTTTCTTAATATTGCAATAGCATTATCGGGTGTATTTGCAGATGAAATATCATATAAAACAGACGCCATAATTTTATCAACAAAAAAAGGACGCAGTACGATATGTTTTGCAAAAATTGCTGCGGGTATTTCTGTAGCATTATTTCAGGGGATTATAATTATCGGTTCCTTATTTGGAATAATGTTTGCATTCTTTGGAGCAGAGGGAAGTGAAGGTATGATTCAGCTTGTTATTCCGTCCTCCCCATGGAACATTACGATAGCTCAGATGGTAATGATATTAATGCTGCTTGCATTTGTTACAACATGCTTTTTTGCATTTACAAATATGTTGATATCTCATATTACCCATTCGGCAGTTGCTACAATGGCAATTCATGCAGCTGTTTTGTTTGCGGGTTTATTTAATGTTCCAAGCAAAATGGGGATTATTGCAAAGCTATGGCAGTTGAGAGCAACCATGGCTTTGTATTATGGAACATTTTGTAATACCTTTAGATATGGTTCGATGAATAATGTTAAGGCATCAGTTTTATGCTATTGCATCTGTATAGTAGGATTTGCGGCAGTAATTCTTTTATCATATAAAAAATCGCAGGTGGGTTAAAACTATATCTTTAAAAAATGTATTTACTCTGTTATAATCTGCTTGTCGCTCGTGACAATATAATGACAATATAAAACTACAAAAGTATATAAAATACATCGAAACCGTTCAGAAATGAACTGTTAAAAGACTTTAAATCAAGCAAAATCACCACATAACAGAAAGGATTTTGCGAGATGGAAAAAATAAATAGATTTCGGAGAATGTATCATGGAAGAAAATACTATTGTTAAAAAGAGAATGCTATCGGGAATTCAGCCAAGTGGTGATCTTCACCTTGGAAACTATCTTGGAGCAATAAAGAATTGGGCAGACAGAGTAAATGATTACGAGTGCTTCTATTTTATGGCAGATCTTCATACTATTACAGTAAGACAGGAGCCAGCAGAACTTAGAAAAAGAACAGTAAACCAGCTTGCTCAGTATATTGCCTGCGGACTTGATCCGGAGAAAAACACATTATTCTTACAGTCTCATGTGCCAGCGCATTCACAGCTTGGATGGGTGTTAAACTGCTATACACAGTTTGGAGAGCTTTCAAGAATGACACAGTTTAAGGATAAGTCATCAAAGCATAAGGACAACATTAATGCAGGTCTTTTTACTTACCCTGTACTTATGGCTGCAGACATCCTTTTATACCAGCCGGATTTTGTTCCAGTAGGAGAGGATCAGAAGCAGCATGTTGAAATCTGCCGTGATATTGCGCAGAGATTTAACAGCATATATGGTGATGTGTTTAAGATTCCAGAGCCAATGATAGCTGAGAACGGAGCCAGAATATATGGATTAAATACTCCTGGGGACAAGATGAGTAAATCAATTCCAGAAGGATGCGTATTCCTTATGGACAGACCAGAGGATATAGCAAGAAAGTTTAAACGTGCTGTAACAGACAGTGACACTGAAAACTGCGTAAGATACGATAAGGTAGAAAAGCCAGGTGTTGCAAATCTTATGGATATCTATCGTACAGTTACAGGAAACAGCATTGAAGAAATCGAGAGAGAATTCGATGGAAAAGGATATGGCGTATTTAAGCCAGCAGTAGCAGAGGCAGTAATCGAGCATCTTCGTCCAATCAGGGAGGAAGCAGAGAGACTTATGAAGGATAAGGCATATCTTGACAGTGTTTACAAGGATGGAGCAGAAAGAGCTTCATATGTAGCCAATAAGACTCTTCGTAAGGTATATAAGAAGGTTGGCTTCTATCAGCTATAATGAGAAGATTAATATAGGCACTTATTCGCGTGAAAATGCGAATAGGTGCTTTTTATATGTTGGTTTAGCTTAGAGAAACAAATTACAATTGTATTAGGCTTGCGCTATTTTAACCGGCATATTATATTATATAAAAATGAAATAAGGAGCGTTTCATTATGAAGAGAAAATTTGGGAAAATTATTATGATAGGAGCAATTGTAACGATGATGATGCAAATGATTCCATTAAGAGCAAATGCGGCAGAAGAAACTCTTACAGGTAAAACTGCAAATGAGATTACAGACATGATGGGCAAAGGATGGAATTTGGGTAATACTCTTGATTCCACAGGTGGCAATAAAACAGATATCTACAGCCATGAAACTGCATGGGGAAATCCTAAGATTACAAAGGAACTCATCGATGGTGTAAAGGCTGCAGGATTTAAAACAATTCGTATTCCTATTACATGGGCTGATTATATCGATAAGAATAACGGTTATGAAATTTATCCTGAATATATGGCTCGTGTGAAGGAAGTAGTTGATTATGCCTATGAAGATGGTCTTTTTGTAATAATAAATGTTCATCATGAATCATGGGTAAACAGAAAAGATATTGATACGGCATATGTTGAGACGGGCAAGGAATTAGTCGCAGTGTGGAAGCAGATTTCGGACACATTTGCAGATTATGACCAGCATCTTATCTTTGAAGGAATGAATGAACCTAGAGCGCAGGGCACTTCATATGAGTGGACGGGAACAAACGACTGCTATGATGCGGTTAATTATCTTGATCAGCTATTTGTTGAAACAGTAAGAGGAAATGGAAAGGGCTACAATAATGAGCGTATGCTTATGGTTCCAGGGTATGCTGCTTCTTCAAATCCTTCTGTTTTGAAGTCAATCAAGCTTCCTGAATTAAACGGCGAAACTGCCTCAAACCTCTGCGTGTCAGTTCACTGCTATAGTCCATATGACTTCTGCCTTACAGATAAACAGACAACATTTGATGCTAAGAATAGCGGAGATACCGCTGATATTAAGACTCTTTTCAATAATCTGAATTCATTGTTTGTTAGTAATGGAATACCAGTAGTTATAGGTGAATGTGGAGCAACAAATTCAGGTGATAACTATAGTGCAAGACAGGCATGGTTTGCATATATGGGTAAAATATCGACAGAGTATAATATTCCTACAATAGTATGGGATAATGGAGTAAATGGAACTTCCGGAGGAGAATGTCACTACTACTTCAATCGAAACACAGGGGAAGTATATTCTCAGGAACTTGTTGATGCGTTTATTGCTGGAGCTATAGTAGCAAAAGCAGAGAATGTATTCATGGATTTTGAACCAGTAAATGATGGAACACATTCCACTTTGCCTGATCCATACGAATTGGGATTTTCAACTAAATTATCTACACAGATGAAGATTAATCATACTGCAGATGTTACTATGGGGTTCGCATTAAAGGTGGATTCTGATGCACCAGATTATAACGCATTGTATGACATTGGAAGATATAAGGGACATACTATTAGAATTGGGGCATGGCTCTATTCTGAAGATGCTGCTACAGTTTCAATTGGTATAAATGGAGAGAATAATACAGAACTGGCAAATGTTGTGGCTGGTGAGGAATGGTCTCAGGTATGCTTTGATGTTGAAGTCCCAGAAGGCGGCGATTGTACTCTTTATCTCAAAGGTGATGCGAAATTCTTTGTAGATGATTTTTCTATTGAAATGGATCCTACAGAGCCATTATCTATAATTAATGATGGTTCAAGTGATGGCCAGACCGATGAAGAGTTAATATCTGATGATTCTGCAAATCAGACTACATCATCAGCTGAATCAGTCCAGAACACAGAAAAGTCTTCATTTGCTATTATTGCGATTATTGCTTCACTTGTAGCAGTAGTGGCAGTTATTGTTGCAGTATTAGTGAAAAAGAAAAAACAGTAGGCAGTGAGTATATAACAAGAAAAATGAGCATTAAAAGGAATTACTATAAAGTATAGGAGAAACTGATAGTGACAAAAGCAAAAAATTATAACAGGACCAAAATAGCCTGTTATCTTGGATTTATCACTCAGGCTATAGCGGCGAACTTTGCACCACTATTGTATCTTAAATTCCACAGTGATTATGCTATTTCATGGGGGAATATAGCACTTATTTCCACTTGCTTTTTCTTCACGCAATTACTTGTGGATTTATTCTGTGCAAAATTTGTTGATAAGATTGGATACAGGACATGCATTGTTACATCTGAAGTGTGTTCTGCAATTGGAATTGTGGGGCTGGCATTTTTGCCGGAACTGTTGCCGAATCCATATGTAGGAATACTTATCAGTGTAATCATTTATGCAATTGGCAGTGGATTAATTGAAGTTTTGTGTAGTCCTATAGTGGAAGCCTGTCCTTTTGATAATAAAGAAGCAACCATGAGCCTGCTTCATTCTTTCTATTGCTGGGGCTCGGTTGGAACAATACTGGTTTCGACGGTTTTCTTTGCATTATTTGGAATAGATAGCTGGAAGTGGCTTGCTATTCTGTTAGCAGTTATTCCGGCAGTTAATATATATAATTTTGCAACCTGCCCAATTGAGTATCTCGTTGATGAGGGTGAGGGAATGAGCATAAAGAAACTGTTTGCCACACCGCTATTCTGGGTTTCTCTTGTGCTTATGGTTTGCTCTGGTGCGTCAGAACTGTCAATGTCACAGTGGGCGTCCGCTTATGCAGAAGCAGCGCTTGGATTATCTAAGACACTTGGAGATTTGGCCGGACCTTGTATGTTTGCTGTAGCTATGGGAATTTGCCGAGTAATATATGGAAAATATGGCGAGAAAGTTGATCTGAATAAATTTATGGTTGGCTCTGGAATGTTGTGCGTATTGTGCTATATTCTGGCATCACTTTTCTCTAATCCGCTTATTGGATTAATGGGCTGTATATTATGTGGTTTCTCAGTAGGCATTATGTGGCCAGGGACACTTAGTATATCAGCAAAGAAATTTCCTACCGGCGGAACCGCAATGTTTGCTCTTCTTGCGATGGCAGGAGATCTGGGTGGAAGTATTGGACCAGCAATTGTAGGAAGAATAACTCAAAGCGCAGGAGATAACATTAGAACAGGCTTGGCTGTTGGCATGATATTTCCTATAGTATTGCTGGTTATGCTATTTGTTATGGCAAAAGCGAATACAAACAATGATTAACGCATTTAGTTATATAGTATTAAAGTTAATGGAGGACGCATGAATATCAATCCAATAACAAAAACAGATTATCCAGATCCAGATGTCATCAGGGTAGATGATACTTATTACATGATTAGTACAACCATGTACTATATGCCTGGTGGAGTTATTTTGAGATCATACGATCTGGTAAACTGGGAAATAGCAACATACATATTTGATGAACTTGATGGAACAGATAGCGAAAAACTTCTGGGAGATGAAAGTAATTATGGCAAGGGTATGTGGGCTGCATGTCTTCGATACCACAATAATAAATTCTATGCTGCATTTGTCAGTCACGGAAGAAAAGATACCCATCTGTTTATAGCAGACTCCATAGGCGGTCCATGGGAGCATAAGACAATAAATGAGTATTTTCACGATTGTTCAATTCTCTTTGATGATGATGGAAGAACATTTCTTATATCAGGCAATACAAATATCAGACTGGTTGAACTTAATTCTGAGTTGAGCGGGATTAAGGAAGGCGGTATTGACAAGATTATTATTAAAGATATTCCCGAAGATGTGATTCTTGGTTATGAAGGAGCTCATTTTTACAAGATAAATGGAAAGTATTACATCACACTTATTCATTGGCCTAAGTATAACATGCGCCGTACAGAAGCAGTGTTTGTCAGCGATACTGTTGATGGAGAGTATATTGGTAAGGATGTATTCTGGGACGACATGGGCATTGACAACAGAGGCGTTGCTCAGGGAGGACTTGTTGATACACCTGAAGGCAAATGGTATGCAGTTTTGTTCCAGGACAGTGGAGCAGTAGGACGTGTACCAGTGCTTGTTCCAGTTGAGTGGCTGGATACTTCTGTAACCGAGGCAGAGAATGAGCCAGGTTCTTTTGTGCGTGGAAGTGATGCTTCTGCATACAAAATAGAGAAAGGCTATATGTTCCCTGTTTATGGTGTGGATGGATTGGTTCCACAGGATATGGAAGTTATTTCTACAAAGCCAGGGTATCAATATGAATCATTGTTTGTATCTGATGATTTTAGTTCAGAAACAATCAAGAAGCAGTGGCAATGGAATCATGTTCAGGATAATAGTCTTTGGAAGATAGAAGATAATAAGTTAAAGATTACAACTGGAAAAATCTGTGTTAATCCCGTTTGGGCAAGGAATACACTTACTCAGCGTATGGCACTTCCAGAATGTCAGGCAACTGTAACTGTTGATGCCAGTAAGTTGAATAATGGCGATATGGCTGGGCTTATTGCATTGGAAGGATGCTATGCCATGATTGGTATAGCTAAAGAAGATGATAAGTACTATGTTGTTAAGCTTGCTAGGACCAGTATAGAGAAGCCTTTCCAGATTGGATATACTGATAGAGAAGCTGGTGAGATTTTGCATAAACAGGAGATAGATTCATCTGTTGTGAAGTTTAAACTGCTGGCTGATTTTAGGAAATTAGAAGATAAGCTGGAATGCTATTATGAGGTATTGAACTTAGAACCTGAAGAAGTGACTGGCTTAAAGACTGCTGACGGCAATGATGACACTGATAGCTGGATTAAAGCTGGTGACAGTCATAAGATGAGATTTGGATTGGATCATTTCACCGGAGCCAGATTTGGGTTGTGTGTATTCTCTCAGAAGCAGACTGGTGGAGAGGCCGCATTCTCGGAATTTAAATATGAGATTTTATAATTAAAGGAAGCTGATTATTCAGCTTCCTTTTTGATTAGTTTGAGATATATTAATGATATTATTAGACAAATGAATCCTTTCTTAGTTTCATATTCCCCTCACAGAATTAACTAATATAATACATTATCAAACGCTTTTTGTTCTTCGTAAAGTGCAAATTTGTTTTTTGTGGTATAATCAATGTGGCGTTTTGTGTGCACAGATAGGAAACAGATGTTTATGCAAGAAGTATTATTAACATTTACGGGTGATATTGGCTTTGATAAATATATGGACAAAAAATGGGAAGATGAAAACCTTCTTGCGCCAGAGGTTTTGCAGTTTTTGAAGGATACAGATCATCTTGTTATAAATGTGGAAGGCCCGTTAGCAAATAAACAACAGGAAACTGTTATTTCTGCAAACAACATTAACTCTCAAAATAGTGCAGCTACACTTCGCCATACCATGGATGCTGCTGCAACCAGTTTTTTTAATAAAATTGGCGCTGATGTATGGAATATATGTAACAACCACATTATGGATGCGGGCCCTGAGGGGATGGCGGATACATTAAAAGAGGCCGAAAGGTGTGGAGTACATACTCTTGGAGCAGGAATGAATATTGAGGAAGCTATGAGGCCGGTCATTTTTGATGAGGCAGGCGGAATCGGTATGATTGGAGTAGGATATCAGAGGGCTTGCAGAAAAGCTTCTGAGGAAGTGGCTGGATGCTTTAGCTGGAGTGATATGGAGAGGATCCAGCAGGCCATTGACGAGATAAAGAAGACCTGTAGATGGTGCATAGTAGTTGCACATGGTGGGGAAGAGTTTACAGCTCTGCCTTCTCCCTACACGAGAAAGAGATATATGGACTATCTGGACATGGGTGCAGATATTGTGGTATCTCATCATCCTCATGTCCCTATGAATTATGAGACCTTTCCGGGTAAAGCTATTTTTTATTCACTGGGCAATTTCATATTTGATACAGATTATCAGAGATCGCAGTTTAACACGGAGACAGGTCTGTTTATTAAGTTGTTTTTTACAGAGGATGCATTTCGCTTTGAGCCCTATGGAATAAGAATAGACAGGAAAAATGAGCACATCGTAAGTGGCGAGCTTCCAAAGATTTTTGTAGATGTGCAGCAGGATGAGTATGAGAAACTGGCTCCCCTTGCGGCAAAGATGTTTATAGCAAATACAAAGAGACAGCTTAGCTACTTAAAGCCTGATTTGTACAATGCTTCCACTACAGAGGAAGAGTGGTATAATAACTTCTATGAGCCTTTGCGCAGTGGAAGAGTTCCAGGAGAGGTACTGGATTTTCAGATTGTATATCCGTTGTCGCTTGAAGAAGAAAAAAAGGCCTGGAAAGAGAGCAAACTGGAGGCTGTGAAGGAATACATGCTTGCTCAGTTGTAAAGATATCGAATTTCAGGTTTCCCAGGAATTTGATATGGATTAAGGATTATATGAAGTCAACACTTAAAACTTATTTTAAAGTACTGTTAAATCTATTAACTGCAGTTGTAGTTGTGTTGTTAGTGGTATTTCTTTTACCAAAGGTTATCATTTTCTTTATACCCTTTGTAATTGGATGGATTATATCGCTGATTGCAACTCCTATAGTTAAGTTTTTTGAAGAAAAACTGAAGATAAAAAGAAAAGCTGGAACGGTACTTGTTATTGTTCTGGTTTTAGCAATAGTAATTGCCATAGTATATGGTATCTGCTATTTCCTGGTGGTACAGGCAATAGGATTTATTAAGGATTTCCCTGCCTTGTGGGATACGATATGCCTGGAATTCGAGAAGGTACGTGTGTCTCTTTCAGGACTTTATGTTAGATTACCAGATAGTATTCAGGGGGCGTTGACTGAGTTTATTGGAAATGGTGATAAGTATTTTAGAAGTTTGTCATTTGGAAACTCTACAGCTACAGAAGGTGGTTCAACAATCAGTTCTTTTGTGACTGGTATTCCAGATGTGATAATGGGCGTAGTCATGGCACTTTTGTCTTCCTTCCTTTTTGTTTCTGAAAAGGATTATCTTGGTGATGCCATAGCACGCTATCTTCCAAAGTCAGTAGGCTATAATATTGAGATAATAAAGAGAAGTATCAAAAAGGCCTTTGGTGGATATATAAAGGCTCAGCTCAAAATAGAAGTGTGGGTTTACCTTATTACTGCAGTTGGTCTGCTACTAATCAGGGTTGAATATGCAGTTTTGATTGCTTTGTTCATATGTTTTATGGATTTTCTCCCGGTATTTGGCGCAGGAGCGGTTATGATACCATGGGCACTGTTTAAGCTTTTTGACAGGGATTTCAAGCTTGCTATTGGTATTTTGGTTATTTGGGGAATTGGACAGTTTGTCAGAGATACAATTCAACCCAAGATTGTTGGAGATTCTGTAGGAATTGCACCGATACCAACCTTGTTCCTGCTTTATATTGGATACAAGTTTGAGGGAGCGTTGGGAATGATTCTTGCTGTGCCGCTAGGTATTATTCTTAAGAATCTTTATACTGAGGGTGCATTTGACACTACTATAGAAAGCATGAGTATTCTGGTAGCTGGTTTTAACAGATTCAGAAGATTGCAGCAGCATGATAAGGAAGTTATTACTGCCTATGAAAATGATGTTGCAACAGAATATAGAAATAGATTTGGCCTTGATGAGGTGGATACTTCTGGCGAAATCGATGAAAACAATAAGTAATAAGGCGAGGTTGTTATGAAAGTACTGGCAATTGTTACCGCCAGAGGTGGAAGTAAGAGAATACCAAGAAAGAATATAAAGGAATTCTGTGGGAAGCCTATTATGGCCTATTCTGTAGAAGCGGCAAAGAATTCAGGGGTTTTTGATACCGTGATGATATCCACTGAGGATGAAGAAATAGCACAGATTGGACAGCAGTATGGAGCAGAAGTCCCTTTTTACAGAAGTGAGGAAACTGCTTCTGATTATGCCACAACAACGGATGTGCTGATGGAAGTGTTGGACGAGTATGACAGGAGAGGACAGCATTTTGATATAGCGTGCTGCATATATCCGACAGCTCCTTTTGTTACAGCTAAGAGACTTTTGGAGGCTGTAAATATGTTAAAGGAGAGTAATGCAGATACAGTTATTCCAGTGGTGCCATTTTCATACCCACCTCAGAGAGCAATGGTTATTGAAGATGGAATGCTAAAGTTTAAGTATCCAGAGAACCTCATTGTCAGGTCTCAGGATTTGGAAAAGCATTATCATGATGCAGGTCAGTTCTATGTATTTAGAACTGATGCATTTAAAAAGAATAAAAATCTGTTATTGGGAAATATTCTTCCTATTGTTTTGGATGAACTTGAAGTTCAGGATATAGACACTGAAGAAGACTGGAAAATGGCTGAAGTAAAGTTCAGCATGATAAAACAGTAAAATTGGGTTAAATCTGAGCACAACCTAGTCAGACAGAAATTGGAGATAGATATGGAACAGATAAGACTTGAAGGAGAAAGAGTATATCTTAGATCAATTACATATGAAGATACTGATATGATTGTAAGATGGCGCAATCAGGAGAATGTAATTAAGTACTTTTTCTACAGAGGAGAATTTACTAAAGAAAGTCACGAAAGATGGCTTAAGGAAAGAGTTGAAACAGGTGAGGTGGTTCAGCTGATAGTATGTATGAAGGATACGGACAGACCGGTTGGATGTACATATATCAGAGATATAGATTATGATAACAGTAAGGCAGAGTACGGAGTGTTTCTTGGTGAAGAAGATATCCGTGGAATGGGAATCGGCAAAGAGATTCTTAACCTTACAGTGGATTATGCATTTAATGTACTAAAATTGCATAGAATATATGCCAGAGTAAAGGAGACCAACAAAGCATCTCTCTATAGCTTTCTGCACTGCGGATTTGAACAGGAAGCTTTGCTTAGAGATTCTATGTTTAGCGATGGCGAATATATTAATGTTGTGATTTTGGGAAAGTTAAATAATTCTAAATGATTGTTTAGGAAGACACAAATCAAAAACAGACTAACAAGTCAGACGAAAGAGAGGTACACATTATGAAAATGAAGTATTGTAAAAGGTGTCTTCAGCAGGACACAAGACCAGGAATCGTATTTGATGATGAGCAGATTTGTTTTGCGTGCAGATACGAGGAATCTAAGGCTACTATCGATTGGGAAGCCAGAGAAGCTGAACTAAAGGCACTTGCGGAAGAAGCAAAGGAAGAAAGCAGAAAACGCGGAAATACATATGATTGTGTAATAGGTGTTTCAGGTGGTAAGGATTCAACATTCCAGGCTGTCTATGCAAAGGAAAAATTAGGACTTAATCCTCTTCTTGTTAACTGCATGCCAGACGAAATAACAGAAATTGGAGCAAAGAATATAAATAATCTTAACAACCTTGGATTTGATATTATTTCTATCAGACTTAATCCAACAGTTGCAAAGAAACTTGCAAGAAAGTCATTTTTTGAGCGAGGTAATATTATCGCTGCTTCTGAATATTGCTTATGGGCTTCATCATATATTATGGCTGATAAGTTCAATATTCCACTTATTATTCAGGGAGAAAATGCGGCGCTTACACTTGGCGCTGCAAAGAATCAGGAAGCAACAGGTAATGCATTTAGCGTTGTTCAGCTCGACACAATTAAGGGAGCAAGTGTATCAAGCTTTGTAGACCTTTCAAATAACATTACTGAAAAGGATCTTTTCTTCTACAAGATTCCGGACGTTGATGGTATGGTTGCAAAGGGAATCAGGGCTATCTTCCTTCAGTACTATGCTAAAGAATGGTCTCAGGTATACAATGCAGATTTTGCTATTGCAAGAGGCTTAACAGGCAGATCAGATGATCTTCATGAGCTTGGAAGATACAGAAGATATACAGCGCTAGACTCTGATCTTCAGATTGTAAATCAGATGATAAAGTACCTTAAATTTGGCTTTGGTTATGCTACAGATGAAATCTGCTATGATATTAGAGAAGGCCGATTTACAAGAGAAGAAGGCAAATGGTATGTCAACGAGTACGATGGATTATGCGGTCAGAAGTATATTGATATGGCATGCAAGTACCTCTCTATCACAGAAAAAGAGTTCTGGGATGTTGTTGACAGTTATGTTAATACAGACCTGTTTGAGAAAAAAGATGGCAAATGGGTTAAGAAGTTTACAGTTGGTGAAGATTACGACAGCGAGGCGTAAGCTGCTGTATTAAGTCAGCCATAAGTTGGCTGACAAGTTGGAGGAAATTTTGTGAGTAAGAAGTTTGATAAGGTACGTGAGTTTTGGTACCTGTATCTTGTTGGAGGGCTATTTGCTCTTCAGGCATTGGTGTTTTTAATTTTTAGAGAGAATAGTTATTTGCAGATTCATGATAATCTTGATTTATTTATGGCTCATTACCAGATGATGAAGATTAATGGTGGATTTTTTGCACATAATGTTAATATGCCAATGCTTCATGGGATAAACCGAGACCTTTTAGGATCAGAGTTTTCTCTGTATAACATTTTGTATGTGATATTTCCAAATTTCTGGGCATACCTTATCGGGTATGCTCTGAAAATTGGAATTGGTACCTTTGGCTTTATACTTCTTTCAAAAGATGTATATAAGGATAAATATGAGCAGTACCGTCCATTAGTCATTGTTATAGCTGCATGCTATGGAATGATTCCTGTTTTTCCAACATACGGCATTGCATTTACTTCGGTACCAATTATTATATGGCTTCTTAGAAGACTATATTTTGCAGACGAATTTAAGAAACGAATTTTACTGTATATAGGAGTATTTTGCTATCCGCTTATCTCATATTTCTCATATCATGGATTTTTCATACTCTGCTATATGGTTTGCGCATTTATTATTTTGTGGGTAAAAGATAAGAAATTTCCAAAGACCATGCTGACATCACTTGTAGTATTATCAGCAGGATTTATGACATGGGAATACAGACTGTTTGGAGCAATGCTCTTTGATGATACTGTAACTATCAGAACAACCATGAATCATGGTAATCTGGCATTTGGCGAAGCTATTAAGACAGCATTTGGTGAGTTTATAAGTGCATCGTTCCATAGTCAGGACAGCCATACCTATATTGTTCTGGGAGTATGCTTGGTTGGAATTGTGATTATCAATACTGCCTATATCAAGAAGCATGAAGCTAAGAAAATGCTTACAGAACCAGTAAACCTTATACTGGGCTGGATGATTTTTAATGTGCTCATATTTGGATTATATGAGTTTGCGCCTTTCAGAGAATTGGTTGAAATGATGGTACCAAAGCTGACAGGCTTTGAATTTGCGAGAACAGCTTATTTTAATACCTTTTTATGGTATGCAGAATTTCTGCTAGTAGCTGTTCGTATGTATGATTCAGGAAAGAAGAATCTGAAGCAGTGTACCAATATACTTGCTGCTCTTGCTGTAGTTGTAGTAATGTTTGCACCAGCTGTTTACAATGATTTTTATTATACATGTTATAACTATGCTTACAAAATTATTAAGCATAAAGAGACTTCAACAGTTAACTACAGGGAGTTTTACTCAACAGAATTGTTTGATGAGGTAAAGGAAGAGATATCTTACAATGGAGAGTGGTCTGCGGCTTATGGATTACATCCAGCTGTTCTTAATTTCAATGGAATTTCCACGGTAGACGGATATCTCGGTATGTATTCACAGGAATACAAAGAAAAGTGGCAGAAAATTATAGCACCAGCTTTGGAAGGATCACCCTCACTAAAATCATATTTTGATGGATGGGGGGCCAGAGTATCTTTGTATTCAGGATCAGATGAAAATACATATGCTCCACTTCGCGTAATGGAACTTGAAGACAAACGTCTTATTGTAGATATGAAAGAGTTAAAGACTCTTGATTGTAAGTATATTTTCTCGAGAATTGAATTCTCAAATGCCCAGGACTGCGGTATTGAATTAGTAAAGGCTGTTTCGGGATACAGTAGCCCATATACGATTTATGTGTATGAGATAAAATAGTGGGAGAAATGGATAGTTCTCACACTTAACTGTTGTTTTTTGATAGATGGCGCACTGTAAAGCACGCTTCGAATTTCGCAGGATGAGGTGGAGCGTAGATGAAAACTTTGGATAATATAAGCATATGAAAAGAGTTTACATTTGTCACACATTTTATCATGCATATGTGGCGGTGATGAGAGAACTGAATTTAGGGGCTGATCAAGGAGCAACACTTTTATTAAGTACAATGTCCAATGACTTTGGAAAGATGAAGGAGCGAGTTGAGAAAACAGGCGTTTTCAGCGACGTGTTTCTTTTTGATGAGAAAGAGGATGTTACTTCTGAAGAGGTAATGGCATATCACAGAGATAAAGGTAATATTGTGCTTAACCTCTTGCAACGAATCAAATATACAAAACTGCTGGGAAAACTTCAGGAGGAATATATTCCAGTTGATTTAAAAAAATATGATGATGTATATGTTTTTTGTGATTCAGATCCAATAGGATACTACCTGAATTATAAAAAGATTAAATATCACGCATTGGAAGACGGCTTAAACTCAGGTAAGCTGGATAATCAGGCAATGCTGGCTAACAAAGGAGCCTGGACGTTGAAACGTTTTATGTCTGGTCTCGGTTTGATTTTTATTGAAAGTGGATATAGCCGGTACTGTATAGATTATATTGTAAATGACATTAGTGCCAATTATATGCCACCAAGGAATATTGTTGAAGCACCTTTTGACGAGATGTGGAAGAAGCTTTCCAAATCAGACCATAACACTATGGCGGAAATTTTTATTGAAGACATAGCTAATCTAAGAAGTGAGCTTTCTGCTAAGGGTGCAGAAAAACCTAAGGTTATGATACTTACAGAACCACTTTGCGAACTGGATGTAAGAAAGAAATTATTTGAAGATATAATCAATAGATATGCCAGAGACTATTCAGTGATTATTAAGCCACATCCAAGGGATATTCTGGACTATGAAAAAGAATTCCCTGAAGTTATTGTATTGAAGGGAAGATTTCCTATGGAAGTAATCAATGATGTGGATGATTTGCAGGTTGATAAACTGGTTTCAGTTATTACACAGATTGATGGAATAAGATTTGCTAAAGAAATTGAATATCTAGGGATGGAATTCCTTGATAAATATGAGAATCCTGAAGTTCATCGCAAGATGGAAAATCTTACAGGAAAGAAATTACAGTAGAATGGAACAATAGATTCAAAGATTGGTGTTTACATGAAACAAAGTTTTAAGATTGGAAACAAACTGGTAGGAGAAGGGCAACCATGCTTTTGCGTTGCTGAAATATCAGGAAATCATAATGGAGATTTTGAAAGAGCCAAGGAAATAGTATATGCTGCTAAAGAAGCAGGGGCTGATGCAATTAAACTTCAGACATATACAGCTGATTCTCTTGCAATAGACTGCAACAATGAGCATTTTACCCTTAAAGGTGGATTGTGGGATGGGATGAATCTGTATCAGTTATATACAGAAGCCTGTACTCCATATGAGTGGCAACCAAAACTTATGGAATTGGCCAACAACCTTGGAATGGAATGTTTTTCATCACCTTTTGATTTGGAAGCAATTGATTATATGAATCAGTGGAATATGCCAGCATATAAAATTGCTTCATTTGAGATAAATGAGGTACAGCTTATCAGAAAAGCAGCTTCAATGCACAAGCCTATCATCTTTGCAACAGGAATTGCACATAAGGAAGATATTGATTTGGCAATGAAAATCTGTGAGGAGGAAGGCAATGAAGAGGTCTTTCTGCTAAAATGTGTGTCAGCCTATCCAACTCCGTATGACGAAATTAATCTTAATATGATTCCTACTCTTGCAAAGGAATATGGATGTCAGGTTGGACTTTCAGATCATTCAATGGGAAGTACTGTGCCAGTTGGTGCAACTGCACTTGGAATCAAGATGGTAGAAAAGCATCTTACGCTGAAAAGAGCAGATGGTGGACCAGATGCAGGTTTTTCAATGGAGCCGAACGAGTTCAAGGATATGGTAGATAATATCAGGATTATTGAAAAGGCTTTGGGAAATAGCGAGTATGCACTTACTGAAAGACAGATAAAAGAGCGTTCATTATCCAGATCGCTTTTTGTTACTGCTGATGTGAAGGCTGGAGATATCATAACTAGTGATAATATCAAGTCAATCAGGCCAAATGCTGGTCTGCATACAAAATACTATAATGAGATTCTTGGTAGAGAATTTCAGAAAGATGTTAAGAAGGGTGAACCACTTAACTGGGAAATGATAAAAAAGTAGGAAGAAAATGATGAAAAAGATTTGGGCAATTTATAAAAAATATCAGGAGGCAATTGATTACCTGTTCTGGGGCGGAATCGCATTTGTACTTAGTATGGTGCTTTTCTGGGTGTTTACAACAGAACTGCTTCCACTTAAGTGGGGAGAGGTTTTCGCCAACAGTGTTGACTGGGTAATATGTGTTATCTTTACATTTTTTACAAATAAATTCTTTGTTTTTAGAAGCAAATCACTTTCGCCAAAAGCATTTGGAAAAGAATTCGTGGAATTCGTAATGGCAAGAGTGTTTACGCTTGTCCTGGAAGATATAGTTATCTGGATAGGCTGCTCACTACTTGGATATGACGGTACAATTGGAAAACTTGTAGTTAAACTGATAGGTCAGTTTGTTGTTATTGTAACCAATTATTTCTTAAGCAAATTCTGGATTTTTAAAGAACCAAAGAAAGATACTAAAGCTGAAGCTGAATAATACTGGAGCTGAAGCTGAAAATTATTATTGAAGAGAGATTAAAATGGCAGATAATAAAAAGCGACAGGCCAATTTTGAATTGCTAAGAATAGTAGCCATGATGATGGTGATAGTGCTTCACTATATTGTCAAAGGAAAGATGTCAGTAAAACTTTCGGTTGACGGTTCAGTGACTAATCATCTTTGGTGGCTGATTCAGGCATTTTGCAACGTGGCAGTCAATGTTTACATTTTAATAAGCGGATATTTTCTGGTGGAAGCCAAATGGAAGATTAGCAAACTGGTGAAGCTCGTATGCCAGGTGCTCTTTTATTCAATTCTTGTAGGAGTATTGATGTATACATTTGTAAAGATGTCATACAGTATACCTGCAATCGGCGTAATATATGAGCGGGCAGCAGTAAGCAAAAGTTTTGGCCTTAACTACTGGCTAAATCTTTTCTTACCTATAGAATATGAACACTACTGGTTTGCGACAGCATATGTCGTAATGTATATGCTTAGTCCGGTTTTAGCAGTTGCAGTAAAAGAGTTACCACAGAAACAATTAAAGGCAGTGATTATCGCCTTGCTTTGTTTCTTCTGTATTCCTAAATCTATCAATCCATATCTGATTCCAACAGACTCATATGGATATGATTTTGGCTGGTTTATCTGCCTGTTTCTGATTGCAGGATATATCAGATGCTATGGAATCAGGTTCTTTGACAGTAAGAAGAAAGCTATAATCATTTACGTTGTAACAGTTATTTTTAACTGGGCAGTGTGTGCGTTCACTGGTGCTATATGCAGAATGAGCGGAAAACTTGAATATTATATGGATATGACTTACGCCTACAATTATATTCTTGTGCTTGTAAGTTCTGTTGCAATGTTTTATATATGGACCTTTGTGGACATTAAAGAAGGCAAAATGGCCGATGCTATCTGCAAAGTTGCGCCATATACGTTTGGCGTGTATTTATTCCATGAAAATATTGGAATAAGACTTATTTGGCCATATTTGCTCGGAGCAAACATAGCTAACTGTTTTGTCCTTAAGATACTGCATATGATTATTAGTGTTGTTGTGGTTTTTGCAGTGGGATGTATGGTTGATATATTTAGAAGCCGGATATTTGCATTATTTGATAAGAAGTAATGAGATATTGAATGATAGTCTTCGAAAACGCAATATATGTTGGGCTGAAAGTAAAAATGAAAATATATAACAAATATAAAAGATTAATTGAATATGTTATATATCCACTGGCACTGCTGTTACTTCCCCTGATGAACTATAACCAGGGTGTGGATGTTTCAGACAGCACATATAGTCTGGGCAATTATTTGTTTGCAGACAGACTTCAGGGTATGTGGGTTATCTCTACATATCTGTCCAATGTTATTGGCTCTTTTATTATGAAACTTCCAGGAGCCACAACATTACGTGTTGCTAATATATATACAGGGCTTATTCTGTCCTGCATAGGTCTTTTGGTATATTTTGCATTAAGAAATGACTTTGATTCCAGATATGTATTCTTAGGTGAATTTGCAGCGCTTGCTTTCTGCTGGATACCTACTGGAATATTATATAATTATTTGTCATATTGTCTTATGGCAGCAGGAGCGTTGCTGTTATATAAGGCAATAATTAAAGACAATAAAAAAATGTTTTTTGTAGCAGGACTGGTATTGGGGGCCAATGTATTTGTCAGAATTCCTAATATTACACAGATGGCCTTTATTGTTGCTCTTTGGACGGCCTGTTTTGTTACTGGAAGAAAATGGATCAAGGACACCTTGATTTGTGTTGGAGGCTATGCTGTTGGAGTAGCTATTCCTGCATTATATATAATTGCAAAATATGGCTTGAGCGAAATCTTAAGTATGATAAATGGACTAAGTGCAATAACTACTACAGATAATACCTATAGTCCGCTATCAATGATTACTGGATCCATAAAAGCCTACTGTATGAGCTTTAGATGGTTTGCATTGGTATTACTGGTTCTAGCTTGTGGGATACTGATGTTTAGGATTATGCCCAAGCGTTTTATATGGTTGAAAACACTCGTATATATAGCTGTGATAGCATTGATGATTCGCTTCTTCTGGGGCAGAGGAATGTTTAGCTTCAGATATTATGAGGATTATACCAGTATGTATGAGTGGGGCGTTATGGCGCTCTTTATCAGCATAGTGGCTGATATTAGCATAATAGTAAAGGCGATTGTTAGTAGAAAGGTATTATTTAGCAACAGAGTCGCAAGCAATGTATCAGATACAGCAATTAGTGCTGACTCAGACGGTGGAAAGGGTGCTGGCTCAGATAGTGGTATTAGTGTCAGCTTAGACTATGGAGTATTGGCGAAGTTAGTGATGGCAGTCATTTCACTGATTGTAATTCTGATAGCGCCTTTGGGTAGTAATAATAATCTTTATCAGAATATTAACAATTTGTTTCTGGTTATGCCATTTACAGTTTACATGATATTTGAATGGATTAAGAAGTATGCTAAGAGAAAAGATGCGACTTCTGTTCCTGTAAGCGTGATGCTATATGCATTACTTGTATGTATACTTGTTCAGAGTTTTGGCTTTAGTCAGAATTTTGTGTTCAGAGATGGAATGCGGGGAGAGAAGAGAGATACATGTATTTCGGGCATTAATTCTCTTGAAGGGATGTATACCAATGGTGCCAACGCAGAAGCCCTTAGTGGAGTATGTCACTTTATCGAAGATACTAATCAGCAGACAGAGATAGACAGCCTGATTTTATTTGGTGACTGTCCGGGATTAACATATATTTTGAACAAACCAAGTGCTTTGTTTTCTTCCTGGATTGATCTGGATTCAAATCCTGCTTCTCAGATAGAAGAAGAACTGGAGATTATAAAGGTTTCGGATAAGAATATACCGGTGATTGTAAGAAATATTGAGGGCTCAGCGGTTGCCTATGAACAGAAGAAAAAACTGATAGACGATTTTATAGCTGATGGGGGATATTTACTGGTATATAGTAATGATCTGTATAATGTTTATAACAGATAAGGGATATGTTGCGTGAACTTATGCAACTTATTTTTAAAGCTATAACTCTGAAAGCCTCCAGGCGTTTTATGGGGCGGAATGGAGAATGGAATGAATAACTATAAAAATATATCAGGAGTACCCGATTTTGAAGCCTGTGAATATGAAGCAAAGTTAAAGGATTACTGTATACTTATTCCAATAATTAATGAGGGTGACCGAATTAGAAATGAACTGGCCAGGGCTTTGAGGTTTGATGTTGCCAGCAAGGTTGACATTATTGTGTGTGATGGTGGGTCAACAGACGGATCAACAGATGCGAGTATTTTGAAAAGTCTGAAGGTTAATACTCTTTTGGTTAAGAAGGGACCTGGCAAACAGGGAGCTCAGTTACGCATGGGAATCTATTTCGCTTTGCAGAGAGGCTACCAGGGGATTCTTACTATAGATGGCAATAACAAAGACAGCATAGAGCATGTTGAACGATTTATCGAAAAACTTGAAGCGGGTTATGATTTTGTTCAGGGATCAAGATTTATAAAAGGTGGTCATGCTGTAAGAACTCCATTTATCAGACTTATCTCTGTATGTTTGATTCATGCTCCTGTTATCTCGTTAACAGCAAAGCATAGATTTACTGATACGACCAATAACTATAGGGCATATTCAAGAAGATATCTTGAGGACGAGAGAGTACAGCCGCTAAGAGACGTATTTGTTACATATGAATTATTGGCTTTTCTTTCTTCCAGAGCGACTCAGATTGGACTGGAAGCCTGTGAGGTGCCTGTTGACAGGGTGTATCCAAAGAGTGGAAAGACTCCAACCAAGATTTCAGCTATTAGAGGTAACAGCAATCTGATGAAGATATTATTGAGTAATGCTATAGGAAAATATAATCCTTAAATTTGAAAGGATATAGGCTGATATGCTTAACTACGACAGAATAATTATTGGCGCAGGTCTGTATGGCTTATATGCTGCAGAGTTCTGTGGAAGAAGAGGGCAGAGTGTACTTGTATTAGAATGCGATGATGCTCCATTTAAGAGAGCAACGTATATCAATCAGGCAAGAGTTCATCAGGGATATCATTACCCTAGATCGATTTCTACTGCTATGAAATCCGCTGGTTATTTTGAGCGATTCAACAAGGATTTTGCTTTTTGTATCAATAAAGAATTTAATAAAGTGTATGCGACTTCCAGTCAGTATTCCTGGTCTGACGGAAATCAGTTTAAAGCATTTTGTAAGGCTGCCAATATTCCATGTGAAGAGTTACATCCAGATACATTTTTTAAAGAAGATATGTGTGATGGCGCATTTATGACAAGAGAATACACCTATGATGCCATGATACTTAGGGACTATTATCTTGAAAAAATAGCTGAACTTAAGCATGTAAAGATTCAGTATGGATGCAGTATTAATGCTATAGAGCAGCTTCAGGATAAATATGTTATACGAACTGATGCTGGAGAAGAATATGAAACGACATTTCTTCTTAATGCAACCTATGCAGGAACTAATCAGGTTCTTGATATGCTGGGATTTGAGAAGTTTAAGATTAAATATGAGTTATGCGAAATTATATTGTGTGATGTCAATGAAAAGCTGACTGATTACGGTTTTACAGTTATGGATGGACCATTTTTCTCAATAATGCCTTTTGGAAAAACTGGACTTCATTCACTGACATCAGTGACATTTACTCCGCATACAACCAGCTATGACGATTTACCGACTTTTGAATGTCAGAGTCGAAGCAATGGTTTCTGCAGCATAAATAGACTGGGTAACTGCAATGATTGCCCGGCTAAACCAGAATCTGCTTTCCCTTATATGGCTAATCTGGCAAGAAAATATCTTAGGGATGAATATGGCTTTGAATATAGGAACTCATTGTTCTCCATGAAGCCTATACTTATGAGTTCTGAAATAGATGATTCGCGTCCAACGGTTATCAGAACTTACTCAGACAGACCAACCTTTGTTGGAGTGTTATCTGGAAAAATAAACACAGTTTATGATTTGGACGAGGTATTGATTGATGGCTAATAAAGAGAAAAATTTTGTATCTGCAGTTATATATGTTCATAATGCAGAAAACAGAATAGAAGAATTTTTGAATGCAGTAATTGATGTGCTGCAGGCGAATTTTGAACATTCTGAGATAATATGTGTAAATGATCACTCGGATGACAATAGTACAGAAGTGATAAAGGGTATAAGTGCTGCGGTTACTAATACAAGCATATCTATTCTGAATATGAGTTTTTTTCATGGAAGAGAACTGGCGATGAATGCGGGGGTAGACCTTTCTATCGGAGATTTCGTGTTTGAGTTTGATCAGACTATTCTGGATTTTGATAAAGAAGAAATAATGAATATATACAGGAGAGCTCTTCAGGGATACGACATTGTATGTGCAGCTCCTGACAGAAAAGAAAAG
>DCJA01000013.1:34836-59441 GCA_002317175.1 Lachnospiraceae bacterium UBA1712 | reverse complement strand
CTCTGCATAGACTGACGACTTTCTGAGGCCTGAGGAAGAAGAATGGACATATTCCATGCAATTCCAGTTACAGCACATAGCGTAATCAGTGTGATGTAAGAGCATTTTCTTTCAATACCACAGCGCAATGAGGCTACTACTGCAAAAGCTATCAGGGTCATCAACAGGCAAAGCAAAAGAGCCTGATTGCGGCAGACATTGCTTATATCCAGAGTCGCAAAAGCCTGAGCAAAGGCAAGACGCTTTTTATAGATAATGAGTAGAACAGCAATTGAAACAAGTATTGTGAACGTAAGTGAAATGTAGCTATACATTTGGCGTTTAAGCTTGCTTTTTACAGACGCAGCCTCTTTACTTGTGGCTGAGCTGTCGCACACGGGAGTATTTTCAACTGACTTGGCAGAATCAAGCTGCACACAACCGAAGCAACCACACATAGTGCTGAGTAATTTGCCAGAAAGCAGGAGTGTAATCCAAAGCACAACATATCCGTATCTTACAGGGAAACACTGATAGGAACCCAGATGCCAGAGAAGGTTGGCAGGTTCGATTATTACGGTCAATATAAGTACAAACAGGCACAGGAATAAAGACTTGTACTGAATGTATATTTCTTTGAGTTTTTTTCTTGAAGCTACAAGACAAAAAAGCAGAATAGCCCAACTAACAGGACTGGAAATCTCAAATAATCTTTCGATGATATTATCAAGACCGTGATGTGTGATTACAGAAGCAATAGAAGAATTGTAATCTGATCTTGCACTGTTCATAAGGTTAAAAATTGTAGGAACAGTAACTGGCGCAGATAAAAGCAGTCCGCTCAGAACTGATAATCCTAAGCTGGCGCATACGTCTTTAGAACATTTCTCATCATTGGATGGCTTAAGAATAACACAGGCACTGTAGACAAGTGTAAACATGCAGAGTTGGATACCAAGCTGCAGGCTGTTACAAAGTATGTATGCCAACAGAAGCACAAATCCTGGAGACTTTTGGCCCTTAAGCAGTTTATCCAGACATAGGAAGAAAAACGGAAACAGTACAACTATGTATAGCCAGTTGATGATTTCGAACTGATACGCACAGTAATATGACAGACCATAAGCCAGACCCAGGACAATGTATAACGGCTGTTTTACACCAGGAATAAGCTTTTTCATTGCATAATAGGAAGACATGCTCGCAGCAGCGGCATAAAGGGGAAGCAGAAGGTTCACTGCAAGATACAGGTTGCTTCTGCCAAATAACAAAAGAATGTAATTGAAAGGATTGAGCAGTGCGGTAACAGTATCGGTGAAGAGATTGATGCCTCCTCCAATGTGGAAATCAATTACAAGATTTTTACTTCCTGTTATGACATCATAGAATCTGTATAGAAGTGGTGTGTACTGAGACTGAAGATCCAGAGCAAGAACGGAACCATTGCCAAATGGGAAAAATCCGTCAACAAGGAACACAAAAAGAAGAGATAGCACAGCTATCCCTCCACAAATAAGTATTCCCTTGTCGAACTTATTTCTTTCAGAATTCATATTATCAGTAAATGCACCATGCCAGGCAAAGAGCCAGGCTTAATATTACGAAAGCGATTAGCAGGCTATTAATCAGATATTTAACCCACTTAGTGCTTATTTTATCATACTGTAGTTCCAGAGCGGTAATCTGAAACATAAGAACTATTTCTATATATCTGAAACTCATACTGCATTCCTGAGGATAGTCATATACGAATTTAAGATACATAAGCATTACTACAAAGTAAGCTACAAGATAGTAGATTCTATAGTAATTATTCAAAGCTTTTGAGCTGAAAAAACTCTTACAAAAATAGATAAACGCGATAATCGCAAGGGCGAAGGCACAGAACATCATTAAGACTGCCACAAGCTTTATTGGCCTGCTTACAGAAGCCATATCCCATTCGCCGGTAACAGAGGTACGCATAATCTGCATCCATACGTTGTAGCCGCAACCTATTTTAAAATGAAGCAAGTTGCTTATCATTTCAGAAGGAATGGGCCATAAAAATCTATTGAATACAGGGTAGTTGCCAGTGTACTGCCATGAATCTGTAGGTAATTCATATACCCAGAGAAGACTGACATTGTACTTGATAAGATTGCGTATGTAAAACCAGATTCCTAATGGAATAGAGATCAATCCGAAGACAATATACTGTATAAATGTGCAGGCAACAGATTCCTTTAGCTTAAATTGCTTTACTAAAACCATAACAAAGATTACGGCAAGTGGAAAAGCCAGTTCAGCCACGTTTTGTTTGGTTGAAATACCCAGTCCAAGAAAAACTGCAAGAAGCAAAATATCCTTCCAGGCTCTGGAGTCAATCCATCTGAGTGAGTAAAGCACACACAGAAATGAAAACATAAGGGCAAGGCAGTCATTATTGATGCTTCCGGACATGAGAATCAGCGAAGGATGAAATGCGAATATAAGCAGTGCAATGTGTAATCCTTTTCCTTCAATGTTAAATCTAAGTAAAACTTTATAAGCGGCATATAGTGTAACCAGTGAAGCTGCAAAAGGTATAATCTGAATGGATTCTTCAATAACTGAATAGTTGTCGCTAAACAGCTTCATCAGCTCAATCCACAGGGCACAAAGCATGTGATGGAGAGGGGGATGATGAAACTGATAGACGGTAGTAGGATCAACATCAGGTAACTGATGATAGTAGCTAAGATACTGAATGTATCCGAGATGTCCGCCTGAAACAGGGGCACCGGCTGATAAATCTATCTGACCGATATCATACTGCCTTTCATATATACTGCTTCCAAGCACATATATAAGACGGACGAGGGCTCCAACAGCAAGTATTATATATGAAGTTTTGTTTTCTAATCTTCTGAATGTTTCTTTCATATCTTCTTCGAACCTAAGCAGTTGATCTGGAATAAAACATTTTGTAATAAGAAGTTCTATTACAAATCCGTATTATACCATAGTTAGGGTGGTCAGCGAAACTCTATATATGCCAGGGCGAAACTTTATAAATGACGGGTTGAAATTCTATAAATATCAGGCCCAGACTTTATAAATGGCAGGGGCTAATTGAAAAAGAAAAGGGGCTATGATAAAATTTTTATATCACTTATTTGGTATAGGAAAAGGAGAAATGTGATGGAGAATTTTTTTAAACTCAAAGAAAACAATACTACCATCAAGACAGAGATAATTGCCGGTCTTACTACCTTTATGACTATGGCGTATATCGTTGCACTGAACCCTAACCTCTTAACTGGCTTTGGGGCAAATGGCCAGGAAATCTGGAACGGAGTATTCCTTGCAACAGTTATTTCTGCAGGTATTGGTTGTATCTGTATGGCACTTTTGGCTAATAAGCCATTTGCCATGGCACCTGGTATGGGACTTAACAGTTTCTTTGCTGTAGTAGTATCCAATATAGTTGCTATTACTGGATTGAGCTATGTTGAATCATTTCAGGCCGCTCTTTGTGTAGTTCTTATTGAGGGTGTTGTATTTATCATTCTTTCTGTTCTTAACATCAGAGAGAAAATCGTTGAGGGTATTCCGCTGGGAATCAGACTGGGTATATCACCTGCGATTGGACTTATGCTTCTTAATATCGGATTCGGGTCAAATGCCGGTATTTATTCGGAAGCCAATGGCTATTCTGCACCATTCTATATGATGCGTGATTTCTTTGGCGCACTTACACCAAGTTATGCCAGAGACACAATGGGAACTGGTTATGGATGGATGGTTCTTACTGTAGTAACAATGCTTGTGGGATTGTTTGCAATTGTTGCACTTACTCACAAGGGCCTTAAGAGTGCAGTATTGCTTGGAATGCTTATTGCATCGGTAGTTTACTGGGCTGGTGAGGCGATATTCTTTGCGACCAATCCATTTGCTTCTCTTGCTGGCGCAAGCTTTGTTCCACCATTTGCTGATATGGCTGCAACAACATTATTTAAGTTTAACTTCAGCAATCTTTTCCAGATTGGCTGGTTTACAGTTATTACACTTATTATTACATTCTGTATTATTGATATGTTTGATACCATTGGAACATTGGTTGGTACAGCATCAAGAGCAGGTATGGTTGATGACCAGGGCAATATGCCTAAGATGAGAGAGGCTCTTCTTTCAGATGCTATTGGTACTGTAGTTGGTTCCTGCACAGGTACTTCAACAGTTACAACCTTTGTTGAATCTGCTTCAGGTGTTGAGGCTGGTGGACGAACAGGACTTACAGCTCTTGTAACAGGTATTATGTTCCTGCTTTGTATGTTCTTAGCTCCAATAGCGGCAATTGTTCCTGCAGCAGCAACATCATCAGCTCTTATATATGTTGGATATCTGATGTTAACAGGACTTAAGAAGATCAATTTCGATAAGATGGAGGAAGGCCTTCCTGTAGCTATTATGCTTATCGGTATGCCAATTTCAGGATCTATCGGACATGGTATTGGACTTGGACTTGTAAGCTATACAGTTATCTGCATACTTAAGGGAAAAGCAAAGGAAGTATCAGTTCTCACATACGTGATTTCTGCAATCTTTTTAATCAAGTTCTTCCTGATTGTGTAATCACTGGATGCAGGGATTGTTAGAAATGATATTAAAAAAACATTAATAAGTAAGAAACACGAGAATGTATCTTGCATAAAATAAGATAAAGAGCAGCTGTATTAATCCAATGTGGAGATATTAGCTGCTCTTTGTTATTTGAATTATATTCTTTTATTAATTGTGTGCGTTAAATGAGCTTTGTTAAATGAGTTATGGTTATTTAAGCTTTGACTTTCTGCTTCTTTCGACCAAGCATCCACGGTGTAAAGCGATTAATTAATACGGCTGTTACAGATGAGAGAAGCATGGCCACTAGAAGAATGTTAAATAAAAATACATAGGATTTGGCTCTGCTTACATACTGGTTCATCCATACGGCAAGAAGGTTGCCTGCATATAAATAGTAAAAATTAAGATGGCTTACCATAATTACCAGAGAATTACGTCCCCAGAAGCTAATCAGCTTTAGCTGAGGTATGTTATTGCAAATTAGATAGAGGCCAATAGTTCCAAGATAAGCTGATATCACAAACAAAACTGGATTGCCAAAGTTCATGTTATGCAGATCCACATTGCTGTTCAAAAGTGCAAGAGGAATATTCAGCAACAGCATAAATATGCCTGCCAGCAATTGAACTACAGAGAAAGAAGCTTTGAGTTTGATCATTGGCTGATAGAGCAGGTATCCAGGAACAAGAAAAACCATACAGAGCATGCTGCGAAGAATAACAACTGCAAAGTTCATAAAAAACATAATAAGCAGAGATGAATTGCCTGCGTATACAGGACTAAGATAGAAACATCCAATAAAGCCTGCAAGGGCAACTAATCCACCTAATATAGCAAATGAAAGCATATCATTGGATATGCCGAGTTTTTTATCAATCATTGGCGATATCTTTTGTAACAGAACTAAAAGCAGTTCAGCCGCAAACAGAGTAGGAAGGAACCAGAGCGGGCCGCTTCCTGCCAGAGATATCGTGCAGACAAGATTAATCTTCAGATCCTGGAGACTAATCTGCTGGAAATATACACTTAAAAGATCAATTATTGTATAGCATATACTGAAGCACAGATAGGGAAGAGCAATTGTTCTTAGTTTTTTTCGGATAAATATCTTTATGTCACTGCAAGTGGTCTCATTGGCCTTCATAAGCAATCCGGAGATGATAAAGAAGGACTGAAGGTGAAATGAGAAAATATAGATAAGAACCTTCTCATTTACAAAGGTTGCATGACCCAGAACAATAAGAAATATGGCTACTCCCTTGAGCATATCAATAGCCGGGTATCGTTTCATAGTAATCTCCATGAGTAAAATCGTATGTTCAAATAATTATAGCATTTTTGTGCATTATACACTATAATAGAAATACTATTTTGTGTATAAAGGTTATCGAAATGAAAATATCAGACATTTATAAGAACAAAGGGAAGAAAATATTATCATTTGAGATTTTTCCTCCTAAAAAAGACGACGAATTAAAGAATATTGAGCCAACACTGGATATCTTAAGCGAACTCAAGCCAGATTATATCAGTGTTACTTTTGGTGCAGGTGGCAGTTCTAACAACAACAAGACCATTGATCTTGCGAGAAAGATTAAGGAGGTTTATCATATCGAGCCTGTAGTACATCTGACAGGTCTTGCTTACAGTAAGCAGGAGATAGATGAATTTGCCAAGGCAATTGCTGATGCTGGAATCGAGAATATTCTTGCACTCCGAGGCGATATCAATCCAAATGTTCCTAGTAAGAACGATTTCAGATATGCATCGGACCTTATTGAGTATCTTAAGCCAAGAACAGATTTTTGTATTCTGGGTGCATGTTATCCAGAGGATCATCCTGAAAGCCCAAATCATGTTTCGGAGATGCATAATCTGAAGCATAAAGTCGATTTGGGAGCAGAGGTGTTGCTTTCACAGCTTTTCTTTGATAACAGTCATTTCTATGCATTTGAAGAAGATGCAAGAATAGCAGGAATTGATGTTCCTATTACACCGGGTATCATGCCTGCAATTAAGGCATCTCAGATTCAGCGTATGGTTAACACCTGCGGAGCTGTTCTACCAGAGAAATTCCAGAAGATTATTGATAAGTATGGTGACAATGACGAAGCAATGTATGATGCAGGTATGGTTTATGCACTGAATCAAATTGTTGACCTGCTTACAACTGGTGTGGATGGAATTCATCTCTATACTATGAATAATCCTAAGGTTGCAAGAACCATTTGCGACGGAATAAAGAATATAATTAATGTTTAAGAGGTTATAGTATGACTGAAAAGAAAAAGAAGATTCTTATTATAGCTCTTGCAGTACTAGCGCTACTAATAATTGTATTTGGTTTTATCTTTAATAAAGTTCAGGACAGTAAAAGAGACTGGGCAAGTATGAACCAGACTGAGGTGGAAGAAGATACTCAGAACGAGTTTCCATTTGAAAATGATAAAATTGCCAAAGAAGGCTTTGGTGCAATTGGTTCCATAGTGTTACGTAACAGCTCTGATACGATGTCAGACAGATACACATTCGAGATGAGTACCAATGGTGAGAAGACTTATTTCTCATGTGATTATTATGTAGATGGTGAGCATGTAGTTATTGCAAATGAGGAGATCAACAATTCAAGGCTTACCGAAGTAACCAATATTATAGACAGATATACTGTTGCAACAACTATTAGAAATTATCGTAAGGACCCAAAGAGCGTAGAACTTAGTTCTGATGATACTCAGGCATTGGAACTTACCTGGTTGGATGGTGATTTCGCTAATTTCGGATTCCCTAACGGAGCAGGTCCTGCACTTAAGAAATACTTTACAGGTCTTGCAGAGTGGATGAATGGAACAACAGATGAAGAATAGTAATATAGAAGAGAGGCAGACAATATGTCAGTAAGACTTCATAACTTTATGGGAAGATTTGGCTGGGAGATGCAGAAGAGATTCCCTATGCTCAGTGCCAATATGTATCTTAAGCTACAGTTTGCGAGCAGAGCAAAGTCACAGAAAAAATATATAGATTATTTTATGAGTAAGGAGCAGGCACCACATCCTCTGATTGTTAATATAGAGACAATCAACAGAT
Organism: Lachnospiraceae bacterium UBA1712; assembly: GCA_002317175.1. Taxonomy (GTDB): domain Bacteria; phylum Bacillota; class Clostridia; order Lachnospirales; family Lachnospiraceae; genus Colinaster. Next base: position 51,788 of record DCJA01000013.1, on the reverse strand, counting down.
GTAATTCGACCTGTGCTTTCTGTACAGCTAATAAATATGCTGAAAAAAGACCATACTGTCGTATGGAGGATGATATGTTCTACGGTATCATTGATCAGTTAGCTGAGTGGGGATATAAGGGACATCTTACTCTGTATGGTAATAATGAGCCATGGCTGGATACACGTATTGTTGAATTCCATAAATACTGTAGGGAAAAGCTTCCTGATTCATTTATCTTCATGTCAACCAACGGATTACTGCTTGATATTGACAAGGTTAAGTCAGTTGTACCATACATAGATCAGCTGATTATCAATAACTACTGTATGGATATGAAACTCCATGACAATGTTAAAGAGATATATGATTATGCAAAAGCTAATCCAGATGAGTTTAAGGATGTAGAGATTCTTATTCAGATGAGATATATGGAGGCTGTTCTTACTAACAGAGCAGGTTCGGCTCCAAACAAGAAAAATGATGTAAAGGTTATCAAAGAGACCTGTCTGATGCCATTTACAGATGTATTTATTTTCCCAGATGGAAGACTGGGAATATGCTGTTGTGATAACTTCGAGGTTACCAAGCTGGCTGACCTTACACAGACTCCGCTTAAAGATGCATGGAGTTCTCCTCAGTACAATGAGATCCGTAACAGCATTAAGGATGGCAGACAGAACTGGCCATTCTGCAAATTCTGCGATTTCATTGATGCGGGCTTACGTATGGATGCAGTAGAAGATGTTCTTGCAGGAAGAGAAATGCACGGAGCAAGACAGTCACTTACCAGAAAAAAATAACAATGATTAATTGAATGCACCAAAACCACGTGTTTGGTGCATTTCTTGCAATAATATATGAATGATAAAAAGACCATAAATAACAAGTTCATAAAGGCGACCATTTTGATTGCAATTATTGCAGTTTTGTCAGAAGTATTTGTATTTAATTTCTCAAGCTGGTACTGCAAGGGTGTTAAGCCAATATTACTGGCTTCATCAGTTACAACTGATGAGGAAGGCAGTTATATCTCTGAAACTATAGTTGTGGATGCAGATGTAAGAAACATTAATGTTAAGGCTACAGTGGATTATCATGAGCTCGCATATGTATCAGCAATACTTACTGATGAAGGTGATAAATATGAGTACGCTACACCTGAATATACTATGTGTAAGGGAGTGGACAGATCTGGATTTAGTAATATTTATCCATTTGGCAAGGTTCATACTATTCAGGTTAAGGTAAGAGTCGATGAGGGCTGCAAGGCGACTATCGAATCCATTACAGCCAATGCGCAGATTCCTGTGGATATTAAGCTGCTCAGACTGCTGATAGTATTTGTAATCCTTGAGTTGGCTTATCTGATTTTTACACAATCCAGAATTCACGAAATATATTTTGATGTTAATAAGCCATGGCAGTGGTGCCTGACAGGAGTGGTTATGCTTGGCATGATGATGCTCATGCTTTCACTTGCTAAGTCAGATAAACTGCTAATGGATAGTCCATGGCCACATCATAAGCAGTATCAGGAGCTGGCACACAGTCTTGCCAATGGAAGTGTAGAACTTACTGAACAGTATGTGGATCCAGCTATTCTGGAAGTAGACAATCCATATGACACCATCACTTTGTGGGCGGAAAATATACAGTATTCAATGGATTATGCATTTTACAATGGAAAGTACTATTCATACTTTGGCATTGTGCCTGAATTATTGTTTTATTATCCATACCTGATGCTAAAGGGCACTGATATGAGTAATTATCAGGTAATGATGATACTCTCGATTCTGCTGGTGTTTGCAGTGTTCTGGCTGATCACAGGTCTGGTTAGGAAGTATACCAGATCACTGCCTTATGTATTCTATATGCTTTTGTGCATAACAGTGGCGGGAAGTGCAAATTTTATCTATCTTGTATCAAGACCGGATATTTATAATGTGCCTATTCTGTCAGCGGTTGTATTTACCCTAATGGGAATGGCCTGCCTGCTTCAGGCTGACCTGGCAAAGAAGAAATGGTTAAAGAGACTATGCCTGTGTGCAGGAGCTTTTTCGCTGGCAATGGTTGCTGGCTGTCGTCCACAGCTTTTGATATTCTCAGGTGTGGCTGTTATCTGGCTTTTGTTTGAAAATGGATGGAAAGACAGAAAGATATTTTCAAAGAAATGCCTTGTTGAATCGCTTCTGTTTTGTCTGCCATACCTACTGTTGGCTATCGTTGTATGTAAATATAATTATGACAGATTTGGAAGTATATTTGATTTTGGTGCAACCTACACTTTAACGACCAATGATATGAATCATCGTGGCTTTAATATGAACAGACTTATAAGAAGTATCTACTGTTATTTGTTCCAGCCAGCCACTATTAATACTGATTTTCCTTATCTTAATTCCAGCACGGTAACTGGTGATTATATGGGAAGATTTCTGTCTGAATATACTTATGGTGGAATATTTGCAGCCAATGCACTGCTGCTTTCTGTCTGGATAGCAGTTGTATCAGGCTTCAAAAAAGTTGATAAGAAGGCCAAAATACTGGTTGTTTATCTGTTGACAGCTGGCATTATCATTGCGGCTTTTGACGCGAACTGCGCGGGCGTTCTATATAGATACAGCTGCGATTTTGCTCCTGCATTGATTATTGCAGCTGCAGTAATGTGGATGATTTTCCTGGATAAGTCTCAGAATGTGATTCGTTATGGATTAGTTGTAAGACTGGCTTATATTGCGATGCTATTATCTATGGCGTATGCGTTGCTGACATTTGTAGCCGCTGGGGGAAGCATAAATCTGGCAGCGGATAATAAAGAACTGTATTATGTGATTGCAGATTATTTTAAGTTTTAGAAACACTGATAAACAGACATGATTTGTTTTTGTAGCTTAGTTGAAAATGTCTGTTTGCTTATGCTTTTGTTAATGGAATTAATAAAAAGGGACAAAGTATGATAGATAGTAAAACATCGAAGGTTTTTAGAGGAATAGCGATACTGATGGTAATTGCATCCCACTATGCTGCCGCAATGTATGTGGAACCATTGAGACCCGTGGCAAAGGATTTTATTTCCAAGCTGGGAGTCTATGGCGTAGATATCTTCTTTATGCTGTCAGGATACGGACTGGTCAAATCTACGCAAAAGAGTGGAATTACTAAACGATTTGTACTAAAGCGTTTTATTAATTCCTATGTACCATATATATTAATTGTTGGTTTTTTCGCTATCATTGAGAAGAGCATAACTGATACAAAGTCATTTGTGTCACTGATTACGGGTATGGATTACTGGTTTATGAACGTAATTTTCATACTGTATATCATGTTTATGATTATATATAGGATAGATAAGTTTAAAGAGCTGCTGATTACAATAGCTGTTATAGGATATACTTACTGGATGTATAGTGTAGGAAGAGCGGATTTCTGGGAGCTTTCCAACGGTGCATTTCTAGTAGGAATATATGCGGCTAGTCTGGAAGGGAAATTTGGAGATAAAGTTAAAACATGGTTTAACAAAACAAATCTTACCGTAATAGCATTTGCTGTTATGTCTGCGGCCTGGTTTATATATTCGGGTGATCCGCAGATGTGGTCGCATATGGTGGTCAGTATGAGTTTTACAGTGTTTGCACTGGGATGCTGTATCAATTTCCAGGCGGGTGGAGTGATTCTCTCAGCTATAGGAAGATATTCTTTATACATATACCTCTTGCATTTAAGGCTGTTTTGGAAGATAGTAATGATGCATACAGAGTGGCCTTATGCAAAAAATGCTATTTTAACTGCTATGATTTCATTAGTAATAGCAGTTGCAGTTGGTTTTGCTATAGAATGGAATCTGAATAATCTGATAAAGATTAAAGATAAATAACTTATGAGGAGTTAATTATGAAAAAGTTATTGTTGTCATTGGCTATGTTACTTTGTGTACTTAGCTTATGTTGTTGCGGTGCTTCGAGCGTGAGCGAAGAGCAGACACAGGAACAGACTCAGACCGAAGAAGAGTTAAAGGCTCAGGAAGAAGCAAAGGCAGAAGAAGAGGCTAAGAAGGCTGAGGAAGAGCTGAAGAAAAAAGAAGCTGAGGAAGCCAAGCAGGCAGAAGAACTAAAGGCTAAAGAGGAAAAAGAAGCACAGGAGGCTGCCGCAAAGGAAGCAGAGGAAAAGGCAAAGCTTCTTGAGGATGGACTTGCAGAGGATGTGGACAGAGAACAGATAGTAATGTTTGAAGAAGCAAAGACTATGTATCTGCAGAAAAATGCCAATGTAAGAAAAGGTCCCTCAACCAGTTATGATAAGGTTGATTATTATGAATTGAATAAGGAAGTAACCGTAGTTGGAAGATATGGCGAAAAGGGCTGGTATCTTATAAAGTATGGTGATAAAAATGCATTTATCAGTAACGATATGCTGGGTGATGCTGAAGTTGATCTGGAAGCCTTAAAGGCACAGAAGGAAGCGGAGGCAATGGCTGCTATTCAACAGCAGCAGGCTGCTACACAGAATGCGCAGACACAGCAGGGGGCTCCTGCGGAAGCTGCTCCTGCGACACCCGTGATGGCTCCGGCAGGAATTCTCTTTATCGGAGATTCCAGATGTGTTCAGATGAGGGAAGCAGTTGGTGGTGGAAACAGTTCCTGGATCTGTGAAGGTGGAAAAGGTTATAAGTGGCTTTCAGAAACAGCTATTGGACAGGCTGATCCATGTATAGGCAAGGGAACCAAGGTTGTTATCTGCCTGGGCGTTAATGACGTAGGAAATGGTGCAAGTTACGCCGCACTGATTAATCAGAAGGCAGCAGAGTGGGCAGCAAGAGGAGCAAAAACCTATTTTGTATCGGTTAATCCGGTCTGGGAAAACCCATGGGTTACAGAGGAGCAGGTTGTCAACTTCAACAGCTATATTGTAGGACAGCTCTCTGGTGTAAGATGGATAGACACCCATACTGCACTTGTTAATTCAGGATATTATCTGGTGGATGGATTGCATTACGATACAGATACCTATGTAAGAATATTTAATATGATTGTCGGATCATTAAAATAATTATTTGTCAGGCCTAATACTTGGGCCTGACATTTTTAGCTTTGCACAGATACGTTGTGGCAGCTGCGAAATGTCACGGGAGGTAATCATGGCAAAAAAATATGAGATGGACATGTGTGAAGGTCCGCTGCTTGGTAAAATACTTATATATACATTTCCGCTAATGGCAGCGGGAATACTGCAGCTTCTGTTCAATGCAGCAGATATGGTAGTGGTAGGACAATATGCGGGAAGCGATGCATTAGGAGCAGTTGGTGCTACAAGCTCACTTATCAACCTGCTTATCAATGTCTTTATGGGACTATCCGTGGGAGCCAATGTTGCGGTGGCACATTATTATGGTGCAAAGAGATATGATGAACTATCAAAATCGGTTCATACCGCTATTTCTCTTAGCATAATATGCGGTATTATTCTGCTTTTTGTGGGTTTCGCATTTTCAAAACCACTTTTGGAAATGATGGGAACTCCAGAACAGATATTGCCGCTGTCTGTAATATATATGCAGGTCTATTTTGCGGGAATGCCGGTGATGCTTCTCTACAACTTTGGTGCTGCGATACTCAGAGCTGTGGGAGATACCAAAAGACCTCTTTACTATCTGCTGGCAGCAGGAGTAATCAATGTGATTTTAAATCTGATATTTGTAATTGGCTTTGGAATGGGGGTAGCAGGAGTTGCTCTTGCTACAGATATTTCTCAGATAGTAAGTGCAGCTTTGATTGTCAGATGTCTGATGCAGATGGATGGCCCCTGCAAACTGGAACTTAAGAAGCTGTGTATAGACAGAAATGAGACTGCACGAATTGCGCGTGTGGGATTGCCAGCAGGATTTCAGGGAGCGATATTTTCGGTATCAAATGTACTTATTCAGTCCAGTGTCAATTCCTTTGGAGCAGTTGTTGTTGCGGGCAACACAGCAACCTGCAATCTGGAGGGCTTTATATACAATGCCATGAACTCATTTCATCAGACAGCGCTTAGCTTTACTGGTCAGAATATGGGAGCAAAAAGATTTGACAGAACGCAGCGTGTGCTGGGAATCTGTCTTGCCTGTGTAACAATAACAGGCCTGACTATGGGACTTGTGTCCTGGGCTTTTGGCGAGCAACTGCTGGGAATTTATTCATCAGATCCCGAGGTTATAGCTTTTGGACTTCGCAGAATGGCCATAATCTTCCCAACATATTTCCTCTGCGGAATTATGGATGTAATAGTGGGAAGTCTGCGAGGCATGGGCTTTTCAATTATGCCTATGCTGGTATCATTTACCGGAGCCTGCGCATTCAGAGTTATCTGGATATTTACGGTATTTCGAATGAGTCCTTCTCTTGAAAGACTTTATGTGTCATATCCTATTTCGTGGACTCTGACATTTCTTGTTCATCTGACCTGTTTCATACTGGTGGCAAGGCCAAAATTTAAATATATGCTGGATAAGGCGTAAAAGCAGAGCGGATATGGGACAAGTTATCGTGACACATATGGAAATCTGTGTTATGATAACAAAGTGTGGGCAACTACAAATTTTTATTACTCAGAGGGCAGAATGAAGAAAGCATTAGTCATCGGTGCAGGTCCAGCAGGACTTACAGCTGCATATGAATTGTTGGAAAAAGGAGAAGACATAGAGGTCGTTGTCTTTGAAGAGAGCGAGCATATGGGTGGTATCTCTAAGACAGTTACATATAAAGGAAACCGTATGGATATGGGAGGACACAGATTCTTCTCCAAGGTTCCAGAGGTAAATGCATGGTGGGATAAAATGCTTCCTATGCAGGCAGCACCAGCGGCAGATTATAAAAAACTTGGTGTAACTGTACCTTTAGCTCAATCAGGTCCTGATCCTGAGTCAGAAGACCGCACTATGCTTACCAGAAGAAGAGTATCAAGAATCTTCTTCAATAAAAAGTTTTTTGATTATCCAATCTCGCTGAAGCTTGAGACACTCACTAATATGGGGCTATTTACGACCATGGCAGTTGGTTTTAGCTACCTGGCGAGCATTATACATAAGAGAAAAGAAAACAGCCTGGAGGATTTCTATATCAACAGATTTGGTAAGAAACTCTACAGTATGTTTTTTGAAAGATATACAGAGAATCTCTGGGGACGTCATCCAAGCGTAATTGCACCAGACTGGGGTAGCCAGAGAGTTAAGGGCTTGTCTATTATTGCGATTCTTAAGGATATGTTTGGAAAGCTTATTCCAGGCAAAAAAAATAGAAAAGTTGAGACTTCCCTTATTGAAGAATTTAAGTATCCAAAGCTTGGACCTGGTCAGCTGTGGGATGTGACTGCTGATGAGATTATCAAGAGAGGTGGAACAATCCTTCGTAATCATCAGGCGGTTGGTGTCATTAAAGATGAGAATAACCATATCACAGGTGTAAAGATTAAGCATGATGGAATCGAGGAAGTATTTGAAGGTGACTATATCATTTCTTCAATGCCAGTTAAGGATCTTGTGGCTGGTATGAATGATGTACCAAAGCAGTACGCTGATATTGCTGCAGGACTTCCATACAGAGATTACATTACACTTGGTGTTCTTGTTCCAAAGCTTCTTCTTAAGAACAAGACAAAGATAAATACAATTGGAAATATTATCCCTGATAACTGGGTATATGTTCATGATAAAGGTATTCAGATGGGACGATTCCAGGTATACAATAACTGGTCTCCGTATATGGTAAAGGATCTGGAGAATACAGTCTGGGTAGGTCTTGAGTATTTCTGTTATGAAGATGATGAATGGTGGAAGATGACAGAGGATGAGTTCGCTGATTTCGCTATTCAGGATATGATTAACCTTGGTTTGATTGCAGACAAGAAGGATGTAATTGACTATCACGAGGAGAAGGTTAAGAAAGCATATCCGGCATATTTTGATACATATGATCATATGGATGAACTTGTTGAGTATTTGAGTGGTATTGATAACCTGTACTGCGTAGGACGTAACGGACAGCACAGATACAACAATCTTGATCATTCAATGTGTACATCCTTTGAAGCTGTTAAGAATATTGTTGGTGGTGTTACAGATAAGAGTAACGTGTGGAGCGTTAATACTGAGAAGGAATATCACGAATCAAAGTAAATTATACAAAAGACAGGCAGCAAAGAGCCTGTCTTTTATTTTAGTTAAAAGATATGGTATATACAGTTACATTGAACACCTCGCTGGACTATCTGGCGTATACAGATGGCACTGAGGAGGGGAAGATACATAAAATAACAGATTATGAGCTCATGCCGGGGGGAAAAGGAATCAATGTTTCCCAGGTATTGAACAGTCTTGATATTCCCAATGAAGCTCTGGGCTTTGTAGCGGGAACTACTGGTGAATGTCTGATTAGCCTGCTTGAAGAGATAGGTGTGCAGCACAGACTTATAAGGCTTAAAAATGGAATCACCCGAATCAATGTAAAACTTAGGAAAAGTACAGATGCTGGGATTAGTGAGACAGATTTCAATGGAACTGGACCGTTTATCACTAAAGAAGAATTAAACATTTTTAAAGAAATGTTCAAGGATATGACACAAAATGATTATATAATAATATCAGGCAGTGTTCCTGGAAGCATTTCAATGGAGAACTTTGATGAAATTCTTTGTGCAGTTAATAGTACAGGCGCAAAGCTTATAGTGGATATATCAGGTGCATATCTGAGACAGGCGATTGCGCACAAGCCTTTTCTTATTAAACCCAATGAGGATGAGATTAGAGATGTACTCGGCATTCAATTAGAATCGGAAGAGGACGTGAACGCTGCAGCGGATTCGCTTCTTGCAATGGGAGCTGAAAATGTACTGATCAGTTTGGGAGAGAAAGGTGCCTGCTTTGCCAGCAAAACAGGAGAGAGATACAGGATGCAATCAGCTAGCGGAGAGCTGGTCAATACCGTTGGGGCGGGAGACTCTATGCTGGCAGGCTTTGTAGCAGAGTATCTGAAGAATGGAGATTATGAGAGTGCAGTCAGGATGTCGGTATGTGCTGGATCAGCCGCCGCATTTTCAAAGGGACTTGCCACAAAAGACAAAATAAAGGTAATTTTTGATGGACTATTTAGATAACAGTTTCGATGAAGAGGCTTATCGTGAGCGCCAACAGCGTCGCGAGAGGATGAAGGAACAGAAGCGCTTACAGGAAAAGAAACGTGCTTATATAAGAAAATTGATACCATTTATAGTGATTGGTGTCATTGCTGTGATAGCAATAATTGCAGCTATAGTGTGGGGAATAAGAGCTCTCAGCAGTAATATCAGCCAGAAGAAAGAACAGAAGATTCAGGAAGAGATGGTGCAGGCAGAGGCGATGGTTACGCCGACTCCTACACCTGAACCAACTCCGGAAAAAGTAGTTGTACAGAATATGTTGCCTACTACAGTTGAGTTACCTGATCTTAATGAAGGCTATTCACTGAATACAGGCTCAGCATCCAATGCAATATCGGAAGAGGATGTGCAGAGCCAGTATGCCTCATTGATTAATGCTACCACTGGACAGGTGCTGGTAAGCAGAAACGGCGGAGATCGTATGAATCCGGCATCCATGACTAAGGTAATGACGGTGCTGGTAGCAAGTGAGCATATAACAGATCTTGAGGATGTATTCGAGGTAACTTTGGACGATACAGACTTTGCCTATGTCAATGACCTGAGTTGTGCAGGCTTTGGAGCAGGGGATAAGGTGCCAGTTAAGGACCTTCTCTATGGTGCGATTATGCCATCCGGTGGGGAGTGCTGTCATGCTTTGGAAAGATACGTGGCAGATTCTGAGGAAGAATTTATTCAGATGATGAATGATAAGGTGCAGGAACTGGGCTTAACAGGAACTCATTTTACCAATTCAGCAGGTATATATAATGAGAATCACTATACCACTCTCTATGATATATCCATGATTATGAAGGCTGCTATTGAAAATGATATTTGCAGGGAAGTACTGCATGAGCATATATATAACACAGTGGCAGTTGCAGAGCATGAAGAGGGCCTGGAACTTTCAAACTGGTTCATGAGAAGAATTGAAGACAAATATACCAAGACTGAGGTGATGGGGGCCAAGACTGGATATGTAATAGAGTCTGGCAACTGTGCTGTCAGCTACACAATTGGTACTGACGGAACGGTATATATATGTGCAACGGGTAATGCACATAGCGCATGGCGTGCGATATTCGACCATGTATTTTTATATGACAAATATGTGACGTAAATGTATAAACTTTGGGGTAGCTTATGCAATTAAGAGGCAAAAATATCTGTGCGGGTTATGCATATGGAAGGATAGCCATTCATAGGAACAAAGAGGCTATGGTTGTCCGTAAAAGGTGCAGTGATACGCAGAAGCAGATAGCAAGATTCAATGAAGCAAGAAAAACTGCAAAAGAAGAATATGAGAGACTGTTTGGAAGAGCACTGAAGGAAGTAGGAAGCAATAATGCTGAAATCTTCAGGGCTGATGTAGTGCTTTTGGATGATGTGGATTATATAGATTCTGTAAAGAATATTATCAATTCACAGCAGGTCAATGCAGAGTATGCCATAGCAGTTACTATAGACAACTTTACCAAGATGATGGCTGGTCTCGAGGATACTTATATTCGTGAGAGGGCCAAAGATGTGGCTGAAGTATTTAACAAGGTTATTGAGATACTTTGTGAAGGAGAAGCCAGAAACAAGGCTTACGATGAGCCTGTAATCCTTTTTGCCAATGACCTCACACCTAGTGAGATAGTTATGCTGGATAAGACCAATATAATTGGTTTTGTAATGGCGGAGAACAGTAGCAATTCTCATACTGCGATTCTTTCGAGAAGTCTGAACATTCCTTCTCTTATAGGAGTTGATCTCTTTGGCTATGTGGACCAGAGGGGCAATATAAGTCTGGGAGATGAGATATCTCCGGAATTTGAAGGCAAGATGGCTATTCTGGATGGTTACAGCGGAAGACTGATTGTTGAACCAAGCGAGGAAGAAATAGCTATATATAAGAAACGCATGGAAAAAGAAGCTCACAACAAGGCTTTGCTTGATGTTATGAAGGGTAAAGAAACGGTTACACAGTCAGGAAAAAAGATTAATCTATATGCCAATATCAATGATGAGCAGGATGTAGCAACAGCGCTTATCAATGATGCTGAAGGTGTTGGCCTCTATCGATCAGAATACCTGTATATGGGCATGGATTATGAGCCAAGTGAAGGCGAGCAGTTTGCAATGTACAGACGAATCGTGGAGAACATCGGTGGCAAATGCCTTATTATCAGAACGGCTGACATCGGCGCAGATAAGCAGCTTCCATATATGGAGTTTGATGCAGAGGACAACCCTGCGCTGGGATATCGAGGCATTAGGGTCTCGCTTGATAAAAAGGAAATGTTCACCACACAGCTTCGTGCAATATACAGAGCCAGCTATTATGGCAATATAGCAATCATGTTTCCTATGATAACTTCTGTAGAGGAAGTAAAGGCTATCAAGGAAATAGTGGAGAGTGTAAAGGCTGAGCTAAAGGAAGAGGGATATCCTTACAGAGAATGCGAGCTTGGTATTATGATTGAGACACCGGCAGCAGTCATGATAAGTGACCTGTTGGCAGCTCAGGTGGATTTCTTCTCAATCGGAACCAATGACTTATCTCAGTACACACTTGCAGTAGATCGAACCAACAACCGTGTACAGAAATATTATAATCCTCATCATGAGGCTATTCTTCGCCAGATTAAAATGACCATAGATAACGCTCATGCCAATAACTGTCGTGCTGGTATCTGTGGTGAAATGGCTTCAGATCCAGAGATTGTAAGGAAACTGGTAGAATTCGGAATTGATGATATCTCAGTTACACCGGCCAATGTGCTGTTTGTGAGGGAGATAATCAGAAATCTTCAGTAGAATGATTATGCGAAAGATATTTATATAAGTCCCTTTTTCATTAAGCTGTGTTTTATATGCTCCAATATTAGTTCATATTAGGGCTCTCCGCAGGCTCGTTACTTAACGAGGTTTTTCACGAGTTTAGTAACGTGAGCACGAGGACGGAGAGCGAAAGCGTCCATAATATGAACTAATATTAGAGCGATGAATTTGTAAACAACTGAAAAAGGGACTTATATTATTGAACAAAAATACAATAAAATTTGTAAATTACTCTAAAGTATCAGGAGATTAGGTCGATAAAGATAGTGAAACAACAAGAATGCTAGCTTAAATATCAAGAATTTGAGCGGTTCTTGCGAGTACACAGGATTAACCTGAGAATGGGAGGAGCGTATATGCGAGTAGATTCATTTGCCCAGATACAGAGCATGTACAATTTGGGAAATAAGAACAAACAGGTGAAGACAGAGTCTTCAAGAAGCTTCTCTGATCAACTGCAGATTTCCAGCATCGGTAAGGATATCCAGACAGCTAAGCAGGCAGTAGCCTCAGCTAGTGATGTTCGTACAGATCTTGTTGGAGATATTAAGAGTAAGATTGACGCAGGAACTTACAGCGTTGACAGTGATAGCTTGGCGGAAAAACTTTTTGCTCAGTTTAGCCGCACACTTTAGTACATGTTGCAGTGAGGGAGCGGGATGTGATGTGATCATCCCGCTTTTATTTTACTAAATCAGAGATTTTAAGGAGAATGACTCGTGGCAAGTTTGATGGAAGAATTAATCATCACATTGGAAAATGAAGTTGAGGAATATAAGAAACTTCATGATTTATCACTTAGGAAGACACCAGTCATCATCAGTGCTGATTTGGAGGCACTGGCCAAAATCACAGATGAAGAGCAGTTGGCACTGACGTCACTTTCGCATGTGGATAAGAAGCGTGAACAGTGCATGAAGGATATAGCAACTGTTGTTAACAAAGATGTGAATAACATTAAGCTCGTTGATCTTATCAATATGCTGGCTTCAAGACCACAGGAACAGAACCGACTGGCAGCAGTTCATGACAGTTTATCGGAAATAGTTGCCCTTGTAAGACGTTCCAATGAACAGAATAAAGCACTTATAGAAAGCTCGCTGGAGATGGTACAGTTTGATCTCAATGTTATACAGGCCATGAAAGCGGCACCTGAAACAGCAAATTATTCAAAAAATGCTTACTCAACCGGTTCCGTAATGGGAGTTGAGCGAAGCGGGTTTGACAGCAAGAGCTAATGCATATTTGATATAGAATACAGTTATTATTAGTAACACAAATTGAGGTAATGCCTATGTCTATAATGGGTAGTTTATATATTGGTGTATCTGGTCTTCAGACAAGCCAGAATGCACTTAATACAACAGCACATAATGTAGCAAATGCGGAAAATCAGGGATATGTTCGCCAGCAGGTTATGCAGGCGACCAATGTATACAATACTATCCATACTGATATGAATGCAGTATCAGACCAGCAGCTTGGTCTTGGTGTAGTGTATTCAAAAACCAGACAGGTCAGGGATACATTTCTTGATGACACCTACAGAATGGAAGCAGGAAGACTTGGTTTTTATGAAGCCAGTGTAGATGTACTGGATGAGATACAGAGTCTTCTTGACGAAATGAATGGTGAATCATTTCAGGAAGCTGTTGATGATCTTTGGAGTTCGGTACAGGAGCTTGCCAAGGATCCAAGCAGTGCAGTTACACAGGGTGTATTTATTGAAAAATGTTCTGAGTTTCTGGCAAGAGGACAGTCAGTATACAACGGTTTGGCAGAGTATCAGGCTAGTATCAATACTTCAGTAGAACAGATGGTGGATCAGGTCAATGATTATGCAGAGAGAATAAAGACTCTTAATGACCAGATCAGATATATAGAGGGTGGTGGATTTGAAGAAGCCAATGACCTTCGTGATGAAAGAAACCTGCTTTTGGATGAACTTGGTAAGATAGCATCCATATCTTACTCAGAGGATTTGGATTCAACTGTATGGGTACAGCTTGAAGGCGAGGATCTCGTAAGAGGAGATGTAGCATATAAGATTCTGACAAAGAAGAATCCTGAGACAGGTTACAGCGAGGTATTCTGGGAGAAAAATGCCAGATATACCATAGATGGACTTGGCAACAAAACCTACTCATTGGAGGAGGCCAAAAAAGCCAGAGTATTTGACCTTGAAAGAGTTATCTCTTCTGATATCAATACAGATATTGGCAAACTTAAATCTTCACTTCTGGCAAGAGGTGATCATAAGGGAACATTCGTAGATCTGGATGAATCGAATTATACTAATTCAGTATCGCAGTCACTTTGTATGAATATTATGGCTGAGTTTGATCAGCTGGTACACAATATTGCAACTACGATTAATGAAGTACTTGCAGAAGGAGCTGCAGCAGCAACTGCACTCAACCCTAATTCGACTTATTTAAGAGATTCCAATGGTAATCCACTTCAGGTATTCCAAAAGATAGCAACTGATGGATATACACTGGATAAGGCTACCAACACATACAGTTATGTTCCTGAGGATTATGACATAAAGGAAACTCTCTATAGTACACTTAATCTTCAGATTAATGTTGATCTTCTTCAGCAGCCTACTAAGCTTGGATTTGTTCTTCCAGATGGAAGCGTAGACTTTGATACCATGGAAAAGCTCAAAGCACAGTTCCAGGAAGAAGACAATGTTCTTAATGTCAATGTAAAGAAGAAGAGCAATTTTATTAATTACTATTCAGATCTGGTAAGCCAGGTAGCTAACTCTGGTTACTTATACGAGTCAATTCTTAAGAACCAGGAACTGACAGTTAATTCGACAAGTAATGCGAGAGAACAGATTATAGGTGTATCAACCGATGAAGAGTTGTCATTTATGATAAAGTTCCAGAATGCATACAATGCGTCATCAAGATATATCAATGTAATAGATGAGATGCTGGAGCATATCATCAACACACTGGGAGCTTAGTATTAAGCCAGTGAAAGGAGTAGCTTATGCCTTCACAATTTTTTGGATTGAATATAGCATATACAGGTTTGCTTGGAGCAAATGCTGGATTGAATACAACTGCAAATAACATTTCCAATGCTGAGACAGATGGTTACAGTCGACAGGAAGTTAATCAGGTTGCAGCAGCAGCTATCAGAACATACACAACTTACGGCTGTGCTGGTGCAGGTGTGGATGTACTTTCAATCGAGAGAATTCATGATGACTTCTATGATCAGAAATACTGGTCAAACAATACTCATACTGGTGAGTATTCCATGAAGGAATATTATATGAATCAGATTGAAGACTACTTCAGAGATGATGATACAACAGAAGGCTTCACGACTGTATTTAATAAGATGATGGATGCACTTGCTGAGGTAAAGAAGAATCCTGCAAGTGATTCAACCAAGGCTCAGTTCATAGGTATGGCGGATAACCTTACTCAGTATTTTAACAGTATGGCTAATAATCTTGAACTGGTTCAGAAGGATGTTAACTCCGAGATTAAGGTTAAGATAGACGAGATTAATTCATTGGGAGATGAGATAGCTGCCCTTAATAAGCAGATTAATGTTATCGAGTTATCCGGAGGCAGAGCCAATGAGCTTAGAGACAGAAGAACTTTGCTTGTAGATCAGCTCTCTCAGGTAGTAGATGTAGAGGTAGCTGAGTATCCAATAGTAGACTCAAATGACCCTACTAGAGAAACTGGCGGAACACAGTTTATAGTAAAAATTGCAGGTGGACAGCTGTTCATAGATACAAGTGAAAGCTTTAATCTCAAATGTATCGCACGAGAAACTTATGAAAAAGAAAATCAGTCAGATATCGATGGATTATACGACGTATACTGGGTATCCAATAAGACTACAGAAGCTTTAGGCGAGAAGTTTGATCTCCATAATTCATTATTGGGAGGAGAACTCCGTGGCCTTGTGGATATGAGAGACGGTAACAATGGTGAGAATTTCCAGGGAACAGTTACTAATGTAAGTGCTGTAGCAGCTGGAAAGCAGACTGTAACCATATCAGTAGATAAGGATTATCTTCAGGATATTGATAAGCTGACTCTTTCTGATACAGGTGGAATTATCTCATTTGCCAACCAGGAATACTATTATGATTCATGGACATATAACTATGATGGAACTAACTATACTTATACCTTCAGCATAGATCTTAATAGAAGCGAAGAGCCTGTAACAGCCAACAAGGTTGGCAAAGAAGCAGCCATTGGTGACAGTATCAGATATCAGGGCGTTCCTTATTATCAGCAGCAGCTCAATGAGTGGGTGAGAATATTCTCTAACGCTGTTAATTCTATTATGGAAAATGGATATGCTTCTACTGGTGAGGCAGGTGTACTCCTCTTTACTGGAGATACAGCAACAGATGACGAACAGCTTAATATAACCAACAGATATACAGACGCACTTGGTAACAATATAGCTGCTACAGTAACAGACGCTGATGACAGTTATTACAGACTTACAGGAAAGAATTTCTCTGTACTTTCTGCAGTGGTTAAGAATTCTAACTTACTTGCTACTAAGAAGGCTGCTTCAGACGGTGTAGATAACTATGATAATATAACAGATTTTATCAACATGACAAAGGATAAGGATGTGGCCAGCTACAGAGGTTCAGCTACATGTGAATTCCTGACATGTGTGCTTTCTGATGTTGCTCTTAATGGTAACAGAGCTCAGACTTTCCATAATAACTATGAAAATATTGGTAAGTCTATTAACAATCAGCGTGTATCTATATCAGGTGTTGATACGGATGATGAAGCAGTTAATCTGGTTAAGTATCAGAATGCATACACACTGGCTTCCAAGATGATTCAGACCCTTACTGAGGTATATGATCGTCTGATTCTTCAGACGGGAGTGTAAAAAACGAACTCTAGATTTTGCAAATAATGAACCTGCTTATATATAAATGCAGACGCGCTTGCGCTCGTTTCGCCTACTCACGTTAC
>DCJA01000013.1:17850-34811 GCA_002317175.1 Lachnospiraceae bacterium UBA1712 | reverse complement strand
AAGGACCTCGCTAAGTAACGAGTGGCTACAATGGTCTGCGTATTATATATAAGCAGGTTCAATTTATCTAATGAACAGATCAGAATCTGTATACACATAAATGCAGACGTTCTTACGCTCGTTTCGCCTACTCACGTTACTAAGCTCGAAAGGACCTCGCTAAGTAACGAGTGGAGGTAATGGTCTGCGTATTTTGTATATGCGGATTCTTTTTATGATAAAGAAAACAATCAAATATTATTACAAATACTTAAAAAAGAGTCATTATTCGTTAAAGATAATGCAGTAAATGACCGATATAATTCTCAAGAGAGGGCACATGGAGGTGCCGATAACGCAGATGGATCTGGAAAGGAGTATGTATGAGAATAACCACTAAAGTTATACAGAATAACACACTTTCCAATATTAATAATAATAAAGTGCTTCAGGACAAGCTCAGCAAGCAGATGTCTACTCAGAAGAAGATTGACAGACCTTCTGAGGATCCTGTAGTTGCTATCAGAGCTCTTAGACTTCGTACCAATGTTAGTGAGGTTACACAGTACTATGAGAAGAATATTCCTGATGCTGAAAGCTGGATGAAGGTTACAGAGGATGCTCTTACAAGTGTATCTGAAGTAATAACAGATCTTATCACTCAGTGTCAGAAGGGCTCTTCTGAGAAGTTAACTACTGCTGATAGAAATACTATTCTTGATGCAATCAAAGCACTTAGAGATGAGGTATACGCTACAGGTAATGCTGATTATGCTGGAAGATCAGTTTTCACAGGATATAGAACTGATTCGACACTTAAGTACACTAAGGCTGAGACAAAGCTTTACAGCATCACAGAGCAGCTTGAAAGTGATGCGGTAGACAGCATTAAATACATTGATAAGGGTGGTCTTGATAAAATTACTGATGTGAATTTTGATGCAGCTCCTGCTGCTTCTATTGAAGAGGCTGATGTTAAGGAGTACGAAGTGCATCGAATTAGACTTGCATACAGCAATCTTGATGACGAAGCAACCACAGTGGCTCCTACAATAACTTCTATAGATGGAAGTGTGAGTGTTACAGCTACGATTGCATCTAATACTGATGATCCAAGTCCATATATTGAGATAACTAAGGATGCTAATAAGAACAGTTGTATTCTTATAAAAGAAACAGGTGAACTACTAATTGGTGAGGACCTATATACCAAGCTTATGGATCTTAAGGATGATGCTACTACATCAGCAGTTAATGAAGGTGAGTTCAGAGTTACCTATGAGAAGAGCGACTGGGTAGCAGGAGATCTGAGACCTGAGCATTACTTCGCTTGCACAGATAAGTCTGATGCAGATACGGCAAACTGGATTAACTACAATGCGTCTTACCTTACAGATGTTACAAGAGAGAAACAGACAATTGAGTATGATGTAGGTATGAATCAGTCTATCAGAGTTAATACTACTGCAGATGAAGTATTTACTCATGATATAGGCAGAGATGTAGATGATCTTGTCAATGTAATGACAGAGATTGGAGAGATGGAGAACAAACTTAAGCAGCTTAGTGATCTTGAAACTCAGTATGCCGATGATCCTGCAAAATCTGCTATAATAAAGAATCAGATAGAGACAGCCAATAAGGCAATGACTTATCTCAATGAGAAGAGACAGAAACTGTTCGAGAAGAACATTACAAATATGCAGAATCATCTCAACACAGTTAACTATGCAACCACAGGCTGTGGAACCAGAATGAAAAAACTGGAGCTTATTGAGAACAGACTTATGAGTCAGAAGACATCATTTGAGACACTTAAGTCAGATAATGAGAATGTTGATATTACAGATGTAGCAATACAACTTAAGGGAGCTGAAACAACATACGAAGCATCTCTTATGGCAACCAGCAAGATACTACAGACATCATTAGTGAATTACATTTAAAAAAACAAGAACAAGGAAGGACAGGGGTTATGAAAGTAGAAACAAGAATATTTGGAACAGTAGACATAGACGAGTCAAAGATTATTACTTTGCCAAAGGGTATCGTAGGATTCCCAGAGCTTACACAGTTCGCGATTATCCATGATGAGGAGAAGGGACCAAAGAATGCAATTAGATGGATGCAGTCTATGCAGGAGCCTAATTTTGCTATGCCTGTAATTGATCCACTTGTAGTAGTACCTGATTACAATCCTATGGTGGATGATGAACTGCTTAAGGGAATTGGTGAGATTAAGGAAGATAATATACTTGTACTGGTTACAATCACAGTACCAAAGGATATTAAGAAAATGAGCGTTAACCTTCAGGCTCCATTTGTTATCAATGCAGATGAGAGAAAGGCAACACAGGTTATAGTGGATACTGAGAAGTATCCAGTACGTTATCCTATCTATGACATACTCGAGAAGATGAAGGAGGAGGCGTAATATGTTAGCATTATCAAGAAAAAAGAATGAAGCATTAGTTATTAATAATGATATAGAGATTACTATCCTCGAGATAAAGGGTGATCAGGTAAAGATAGGAATCAATGCTCCAAAGGAAGTACCTGTATATAGAAAAGAAGTATACGTACAGATCCAGAAGGAAAATGAAGAAGCTATGAATTCAGACAGCCTGAATGCATTGGCGGATTTCTTCAATAAGTAATAATATAAACTATTTCCTCTCAGACCCGCTTTCGCTCGACCACGAGCGTAGCAGTACTAAATTCGCAATTAATTGCTCATTAAGTGCTGACGCTCGCAAATGGTCTTCGAGGAAATACTATATATTGTAGAGAAACGAGAGATTAACACTAGTTCACAAAAAATAAGTAAAAAAGTCTTTTATTTTGTAAAAAAAAGACCGATAATATGTAATAACATACAACAGTTGTGCCGCGTAAGCGGTTTTATCCCACATGGAGGTGAATGATATGGCAATAGAACCAATTGGATCTATGACTGCTATGCAGATGCAGTCAACAGTTAAAGTGCAGCCTGCAGCTACACAAACTGATGCTACTAACAAGGATGTTATGGCAGATTCAGCTACTCCAATGATTGACGCTACAACTATGGCTGTAGCTAAGACAGAGGAAAGCAATACAAAAGGCGATGAGAATAAAGATCGCGAGAATACTGATGCTGAAAATGAAGCTATTAAGCGTATGGTTGACAATATCAACAAAAATATGAAGAATGGCGAAGCCGTATTCGGCATTCATGAAGGAACAAACAGAGTTACTATCAAGATAGTAGACAAAGATACTAAAAAAGTTATTAAGGAACTGCCACCAGAGCGAACACTTGATATGATCGCAAAGGTATGGGAGATGGCAGGCATCCTTGTCGATGAAAAGAGATAAGGAGGGACACTATGGCAACTAATAGATTAACTGGACTTATGTCTGGTATGGATACAGAATCGTTAATTGAGCAGTTATGTGAGAGCAGAAAGAAAAAAATAGATACTGCAAAAAAAGCACAGAAAAGCATCAATTATAAGCAGGAAGCCTGGAAGTCACTTAATACAAAACTTAAGAATCTTCAGACTAAGTATGTGACAAATATGCGTTTTTCTTCTGCTTATACAAAGAAGACGACAAAGGTGTCAGATTCAAGTGTTGCTAGTGTTATTACTGGATCCAATGCGATTAATGGCTCTCAGACACTTGAAGTAAATAAGCTTGCAAAGACTGCATATCTAACAGGTGGTGAGCTTGGAGACGGAAAGCAGGGATATACTGCACTGTCAACACTTGAGGATTTGGGAGTTTCTTTTGATGGTACTGGCAAAGGAACATTTTCTGTTACTCAGGGTGATAATAGTCTCGATATAGAAGTTACTAAAGATACAACTATCTCTGATGTGCTTACAAAGCTTAAAGATTTTGGTTTAAATGCTAGTTTTGATGAAAAAAATCAAAGATTATTTGTTAGCTCAAAAGTATCAGGTGAGAGTGGAGATTTCTCTTTTTCGTCATCTGATGTAAATGCAACCTCTGCATTAAGCAAGCTTGGAATGGTAGTAGACGAAAGTGACACTACAGGAAAGGGTGCTACTAAAATTGCTGGACAAGATGCGGAGATTACTCTTAATGGTGCCAAGTTCACAAGTTCAAGCAATGTTTTTGAAATAAATGGACTTACGATAACTGCTCAGGCTCAGACAAAAGCAGGAGAGAGTATCACTATAAATACGCAGGATGATACTGATGGTATCTATGATGTAATAAAGAGTTTTATCAAGGAATATAATAGCATTATAAATGAGATGGATAAGCTTTATAATGCAGAAGACAAGAAGCTTGAACCACTGACAGATGATGAAAAATATTCTATGTCGGATAAAGAAGTAGAAGAGTGGGAAAAGAATATTTCTGATTCTATCTTAAGGAGAGACAGCAATTTAAGTTCTGTTAGCTCAGGTCTTAGGTCTGTTATGGCATCTGGAATTCAGGTTAATGGTAAGACTATGTATCTTAGTGATTTTGGTATCAGTACTCTTGGATACTTTAATGCTGCAGATAATGAGAAGAATGCATATCATATAGATGGTGATTCAGATGATAGTGATACGTCGGGAAAAACAGATAAACTCAAGACTTTGATTGCAAATGATCCAGATACAGTTGTTAGCTTCTTTACACAGTTATCTCGTGATTTGTATTCCAAGATGGATAGTATGACAAAGTCAGTTAGCGGATATAGAAGTTATGGTAGTTTTTATGATGATAAGAAGATGAAGACTGACTATGATGACTATAATAGTAAAATATCTGATCTTGAAGATAAGCTTAATGAATACGAAGATAAATGGTACAGCAAGTTCTCTAGTATGGAGACAGCTATGGCCAAGATGCAGAGCAATACAAGCGCTGTTACTTCACTGCTCGGAGGTTGATAAAATATGGCATTGCCAAATGCATACGCTCAGTACAATAACAATAAGATTATGACTGCGTCACCAGCTGAACTGACACTTATGCTTTATGAAGGCGCGATAAAGTTCTGTAATGTTGCAGAGATAGCTATTGATAATAAGGATGTGCAAAAAGCACATACTAATATCATTAAGGCTCAAAGAATAGTGGATTATCTTCGTCAGACTTTGGATATGAACTATGCTGTTGCACAGGATTTTGAGAATATCTATTCCTATCTTGCACAGAGACTGGTAGAAGCTAATGTTAAGAAAGATAAAGAGATATTGATTGAAGTCAATAATCATCTGCATGCTGTAAGAGATAATTGGAAAGAGGTTATGCGTATCAATAAAGAGGGAGTAGCCAATGAACAATAGTCTAAGCATGCTGTCTGATAGTCTTGATCTTAAGATAGAATTGCTTAAAGAAATCGAAAATTATAATGAGATGCAGCGCAAAGCCTTTGAAGAAGAACGGGCAGAAATGATGGACTTTGATAAGGCGATAGACGAAAAATCCGGATTGATTGAAAGATTGGAAAAACTTGATGAAGGATTTGAAAGCTTATATAAAAGCTTGTCGGATGAACTTAATGATAATCGACAAAAGTATGCATCGGAAATAAAAGAGCTACAAGATAAGATAAGGACAATAACTGAGTTAAGTGTGACCGTTCAGGCCTCTGAAGCTAGAAATAAGAAAATAATTGAACAATATTTTAAAAATGAACGCAAGAACATAAAGCAGAGTAGGGTTGGATCAAAGGTGGCATATGACTACTACAAGAGTATGTCAGGTGCTAATATTAGAGAATCTCAATTTTTAGATAGTAAAAAATAATTTTTTTTTAGATTTGCTATAAAGTTTTACCTTGATGGTCCGATATAGTAAGTGTAAGAACAAAAAACACCCCCCAAAGGATAGGGATAAGGGTTCTATAGAGGAGAAGAATTATGGTAGTACAGCACAACCTTACAGCAATGAACTCTAACAGAATGTTAGGATTAACAACTACTACACAGGCAAAAAGTACTGAGAAGTTATCTTCAGGATACAGAATTAACAGAGCAGCAGATGATGCAGCTGGCCTTGCTATTTCAGAAAAGATGAGACGTCAGATCAGAGGTCTTACACAGGCTTCTACTAATGCACAGGATGGTATCTCTTGTGTACAGACAGCTGAAGGTGCACTCAATGAAGTACATGATATGCTTCAGAGAATGAATGAGTTAGCAGTTAAGGCAGCAAACGGAACAAATACCTCAGAAGATCTTTCATATATTCAGCTTGAGGTATCAGCTCTTAAGTCAGAAATCGATCGTGTATCTACAACAACAACATTCAATACTAGAATGCTTCTTAATGGATCTTTCAAGAGCGTAGCTCTTCAGGTTGGTGCAGAAGGTACCTCGACAAATAGAATTACAATTAGCATTTCGTCAATTACGGTTAAGGGACTTTCATTGACAAATATGTCTGTTTCAACTCAGGAATCGGCGCAGTCAGCTATATCTTCTATTAAGAATGCTATTACAACACTTAATAAGCAGAGAGCTAACCTTGGTGCAGTTCAGAACAGACTTGAGCACACTATTAAGAATCTTGATAATGTTGTTGAAAATACAACAGCAGCTGAGAGCCAGATTCGTGATACAGATATGGCATCAGAAATGGTTAAGTATTCTAACAACAATATCCTTGCACAGGCAGGACAGTCGATGTTAGCACAGGCTAATCAGTCAAATCAGGGAGTACTTTCACTTTTACAGTAAGCTAAGTTGGTAGTAATAGGTGTGTTGCGTAAAACCTGGACCCGGTGAACAACACGCTTACAACTATATATTTATTAATTCAAACTGATGCGAAAGGATTCGCACAGACAAATTCAAGGAGGAAAATATTATGGTAGTACAGCACAATTTAACAGCAATGAATTCTAACAGAATGCTCGGTTTAACACAGTCTACACAGGCTAAGAGCACAGAGAAACTTTCTTCAGGTTACAAGATTAACCGTGCAGCAGATGATGCAGCAGGTCTTGCTATTTCTGAGAAGATGAGACGTCAGATTAGAGGTCTTACACAGGCTTCTTCTAACGCGCAGGATGGTATCTCTTGTGTACAGACAGCTGAAGGTGCACTCAATGAAGTACATGATATGCTTCAGAGAATGAACGAGTTAGCAGTTAAGGCAGCAAACGGAACAAATACTTCAGAAGATCTTTCATATATCCAGCTTGAAGTATCTGCTCTTAAGTCAGAAATCGACCGTGTATCTACAACAACAACATTCAATACTAGAATGCTCCTTAATGGATCATTCAAGAGCGTAGCTCTTCAGGTTGGTGCAGAAGGTCTTTCTACAAACAGAATCACTGTAACAATTGGTTCTATTAGTACAAAGGGTCTTTCATTAACAACTACATCTGTTTCAACACAGGCTAAGGCACAGTCAGCTATTTCTTCTATTAAGAATGCTATTACAACACTTAATAAGCAGAGAGCTAACCTTGGTGCAGTTCAGAACAGACTTGAGCACACAATCAAGAATCTTGATAACGTTGTTGAAAATACAACAGCAGCTGAGAGCCAGATTCGTGATACAGATATGGCATCAGAAATGGTTAAGTACTCTAACAACAATATCCTTGCACAGGCAGGTCAGGCTATGCTTGCACAGGCTAACCAGTCTAACCAGGGTGTACTTTCTATTCTTGGCTAATAATTAGTCGTAAATCTTCTAAAGGGTCCGAAGATAGGTGGAGAGTTGGCGTAGAGCTTAACTATAAAACCATAATTAGAAAACCCAGGGTTCGCCCTGGGTTTTTGATGTATATGAGGGAATAGCATGTATTTTGAAGATGAGTATTTTAAAAGTGAAGAAAGAGATGGATTCAATATCAGTTCTATGATGAAGAGATACTGGGCGTCACATATCGAAGTGCTGAGTGAGTTTGAAAGAGTTTGTAATAAGATAGGAGTAATCTATTATGCAGACTATGGGACTTTGCTTGGTGCAGTAAGGCATAAAGGATTCATACCTTGGGATGATGATATGGATATATGTATGCTAAGAGGTGACTATGATAGATTCAGAACTTTAGCGCCAGAAGAATTTCAAGATGGAGTGATGATATATAATAATATGGCAACATCTCTAGCGCCACTTCGTGTTGTAAATACATGTGCTCCTATGATCTCAGAAGATTTCCTTGTTAAATATCACATGTGCCCTCATTCAACTGGCATAGATATATATGTTTTAGATAAATTACCTGATTCGGAGCAGGAAAGAAAAGAGTTTAGAGAACTACATCAGTGTATCAAATATGCTGCTCAGCGTACAGACAAAGCATTTATGTCAGAAGCAGAGCATAAAGCTATTTATGCCAATGATGCATATAGTGAAGAAGAGTTTGAACATCTATTGGCAATTATCGAACAGGTTACTGGTATAAAACTTGACAGAGCAGCTAATATGTCAGTTCAGCTTACCAATATATTAGATAAAGTGCAGTCTAGATATTGGGAAACTGATAGCAAGGAAGTAGTTTATCTTCATGGATGGGCGCGAGGTGCAAGAAAACCTCAACCTATAAAACTGTATGGTGAAGGGGTACGATTACCATTCGAGAATATAGACATTATGGCTCCAGAACAATATAACGATATACTTATTGAGCGTTTCGGAGAAAACTATATGATTCCGCTTAGAGAAGGCGCAGGACATGAGTATCCAGGATATCGTAGGTCGCAGCAGATATTGATAGATACATTCGCAAAATGTGGATTGCAAGTGCCGGATTTCTTGTTAGATAGCGAGATTATATAGTATAATATTAGATAGTATTTTGAGTTGTTGCACATTTTGTCCGATATTATATTTTCAAATATAACAATTGGATATGGGAGTGTAGATGATATTGGATGATAGTTTTTTCGTGCCTGAAGAACAATGCAAATTTTATGTTAGAGGCATGATGAAAAGATATTGGGCAGCTGGATTAGAGTGCCTTCATGAATTAGATAGAATATGTACAAATAATGACATAACCTACTATGTTTATTACGGTACTCTTCTTGGGGCAGTAAGGCATAAAGGCTTTATTCCTTGGGATGATGATATAGATATCATTATGATGAGATGGGATTATGATAAGCTAATCGAGCATGCTGGTGAATTGGAATCTTATTTCCATTTGATTAACATTGATGTTTCTTCGCTTTATCCTATGCGGCTAATAAATACTTACTATACTTGCATGGAACAGGATTATTTAGAGCGATTTCATAATTGTCCATATCCCACAGGAATAGATATATATGTTTTAGATAAAACACCTGTTGATCAAGATGATATAGAGGCGCTAAGCTGGCTTCATCAAAATGCTAGATTTGTTGCACAGCGAGCTGATAATAGATGGAGACAACAGAATCCCAATAGTGTGACAGACCAGGAAATAGAGAATGTTATAAGTCAAATAGAAAATGCCACGGGGTATACTTTTGTAAGAGATGATACGATTGTAAGTCAGATGACCAGGTTTACACATTGCATATCAGCAACATTCAATGATACAAATTCTAAAAATGTGGCAAGAATTCATAATTGGGCAATCTCGGGCGATGATGAGAATATTCCAATTGATTGGTTTGGTAATCCAAAATATCTTGAATTCTGCGGAATGAAGGTGCCTGTTCCTCAACAATATGAACGTATTCTGGCAAAAACAATGGGGGATGATTATATGACCCCAAAGCAATTCTATAATTGTCATAATTATCCAGTTTTTAAAAAATATGAAGAGAAATTGATAGAGATATATGAGAAGTGTGGCCAAAAACCACCAGAGTTTTTATTTGAATAAAACATCGGAGGAAATATATGCAGTTTGATGCAAGTTTTTTCAAACCAGAGACAAGGGCTGGATTTGATATAAAAGGTATGATGAAAAGATACTGGGCATCTAGTATGGAAGTTCTTGAGGAGTTGGATAGAGTATGTCGAAAGAATAATATACGATATTTTGCTTTCTATGGGACATTGCTGGGAGCAGTCAGACATAAAGGATGGATACCATGGGATGATGACCTTGATATCATAATGTATAGAGATGATTTCAATAACTTTGTTAAGGCATGTAAAAGCGATTTGGATCCCATGTTCTCATTGTATAATGTTGATCAGTCGTGTATATTTCCACCAAGAATAATAAATGCTCATTTTTCTTCAATTGATAAGAAATTCTTGGATAGATTTCATGGATGTCCATATCCAACTGGAATTGATATCTATATTATGGACAAAGTTCCAACCGAGGAACTTGATAGAATGGTGGTAAAAAACTTACACCAAGTAGTTAGATACATGTCTCAGCAGACAGATAGATGGTATGGCGAGGCGTACGGAGGAACATCAGATCTGACGGCAGAAGATATCGAAGAAGTAGTACAGGGAATTGAGGAATTTACCGGACTTAAATTTTTGCGAGATTCATCTTTACCTGGAGAATTGACAAAACTACAATATAGCATTTCTGCTATGTACAATGATACTGATTCTCCATACCTTGCAAGAATAAATAACTGGGCAGTAATGGGGGATGCTCATAGATGGCCAAAAGAATGGTTTGAGGAAATTGTATATCTTCCATTTGAACAGATGATGATTCCTTGCCCCAAGATGTATCATGAAGTGTTAACAGCAACTATGGGAGCAAATTATATGGAGCCGATAAAGTTCTTGAATAGTCATAGTTATCCTTCATATAAGACTCAGGAAGAACAGTTGATGACATTATTTGAAGCATACAAGGCACCTATTCCTGATTATTTTCTGGAATAAGAAAGAGAGTATATATGTTTGATAGAGCATTTTTCGATGAAGAGGTAAGAGAAGGATATCCTGTAAATACCATGATTAAGCGTGGATGGGCTGCGGGTATTGAAGTACTTAAAGAAGTAGATGCAATATGCAAGAAGCACAATATTACTTATTATGCTGAATGGGGGACCTTGTTAGGAGCGGTACGTCATCAGGGTTTTATACCTTGGGATGATGATATAGATATATCTATGAAAAGGGCTGATTATATGCGCTTTATAGATATTGCAAAAGAAGAATTACCGGAAGGATTCACAATACACCATGTTATGAATCAGGATAAGCATAAAGCAGCTTTATGTGGTGTATTTAATACATATGGATATTCAACTGATACAGATTTTATTGAGAGATTTCATGGTTGCCCAGCCGCTATTGGAATAGATATAGCAGTATTGGACTATCTTCCAAGAGATAAGGAAGCAAGAGATCAGCAGGCTGAGGCGTTAGACTTCTTATATAGCCTTATTGCTCAGTATGAAGGTCTTACTATAGAAGAAAGAAAACATCAGCTTGAGCTTGTCGAGACTTCTCTGGGAGCAAAAATAGATGATACTGATCCTCAGAATTCAGTAACATACCAATTAGGGGTATTACTTGAGAAGGTGTGTCAGTTATACACAGATGAGGATGCTGATGAGTTAACGAATATGATGGTGTGGCAACACTGGAAAGATTATCATACTCCAAAGGAGTGTTATGACAGTGTAGTCTTGGGAACATTTGAAGGCTTTGAGATTCCAATGCCAGTTGGATATGATACCCATCTAAGGGTGAATTATGGTGATTATATGCAGATGGTGAGAACTGGCTCTTCGCATGATTACCCATATTTTGAAGATAATTATACAATTGCTTATCAGGCAATTGGTGGAGTAGAATATCTTCCTAATCAGATGCCACTGCCAAGAGAGAAAACTGAGACAGATGTTGAAAGAGAATTAATACTATTACTGGTTTCTCAAGCGGAGCATTGGAAAGATATGAAAGCTACATATGAGAGACTGGTTAATGAAGAATCAGATAAGGCGGATATATACGTTATGCCGCTTCCATATTATAGAAAAGATGCTTTGGGAAATATAGTTGAGCGCTATTATGATGGTAATGAATTTCCAACAGAATTACCATTAGTTGATTATCAAGACTATGAGTTGGCAAAGTTAAGAGCTGACAGAATCTATTATCAGGATCCTTGGGACGAATGGGGAGAAACAACTGAACTTGATGATATATATAAGAGTGAAGAATTATGGGCATGTTGTAAAAGACTGATTCTTGTGCCAAGTAATCAGCCAACAGCATTTGGTGAGGATGATGAAAGGGCTGCTAAGATGTTAAATTATATGGTTAGATACCCAGGTTTCTTAATTGCAGATGAGATAGTGGTTGAAGATGAAAACCTAAGACGTAATTATGCTGATGCTTTAGCTGGATTTACTGGACCGTCTACTATAAAGATATGGGAAATGAAACTAGGAATAAATTAGGAATGCAGGTATAGGAAAAGGGTTACAGTATGTCACGAGTTATTACATATGGCACATTTGATTTGTTACATTATGGTCATATCAGATTGTTAGAGCGTGCAAAGCAATTGGGGGATTATCTGATTGTAGGAGTTACTTCTGATGATTTTGACCGTAGAAGAGGTAAGATTAACACACACCAGTCACTTATGGAGCGTATGGCTGCTGTACGTGCCCTCGGTATAGCAGATGAGATAATTGTTGAGGAATATGTTGGACAAAAGATAGATGATATCAAGAGATATAATATAGATATCTTTACCGTAGGATCTGATTGGGTAGGACAGTTTGATTATCTGAAGGAATATTGTACTGTTATATATTTGCCTAGAACTGAAGGGGTATCTAGCTCTGATATAAGGGCAAAAAAAGCAGATTTAAAGATAGCTGTACTTGGTAATTCTGGAATCGGTAAGAAATTTGCTAAAGAATGTGAGTACGTCAATGGTGTCCAGAGAGTAGAGAAAATGGAAGAAAGTGACGCCATATATATTACTTCTCTTCCAGACAAACACTACAAGGATATTAGGCAAGCGCTTCTTGAAGGAAAACATGTAATATGTGAGTCTCCAATTGCTACTAAAGCTGAACAGGTAAAGGAACTATTTACATTAGCACGTAATCAAAAGTTGGTACTAATGGATGGATTAAAACCTGCTTATTCAACTGCATATGCAAGGCTTCTTGTACTAATTAAAAGCGGAGCTATTGGTGATGTTGTATCTGTAGATTCTGTTTGTACTAGTATTGCTGATGAAAAGGTTGCGCAAGGTGAGATAGCTGGAAAATGGAATAGTATTTGTGCATGGGGACCAACAGCTATGCTACCTATATTTCAGATACTAGGAACAAATTATACTGACAGACATATAGTAAGTAGGTTTATTGATGAGGAGAAAAAGTTTGATGGATTTACAAAGATTGATTTTGTATATCCTGAGGCAGTGGCTTCGATAAAGGTAGCGAAAGCAGCCAAGTCTGAAGGTAGTCTGGTGATTACCGGAACTAAAGGCTATGTATATGTTCCAGCACCTTGGTGGAAGATGGACTATTTTGAGATTCGATACGAGAACGCTGAAAATAATAAGAGATATTTCTATCAGCTTGATGGAGAAGGCATAAGGTACGAAATAGTAGCCTTTAGTAAGACTATTGAAACGGGTAAAGATTTTAGTTATGTATCTGAAGAAGTCTCTGTTGCAATAGCTGAAATAATTGAAATGTGTATGCGATAATATGGCGTAAAAAAGAGAGCATAGTGATATGCCTCCTTTTTTATTATACATGGTTTATTTATAAATATGTTACAAAACTATGAGATAGAGAAATAATGATTTGTAAGTAAAGATACAGAGCAATTATGCCGATACTATTTATATAATAATATATTACAGAGATAAATGCGAAAGGAGAACGCCGTAAGGCAAAATGCAAATGGGTATACAGTTTAAAAAAAGCTATAGTCAGTCAGGAGAGGATATGATAGTTGCGTTTATTTTTAACGCGAAGGGAGTGAAAAAACCATCATATATAGATATTGGTGCAAATGATCCTTATAAGTTTTCGAACACTGCATATTTCTACGAGAACGGTTGTAGAGGTATAAATGTTGAACCTAATCCTATTCTTTTTGAGAAGTTTTTATTGGAAAGAAACGAAGATGTCAATCTAAATGTTGGAATGGGAAAAGAAAAAGATAATCTCAACTTCTATATGTTGAAACCAAATACAATGAGTTCGTTTTCGGAACAAACTGTAAAAGAATTATGTGCAAAGTATGATTTTTAGATTGAAAATATTATTAATGTTCCTGTTGAAACACTGGAAAGTGTTATTTGTGATTATTTCAATGGAAAATATCCAGATTTTATATCAATAGATACAGAAGGACTAGATTTTGAGATTTTGGAAGCTATGGACTATGAAAAAGAAGGTGCATATGTTATTTGTGTTGAGACACTAGGTTATTCGGAATCATTTGAAGGCAAAAAAGAAAGTGAAATAATAGATCTACTAGTTTCTAAAGGTTACATGATATATGCAGATACATATATTAATACAATTATGGTAAAATAAAAGTGGTTAAAGGATAATAACTAAAGATACAGTGTTTAGGGAGTTGTGTCTTTATGAAGGGGTTATTTAACGAACACCTTTTTAAAATTATGTATGGAGTTCTCTTTGGTAGAATGAACACTTTTTTATGAGAGGGGTATACAAAATGGAAAAGGCTATTATTATAGGCACAGAAAAGATTTTCCTCGAAAGGAGAGCATGGAT
The DNA here is from genome assembly GCA_002317175.1 of Lachnospiraceae bacterium UBA1712. Classification (GTDB taxonomy): domain Bacteria; phylum Bacillota; class Clostridia; order Lachnospirales; family Lachnospiraceae; genus Colinaster. Next base: position 20,223 of record DCJA01000013.1, on the reverse strand, counting down.
TGAGGAAAACTATAAAATTATTTATTTGGTTGCTAGAGAAAGGCCAAATAGAGTATTGGAGTATCCATTTATTGAAACGTTAAGATTGAAAAGTCTTAATATTTCATTCGATAAAATAATTATTTGTAGCGATTATATACAAGAAATAAAACAACAATTGGAGGATATGGGATTCTCGGATGATATTATTACTTATAAAGATTTGGATAAAATCCGTGATAAGAGAAAATATTCACTAGATAAATTGAAATATATAGATATGTATGAAAAGGAGCCTCATATTGGCAAATTTCAGTTTAGTGAAAAATGTGAAAGGCCATTTGTGTCAGATTATAGACAAAATAATGGTGCATTGGACGCTCATTATTTTTTGCAAGATATGATAGTAGCAAAACTTATAAGCAAAAAGAATGTTCAGATGCATTATGATATTGGTTCAAGAGTAGATGGTTTTATATCGCATTTAATGTGTATGGATATTAAGACTACACTAATAGATATTAGACCAATGAATTATAATATTAAAAGTAAGATTCTTGATATTCCAAAGTTTGTACAGTCTGATGCTACTGAACTGAAGAATATTGAGGATAATTCCATAAAATCATTATCTTCTTTGCATGCTGTGGAACATTTTGGGTTGGGAAGATATGGAGATGAAATAGATTGCAATGCTTGGTATAAATGTGCAAAAAATATTCAAAGAGTATTGGCGGAGGAAGGCTATTTGTATTTTTCTGTTCCAATTGGATCTGAGGAAAGGCTTCATTTTAATGCACATAGGGTTTTTAATCCAGCTACAGTTTTGGCTACATTTGATGAATTATTGTTAGAAAAACTAATTATCATTCACGATTATTGCGAAAATGAATATTTGCTAGATGAGGTGAAAAATAAAAAATACATTGAGTGTTTGGGGGATTTTGATTGTGGAATATTTGTTTTTAGAAAACTAGTTCAGAGGCGATAGTATTGAAATGGCGAACTAAATAGTACGTAATATTTACGTATTAAGGATATATAATATTATGTAAGATTGAAAAAGAATAATTTTATATATTTGCAATAGTTATATCTGAATAATATTTACATATGGAATAGAAAGGTTTGGCTTGGATGAAGAGAGTTTTGATTTATGGCAAAGGTGAAATGTATCAGAAATACGGAGATTACTTGAATAGTGTCTTTGAAGTTGTGGGGGTATATGATAAGAATACTATTTTAGAACTATCTTATTTGCGTGATGAAGATTACAATGCTATTATTGTTACTTCCTCTAAATATTATGATGAAATATATAATGATTTAATTCAATGTGGAATAAATTCTAATAAAATTGGATTAGTAGATAAGTTGATAGATTATAACGATTTCTCAACTTTTAAACTTAAGCAGATGGCGGGAAAGGAATCACTAGAATATAAAGACTGGTGCGAAATGTATCAGATAGTTTTAGAAGCTATGAATATTGGCATGGGAGAATGCGTTGAAACATCAGGCGAAAAGTATGTTCTTGATTATATTAGAGGAAAAATGGATATCAAGTGTGTTTTTGATGTCGGAGCTAATATAGGCAGTTACACTCTAAAAATAAAAAAACAATTGGGCAATGTTGAAGTGCATGCGTTTGAAGCTAGCAAAAAAACATTTGGAGTGTTGAAAGAAAATACAAAAGATGAAAAGAATGTTATTCTTGTTAATAAAGCTGTTTCTGACCAAGAAGGCTTAGCGACTTTGTTCTCGGATAAAGAAAACTCTGGTTTGGCAAGTTTGTTTGATAGACAACTTGAGGCATTGAATATTGACTTTAGTTTGAGAGAAAAAGTAGAGCTGACTACACTTGATACATACTGTAAAGAAAATGGAATTGATAGAATTGATTTTCTTAAGATGGATATAGAAGGAAATGAATATAAGGCTTTAATTGGCGCAAAAGCGATGCTTAGTCAAGGACGAATAGGAGCAATACAAATTGAATTTGGCGGCTGTAATATTGATTCAAAGACATTTATAAGAGACTTTTGGTATCTACTGAATGAAAAATATGATATGTACAGAATACTGCAAAATAGCATTGAGAAAATAGATAAATATGATGAGAAGTTGGAAATATTTGTAACAACTAATTTCTTGTTTTTGAGAAAATAAAAATAGATTATTCATTGTGGTTAATGGATATTTTTAAATGACTAGGATTCACAATTGTTAGGTCATAATATGTATATATATAGCATAAACATAAACTATTGTTGGAGGATGGCACTATTGGCCATCCTGTTTTGCTTTAGTGGAATTATGATATAAGCAAGTGTTTGTGATAATCAAATAGATAGTAAAGTATATGAGATTAAATTTAGAAAAAATGTATAATAT
>DCJA01000013.1:0-17837 GCA_002317175.1 Lachnospiraceae bacterium UBA1712 | reverse complement strand
AATAATGAATCATTAGTTGAATTGGTTCTATGAACTAAAGAATTAAGTTGAGCTACCGATAAATATAATGAAATATTTATTGGGATTATAAGATGTAATAAATTAGATAGGATCTAAATATAATGGTTAGTGTTATTGTGCCAGCATATAATGTTGAGAAATATATAGAACAATGTTTGAAGAGCGTTATAAATCAGACATATCACAATTTGGAAATAATTGTTATTGATGATGCATCTATTGATGGCACTTTTTCCGTGTGTCAATCATTAAGCAAAATTGATTCACGTATTACTCTTTACAAGAATCAGAAAACAATTGGAGTTGGAGCAAGTAGAAATAGAGGCCTTTCGTGTGCGAAGGGTGATTATGTCTTCTATTTGGATTCAGATGATTGGATTGCTGAAGAATATATAGAAAAATTGGTAAATACTATCGAGAGTACAAATGCTACTTATGTCTCTGGAAATGGGTACTGGAGTGTAGATGAGCGTGGGGATAAAAAACTTGAATCGTATTTATCGGGATATTATAGTGGACGCCATATGCTTAATGTTCTTTTGATGGTTACGCAGCCTGCAATATGGGGGAAACTATTTAGGCGTAATTGGATTATAGAAAAAAATTTGATGCAGCCAGAATCAAATTATGGTGAGGACTGGGCGTATGAAGTTGAATTGTTTTATCATGTTAAAAGTGTTATAGTTATTGACTTTCCTGGAGTGTTTTATAGAAATGGAAGACCTGGCTGCTTGACGTTGCAAGAGAGCATTAGCAGATTACAAAACATTGATAAGTCTATGAATTATATTATAGATAGACTTCATAAGTATCGGGCGGATAAACTTTTTTATGATAATTTATTTCATTATTGTATAAAAGAAATATTTTTGCACGAAAGATTGTGCAAAAACGAACGAGAAATAGCTATAGTAAATGAAATAAAACATAAAATAGAAAAAATATTTGGAACAAGAATTATTGAAAGTCAATTACTTGTGTTTGGAGGATTTTCGTCAAGATGGATCGCTATGAGAGCTGCTTTAGGATGTAAGATTAATCATCATTTTGCTTTTTCTAGTTTGGTTTCTGCAATGTGTATTGGTGAAGAGACAAATATAGCTCATAATAGTACATTTAGAAAAGAACAAATAATTGCTGATATTACAGGGGAATTATGTGGGAGAATAAAGAATATTAAAGAGGATACAATCATATTTATTGATCTACTCGAGGAAAGATATGATCTACTTATGAGTGAAAAAGGCAATATTTTTACAAATAGTGAGGCTTATCTTGAGTCAGAACATGGGAATGAGAAGTCTGTTAAGATATGTAGAGAAGAACATTTAAAGATGTGGTATGAGGCCTGTGATAGGCTTTCAATAGAACTGAAAGATAAAAATATTAAAGTTATACTGTCAGAAAATTATTTATCAAGTCTATATGGCGATTTATCGATGATAAATCAGCGTACTGAAAAAGAGGATATTGATAGAATAAATGCAGATTTGGAAAAAATGTATGAATATGCCCAAAAAGTTCTAAACCCTATTATTGTAATTAAACCAGATGAAAGATATGAATTCACCTTTGGAAATTTTGCATTTGGAAACAATAAAGAATATTATAATAAAGTGTGCTATCAGGATATGGCTAATAGGATTTTTACTAGTATGTATGAATTAGTATAGAAAGGAACACAACGCATCAAATAAGATGGCTGTATAAATGATTATGAAAAAAGATAAAGAGGCTGTTATATTTGGAACAGGTGAGATTGGAATTTTGGCATATCATTACTATAAAGAAAAAGTTAAGATTTCATGCTTTGTTGATAACAGTGAAGAAAAGCAAAATACAGTGATTTTTGGAATTAATGTTGAAAAACCAAGTGTGCTCAAGGATATAAAAGATATATTGGTTATTGTTCCACGTGGAAAATATACTGACGAAATGTGTGATCAGATAAAAGGCTATGGTATAGAAGATGTAATTATTTTTGGAGTTGATGATAGAATAAGATTACTTGGAGATGCTGAAATTGAAAAAAATGTGCAAAGTGAGATTATTATTAATTACAAAGGCGGGTTAGGAAATCAGCTTTTTCAGTATGCATTTTCACGATATATGAGATTAAAGGGGAAAAAAGTTACGGCTGATATATCAAGCTATCATTATCCAGGAATGCGTGAATTTGAGTTGAGAAATGTTTTTGAAAGTATAGATTATATAAGATGTAATTCGGGATTGAGAGAACAATATTTATATAATAACGATATATATGTCGAACCAGATGTTAGCGAGTCGTTTGGTAGTGCTAACAAGGAAGAAGCTAATAATATGGAGTACGGATATTGCGATGGTTATTTTCAAAGTTTTTCTTATATAAAAGAGGTCGAAGAAGAATTAAGATCAGACTTGGTTTTTAGAAAGATTAATGATAAAGGATATGATTATTATAGGTCAATTATTGGAGAATGTAATGCAGTGGCCGTTCATATTCGCAGAGGAGATTATTTGACTAGAAGTAACGAGCGTATTTTTGGTGGAATTTGTACTGATGAGTATTATAGAAGCGGAATCGAGTACATTAAAAAAGTTGTGGATAATCCTGTATTCATTTTTTTTAGCAATGATATTGAATATGTAAAGGACAAATTTGGGTTTTGCGATGGCATATATTTAGAGCAAAGTAGGTTTGAGGGCTATGAAGATTGGTATGATTTGCAACTCATGGCTTTGTGCAAGCATCAAATTATAGCAAATAGTTCTTTTAGTTGGTGGGGGGCATGGTTAAATTCTAATAAAGATAAAATAGTAATTGCACCATCTCAGTGGATTAATTATGATTCGCTTGTTGATATTTGTCCAAACGATTGGGTGAAGATGTAGAGGGGAATGTATTGATTAAATAAATACATTAGTATATAAAATGGTGGCAGAAAAGGTGTAAAATGCTTATAAGTATTATAATTCCGGTATATAATGTAAAAGAGTATCTAATAGAATGCGTGGAGAGTGTTATCTCGCAATCCTATAGGGAGATAGAGATTATTCTTGTTGATGATGGATCCACTGATGGTAGTGGCGAAATATGCGATATGTTTGCCCAAAAAGATCAAAGAGTGAGGTGTATTCATAAAAAAAATGAAGGTCTCGTATCTGCAAGAGCGATAGGAGCTCAATATGCTAGAGGCTCTTATGTTATTAATGTGGATGGTGATGACTGGATTGAAGAATCACGTATTCAAAATATAGTGGATGTAATAAAGGATGATATTGATATAATATACTTGAGAGGTTGGTATAAAGAATATGAAGGAAGAAGTGAACTGTCTGAACAGGAAGCAAAAATAGGTATTTATTCTTCGTTGGAGTTTCTAGAGGGAATGACAAACTTGACAGTTTGTTTTAAAAGAGAGATAAATCCGTCCTTATGTTGTAGTGCTATAAGACGAGAATTGTATACTAAGGTTCAGAAAGCTATAGATTCTAGATTGAGCATGGGGGAAGACATTACCACTATGTTTTTATGTGCATTGGAAGCAGAAAAAATAATATCTATAGACGAGCCTAGCTACCATTATGTCCAAAGACCTAAATCTATTAACCATACTTTATGTGAAAGAGATATTTATAAGTTAAAACTGATGTATTTATGTTTAAAAAAAGAGTTGGATTGTAGAAATGTAACAGAGATAATGTATAGAAGAATTGCTTTTATAATATCACGCCTTTTGGCTAGTGTGGGTGATAAGTCTTTTTTTGGATGTGAAAAAAATTTCCTGTTTCCATATATATCTATTATACCAGGCAGTAGAATAATTGTTTATGGTGCTGGAGATGTGGGGGGGAAACTTGTTGATTTCTTACAGCAATCTAAAGATTACAATTGTTCTGGATGGATAGATAAATATTCACATGGAAAAGTAATAAACAGTATTGTATCAGAACCTATAGCTGCAATTGAAAAAAAAGAGTTTGATTTCATTGCAGTTGCAATTGTAAGTTCAGATATTTCACAAAATGTTAAAAGGGATTTGATGATTTTGGGGGTTCCAGAATCAAAGATTGCGTTGATGAGTCCAGATGCTATCACGATAGAAAGAACAGAAAAATGTTTAATAGGGTAAAACATATGAACATAGCAATGTTAATAGCTGGAGGAAAAGGCGTTAGAACCCAGCAGGATATTCCAAAACAGTTTTTGAATATAAATGACAGACCTGTAATAGTATATACATTACAGGCGTTTCAGCAACATCCTGATATAGATGAGATTGCGGTTGTATGTATAGATGGATGGCAGCAGGTTTTGTGGGCTTATGCAAAGCAGTTCAACATTACTAAGCTTAAGTGGGTAACTGTTGGTGGTGATAATGGTCAGTCATCTATAAGAAATGGCGTTGAAGAGCTTGCATTACATTATACGGATGATGATATGATTCTTATTCATGATGCTATCAGACCAAACATATCACAAGAGATTATTTCAGGATGTATAGCAACATGTAGATTACATGGTTCTGCTATTACGGTTATTCCTTGTGCTGAAGCTATGTTACTTAGAAAATGTGATGATAATGAAGCATCTGGTGAGGTTATTTCAAGAGACTCACTTGCTAGAACACAAACACCACAAGCTTTTTCTTTGGGTAAATTGAAATGGGCGCATGAAGAGGCATTGAAGAGAGGGATTACGAATTCTACTGCAAGTTGCACACTTATGATTGAACTTGGCGAAGAAGTACATTTTTGCGCAGGTTCAGAAAAGAATGTTAAAATAACGACAACGGAAGATTTAGAGATATTTAAAGCATTGTTAACCGCCAAACGAGATGATTGGTTAAAATAATATAGAGGAACAACCATGTATTATAATAATGAAACATACAGAGAAGATTTAGCGAATGCAATTCATTCTGTAAATAATTATCAACAATTAAATGGTAAGAAGTTCCTGGTAACGGGCGCCACAGGTATGTTAGGCGCTTTTGTTATTGATATGCTTATGTATATGAATGATACAGAGAAAGCAGATATAGAAGTTTGGGCATTGGGACGAGATGAAGATAAGTTACATAGAAGATTTGTTTCTAGTGCAGAATCAGATAAGCTGCATTTTGTTATTCAGGATGTTACTGAGTCGTTATCATTAACCATTAAATTTGATTACCTACTTCATTTTGCTGGTGATGGATACCCCGCCGCATTTTCAGATCATCCTGTTGAAACAATGACACCAGCATTTATCGGCACATATAACCTTCTAAAGTATGCTTCAGAGATTGATAATTGCAGATTTATGCTTGCATCAACAGGCGAGGTATATGGAAAGATAGAAGACAGGGAGCAAATAGCTGAAAATGATCATGGATATGTTGATTTGACGTCATTTAGATCATGTTATCCATCTGCCAAGAGAGCAGCAGAATCCTTATGCGCTTCTTTTGTACATGAATATAAAGTTGATGCTGTGATTGCACGATTCAGCCATGTTTATGGTGGTTGTGTTTCTGAAAAGGACAATAGAGCAACGGCACAGTTTATCAGAAGTGCAATTGATGGACAGGATATTGTTCTTTGCAGTGAAGGCAAACAAATGAGGAGTTATACTTATGTTGCAGATGCAATTATTGGTGCTATGACTATTTTAATCGCTGGAGAAAAAGGTCAGGCATATAATGTTGCAAATGCACACTCTAGGGTTACGATTGCAGAATTTGCTGAGATCGTTGCTAAGACATGTGATGTTAACAGGCGTTTTGATATAGCGGTAAAGATAGGGGATACACCAATTACTTTTGCAGTATTAGATTCATCAAAGATTGAACAGATAGGATATGTTGGACGATATAGTATTCAAGACGGTATAGCAAGAGCTGTAAGTATAATGAGAGGCTAATTGGATGGGGAATATAATAGAATTATCTGAAGAAGATAAAAGGTTACTGCAATTAAACATTTTGGAGTTAATTGTCGAAGTTGATAGAATATGTAAGAAGAATAATATTCAATATTCCTTGGATGGTGGAACATTATTGGGAGCAATAAGGCATAAAGGCTTTGTTCCATGGGATGATGATGGCGATGTTATTTTTACAAGAGCTGAATATGAGAAATTTTATGAGGCTTGTAAAAAGGATTTAGATAAAGAACATTTTTTTCTACAGGACTATCGTACCGACGAAGGATATCGCTGGGGATATGCCAAAATGCGTTTGCTTGGTACAGACGTTGTTAGAAGAGGGCATGAAAAACTTAACTTCAAATCAGGCGTATGCATAGATGTTTTTGTAAATGACAATGTTCCAGATAATAAATTTTTGAGATGGTTATATTATTGGAACAATGTTGTACAAAGAAAGATTTTGTACTCTGAGATGGGAAGAACCAATGCTGATTCAGCTTTTTTAAGAGGATGGTATAGCCTGTTGTATAGGCTTTTCCCAAAGTCAGTTCCATTTGCTGTTAGGAATTACTGGGCTTCAAAATGTAATAACAAGAAAACAGAATTGGTTAGTCATTTGTTATTTCCATATCCTAAAAAAACTTGCAAGTATGGTATGCCATCAGAATGTTTTGAGAGTTTTATTGATGTAGAATTTGAGGGTATGACATTTAAAGGATTTGAGAAATATGATAAATATCTAAGCTTATTGTATGGCGATTATATGCAGTTACCTCCAGTGGAGAAACGTAAAGGACAGTTAAATCCTGTGGTATTTGATATTCAAAAGATATCATTAGAAGAGATTCAAGAGAGATACAGAAAGAATAATGAGCATGCTTAATTTTACGGTTGGCCCGGTAATGACCTGGGATGAATTATTGAATATTGGTGGAAGTCAGGTTCCATATTTCAGAACTGCTGAATTCTCTGAAATCATGAAAGAGAGCGAGCGCTACATGAATGAGTTTGCTAATGCTCCAGAGGGAAGCAGAACTGTATTTTTAACTGGTTCGGGCACTATGTCTATGGAAAGTGCAGTCATGAATATCTTAACTTCACAAGACAGAGCATTAGTAGTTAATGGAGGTAGCTTTGGCCATAGGTTCGTGGAATTGTGTAAGCTTCATAATATTCCATTTGATGAGATAGAACTTTCTAGTGGAGAGGCCTTAACAAAGAGTGCTTTGGATAGATATAATGCTACTGATTATACAGCCTTTCTTATTAATGTTCATGAGACATCGACAGGTGTCTTGTATGACATGTCATTGGTACATGAGTTTTGTAAATCAGGCAATCTGTTGTTGATTGCAGATGCAATCAGCACATTTTTAGCAGATCCAATAGATATTGCTGCTATGGGAATAGATGTTATGATAACAAGCTCACAGAAGGCATTGGCATGTGCACCTGGAGTATCAATGCTCGCCATGTCTGCGAAGGCATTAAAGAGGGTATACGCTAATGGTTCTAGAACTATGTATATGGATATCATAGATGCCCTTAAAAATGGTGATAGAGGTCAGACACCATTTACGCCTGCGGTTGCAACACTTATTCAGATTAATAAACGCTTGAAAATGATAGCGGACAATGGTGGTGTGGAAGCCGAGATTGCAAGAGTGGCTGATATAGCAGCATATTTTAGGGAAAGAATTAAGGACATGCCTTTTGAGTATGTATCACAGTCTCCATCCAATGCAGTCACAGCCTTGCATCCAACAACAGCTACAGCTAGATACATATTCGAAGAACTAAAGAAAAATCATAACATCTGGATTTGCCCCAATGGTGGTGACATGGCAGACTACATGTTCCGTGTAGGCCACATCGGCAATGTCACTCATGAACACATCGACATACTGATTGACGCTATTAGGATGGTTATTTAATGATGGTAATATATTCATTAACATAGAAGGACATAAAGTTACATTTAACCAATGATATATGATATATTATGAGGCAAGGCACTACATGTAGCGCCTTGTTTTGTTATGTGATCTATACTATAATACTTGTAGTTATAGGTTTTTGATTCTTAAAGGAGGCAAACATGGCAGGAATATCAGCAATTGGAAGTTCATTTGATAATTACTATGGTAGTATTGCAAGTGGCAACAGAATTAATACCGCAGCTGATGATGCTTCCGGACTTGCAATAGCTCAGAAACTTGAGAAAGAACAAAATGGTCTTACTCAGGGTTCATCTAATGCAACTGAAGGAGTTAGCGCTTTGAATATAGCAGATGGTGCTCTTAGCCAGGTTACAGATAGCCTTCAGAGAGTTTATGAATTGAGCGTAAAGTCAGCTAATACATTGATGTATGGTGAAGAAGAACGCGGATATATGCAGGCAGAAGCTGATGATCTTTTAAAAGGTGTTGCCGATTTGATTGGCTCAACTAATTATAATGGCAAGAATCTTTTAGATGGAAGCGATTCACTTCATATCGCTTCTAATCCGGATGGAAGTGGACCAGATATTTCTATGGTCAATGCATCACTTAAGTCGCTTGGCCTTGATGATTTTGATATATCTTCAGGAGATGCGATTTCTAAGGTTTCAGATGCGATTAAGCAGATAAGCGGTGGTCGTGCAAAGATGGGTGCGGCAAGTGTAGGTTTGGAATATACTAAGAACTTCAATGACATTGCAGCTGAGAATACTCTTTCAGCTAAGAGTTCACTTGAGGATCTTGATATTGGCAAGGCGGTTTCTGAAAAGCAGAAGAAACAGTTACTTCAGAATTACCAGTTGATGATGCTTAAGAAGCAGCAGGAAGAAAAGCAGAGACATGCAGCTGGATTGATGCAGTTTTAATATATTGATTTGTTAAATGACAAGAAATGACAATAAGCTCACGGATGATCCGTGGGCTTATTTAAGATGTTTGATTATCATAAATGAATTGACAAACATGGTAATTATCATATACAATATGAATATTCTCTCGTCTGAGAGACAGGGCACTGCATAGGTGGCAGGCGGTTGGCTACACTTCCAATCTGCAGAAAGGAGGTGATAGATATGCCGATTATTATTACGTTAAATGTATTGGGGTATACAATAACGATAAGAATAAAAAGCAACAACCGCCACTCGCGCAAGTGACGGTTGTTTGAAATAATAACCACTAAAACTTGAGCCAACCGCTTGTCGCAGTGCTCTTTCTGATTTAATGTTACATTGCAATAGATGATAAGTCAATATATATTTGATCAATTCGAACATACTGTATTTGCTCAATTCAAATGTGCTGCAGATTAGCGTTAAAAAGAACTGCTACCTTGAATGGAATATCAAATAGAAACTGATAAATTATCGTATATATATTGACAAAAGAGGCGACTGGTATTTACAATAACCTCACCCTCCACAAAGGAGACAGGGCACTGCATAGGTGGCAGGCGGTTGGCTACACTTCCGATTTATTTGAAAGGAAGTGATAGATATGCCGATTATTATTACGTTACATGTATTTGGTTATACTATAACCGTAAGAATAAAAAGCAACAATCGCCACTCGGGAAAGTGACGATTGTTTAAAATACAATTGATACTTTAAAAAGCTAACCGCTTGTCGCAGTGCTCTTATGCATTTATGTTACATTGCAATAGCTGATACGTCAATATCTATTTGATAAAAGAAAATAGATATCAGTCTGGTTTTGATGGAAATTGACGATTAACGTTTTAGTGCTTACTGATAAAGAACGCATCAGTTACCGTATCAAATTCAATACACCCTGCCCACTTTGATTAGCTTGTGACATAACCGAAATACCAGCATCGGAAAGAATGTTAAGCATAGACATCTTAACCATTTCATCTGACATATCTGTATCTCTGATTGCAGATTCAGCGGCTGTAGTATTTTCGATAATATTATTCTCATTTCTAACAGTGTGCTCTAATCTGTTCTGCTGAGCACCGATATTGCTTCTTATAGAGGATACCTTTTTCAGAGCACTCTTAACATTAGCTATTGTATTTTGTGCTTCATGCTCAGTTGACACATCTACACCTGATATTTCAAGAATTGAAGAATCCATTTTTTCGATATTGATATACATACCATCATTGACTTCAGTGCCCGACTGAATCCAGCAACCGCGAGGCAGGGCTTTCATCTCAGCATCTGAGAGTACAACTCTAGAACCAAATATATCCCTATATATATCACCAATATTGCTTTTTCGATTAACGTGTTGAATTCCTTTATTCATCAATGTGTTAAGGTCATCTTTTAGTTTGCCACTTGTAATACCTTCATTTTTAAGAATATTTTCGCATGAATTAATAAACAAAGATTCTGCGTCAGCATAGTAGGCTGAATTACTCTCTGCTGTTAACATAGTCATCATACCAGTCAAAGCGCGTTCTGGAATCATATTTTCTGAAGTTAAAGTTGGAGTGCCTCCTACGGCACATTTATTAATTGCGTGTGCATACCCCCATGACAAATTACTCTTGGATGATGATTTACCATCTGCCAGATATTGATTAGTGTAAACTTCAACTTCATCTGTCATTTTCTGTTCATATGCCTTTGGATAATATGCATGAGATGATAAACTCTTACAGTAGGCATTCATTGTGTGAAGATATTCAGAATACTTAGTAGGATTATTGGTTCTACTATATCCATTTTCTCCAATTGTCCACGCCATTTGTGTACAACTAAGCATTTTCATTATTTCATTTGCAGCTTTGGCAGATATTTCTGTACCATCTGACATGGTGATATTACTTGATGACTGAGACACATTTCCTGAAATCATTTTGTTATATATTGCTTCATCTTCTTCTGTTTTTGAAGCATATATATAATAGTCTGAGGAATAATAGTCCATATATGTTCCATCAAATATCTTTTTTTCATTAAATGTTGTTGTTTCGGATATGCGATCTATTTCAGTTAATATCTGACCAACCTCTTGTTGTATATATTCTCTGTCAGTTGCTGTGTTAGTTCCGTTTGCTGATTTAACTGCTAGCTCATTAATACGCTGAAGCATATCATGAACTTCTGATAATGCACCATCTGCTACCTGCAGTAAAGAGATACCATCCTGTGTATTTTGAACGCCCTGAGTTAAACCTCTAATCTGTCTGCGCATTTTCTCGGATATAGCAAGACCGGCTGCGTCGTCAGCTGCTCTGTTAATACGATAGCCAGAAGATAGCTTTTCTGTAGATTTCCTCTTGATCTTACCAACTATATTAAATTGTCTTTGGGCATTCATTGCCATTATATTATGTGCAATAACCATATTGACCTAAACAATGTTGTAAACTTCAGCTAATATATCACTTATGTTATCGGTTTAAGGGAGATAATTCTTTATATTTGCTGGGTGGGCCTTAGAGGAGAATTAGATATGCCGATTATTATTACGTTACATGTATTTGGTTATACAATAACGATAAGGATAAAACGCAACAACCGCCACTCTGGCAAGTGACGGTTGTTTGTAAAGTAACAAATAAACCTAAATAAAGCCAACCGCTTGTCGCAGTGCTCTTATGCATTTATGTTACATTGCATTAGATGATAAGTCAATATCAATATGATAATGTTTTGAGAAATATCCATATAATAATATAAAGTATATATCTGCGCTACGCTGTAAAGAAATTAATAAATTGACAAACGACGATTAGACCCAATATAATTTATATATGGAGAGTTGTTTCTATGAAAAATGAACGTAATGCAGGACGAAAACCAAGAATAAGTCAGGAACATATAGCTGAGATAAGAGAGCGTATTAGTCAGGGAGAGAGTGTACAAATAATTGCTGAAGAATATGGTATAACAAGGCAGGCTTTATATTCAAGGCTAAAGAATGAGCACGAACCATTATGCATAGATTACGTCATAGAAGGTAGGTGCTGCACCAGAATAGAAGTAAATGTTAAGAAGGAATCAGTGCATATCATAAATTATGCTGAAAAACTTTCTGAAAGAGCTTTTGGTATTAACGAAAAGCCAAAGTGGAATGATTTCATTCATTTTCTCGAGGAACAGTACATCAAAAATTGTTGTGACTTTGATGATGTTAATGAGGTTTTGATTTGCGAGGATGTTAAGCATCATAAAGTTAATTTGTATGAAATTATTGAAGATAATGATTGCCTTCAGATGAAGTCGGATATGAATGATGTCAATATCAAAATTCCTGTTTTTGAATTTGATAGAAGCAATATCTTTTATACGAGAACAGATACTGATGGCTTTCAACTTAAGGCTATTTCTTCTGATAAAAGATATTTTATCAAATCTCAGGCTGTCATCGCTGGAGTGCACATGAACGATTGGGCGGTAGAAGTTATAGCGGCTGACATATGTAGACAGCTTAACATCCCTTGTGTTAATCAGCGTTCATGTCAATTCGTATATGGCAAAAGAGTATATATGGGGGTATACTCAAAGAATTTTGAGTTAGATGGATCAACCTTTATTTCTTTTGAAAGTCTGTTGGAAAGAAGGGGGCTATCAACAATTTCAGATGAATTCATACAACTGAAGTCAATTGACAAATTAAAGTGGTGTGCTAATAAATTGTCGGAGTTAGGGGAATTAGAGTACTCGGATGCACTTAGGTATATGTTGGATTTGGCAGTTGTAGACTGTCTGGTAGGAAATGTGGACAGGCATACCAGAAACTTTGGCTTGTTTTATGATGCAAATAGCCATACATACGAAATACCTCTTATATTTGACAATGGAATGGGACTATTTGAACACGATGCCTACAGAGGTCGATATAAATCTTTTGAAGAAGCTATGATGAATGTGTATGTGGCTCCATATGGTGAAGATCCATTTGAATTTATGGATATGCTTGATGCGGAGTTTAATATGAGTTCTATATATCCCGAACTCAGCGAATTAACTTACCATACGGTGTGGAGTAGTCCATTTGCTAGGGAATATATGAGAAGAATGGAGAGAAGATGGCGGAAATCAGATTAATAAGCAATTTGAGTGGAGTGTTGTATTATATAGATACGCCTCTACTTGATTTTGAGATAAAAGACAGAGAACTTATAAAGGCTATAGATTTAAGTGATGGAAAACTTTTTCCGTGGGAATTGGCAGAGTTTGGAATAAGTTATACCAATATTAATGAGTTTTTCAAAAGAAGAACTATGAAGGAAGGATGCATGTTTTACAGAGAACATCTAGAGGCAATTGGTATGAAAAAATTTGATTTTGACAGATATATTCAAATTAATAATGGCAATAACAATCTGGATCATTACTGGGTGAAATTTGATGGATTTGGTGCAAAATCATATCAGGAGTTGTGTAGTTAGTGATTTATTTCAAGGTGTAACTAGTAACTTTATTAAGGTAGATTGCAAGAAGAACCTTTTTATATAACATTTTTATCACAATCCCTTGACATTCTCGCTCAAGGGATTATAATTAAATCAACATATGAACAAATGCTCATATGTATAAACAAAATGATTGTCTGGAGTATCTCAACCCAGAACTTGCATTTAAATATACATACAATTAAGGAGAGAGAAATATGAAGAAGAAATATGGTATTGAAGTAGATTGTGCTAACTGTGCTAACAAGATGGAAGATGCTGCTAAGAATACAGCAGGTGTTAAGGACGCAGTTGTTAACTTCATGGCACTTAAGATGGAAGTTGAATTTGAAGATGGTGCAGATCCAAAGGCTGTTATGAAGGAAGTACTTGCTAACTGCAAGAAGGTTGAAGATGACTGCGAGATTTACATCTAGTAGCTTGAACTATTAGTTATGAACTATTGGCTAATGGTTATAGACAAAATATAAACTATGTTATTATGAGCAGTCTTTTGGGCTGCTCTATACTATATCACGGCATAAAATTAGTATGTGATGTGAATGATTTTGAAGTGTTATATGTTTAGAGGTATATATGAATAAGAAGCAGAAGAAAGCTTTAAGAAATATTATTATAGCTATAGTACTTATAGTACTTATCAAAATATCAGAAGTATTCATTAACTATGGTCAGATTAATGTTGGATCTATTCCGCTTGGAAGAGTTATAAGATTCGTGTTATACATGATCCCATATTATGTTATTGGCTTTGATATCTTAAAGAAAGCCTGGAAAGGAATCCGTAATAAGCAGGTATTTGATGAGAACTTCCTTATGGCTATTGCAACAGTAGGAGCTATTGCTGTTGCACTCGTGGACAATGGCGATTATGTTGAAGCCGTTGCAGTTATGCTATTCTATCAGATTGGTGAACTGTTCCAAAGCATTGCAGTTGGTAAGAGTCGTAAGAATATCTCTGAGCTTATGGATATTCGTCCTGATTATGCCAACATTGAAGAAGATGGCAAAATAGTGCAGGTTGATCCAGATGAGGTATCGATTGGTACAATTATCGTGGTTCAGCCAGGTGAGAAGATTCCGATTGATGGAATTGTAAGAGAGGGATCATCTTCGCTTAATACATCTGCTCTTACAGGCGAAAGCCTTCCAAGAGAATGTAATGCTGGGGATGAAGTCATTTCAGGCTGTATCAATATGTCTGGACTTCTTAAGATTGAAACTACCAAAGAATTTGGTGAATCAACTGCTTCCAAGATTCTTGATATGGTAGAAAATGCAGCATCCAAGAAATCACGTTCAGAGAACTTTATTTCCAAGTTTGCCAAGTATTATACTCCGGCAGTGTGCTATGCAGCGCTAGCTTTGGCAGTTATTCCTCCAATTGTATGTCTTATGTTCGGTCATCCTGCCAATGTGGGACAGTGGATATATAGAGCACTTACATTTTTGGTAATTAGTTGTCCATGCGCACTTGTTATCAGTATTCCCCTTAGTTTCTTTGCGGGAATTGGTGGAGCCAGCAACGCAGGCGTTCTTGTAAAAGGTTCCAATTATCTTGAGGCTCTCTCCAAGGTTAACTATGTGGTATTTGATAAAACAGGTACCATGACACAGGGCGTTTTTGAAGTAAGCGAGATTATCTTGGCTGGAGGCAACACAGATATCTCTAATATTTCTGCAGACAAACTTCTTGAGTATGCGGCCTATGTTGAAAGTTATTCTTCACATCCAATTAGTAAGAGCCTGAAGAAGGCTTATGGCCAGGATATAGATCAGAATCGTGTAACTGATGTAGAGGAAATTGGTGGACATGGCGTTGTAGCTTCTGTTGATGGCCGCAAGGTAGCAGCTGGTAACATTAAGCTTATGAAAAAGCTGGGTATAGATTATGAGCCATGTAACAAGGTCGGAACTCTGGTATATATAGCTGTTGATAATGCATATGCGGGATGCATTGTAATCTCTGATCTTCTTAAACCAAGCGCGAAGGCTGCAATTAAGGCTCTCAAGAAAGCTGGTATGTCTAAGACTATTATGCTCACGGGTGATGCCAAAACTGTTGCTGACAGCGTTGCTGCTGAACTTGGAATAGATGAGGTCTACAGTGAATTACTTCCTGCCGATAAAGTTTCTAAGGTTGAGGAAGTACTTGCTAAGAAGTCTGATAAAGATACACTGGCATTTGTTGGGGATGGTATCAATGATGCTCCGGTATTGTCCAGAGCAGATATAGGTATTGCTATGGGTGCTCTTGGTTCTGATGCAGCTATTGAAGCGGCAGATGTAGTTCTTATGGATGATGATCCACTTAAGATATCCAAGGCTGTTAAGATAGCTAGAAAATGCATGAGAATAGTATATGAGAACATTGCATTTGCGCTTGGTGTTAAAGGAGTGTGCCTGATTCTTGGTGCACTTGGAATTGCAAACATGTGGATTGCCATTTTCGCAGATGTTGGAGTAATGGTAATTGCGGTGCTTAACGCAATTAGAGCTCTATTTGTCAAGAAACTTTAAATCATTTATAATATATAAAGATATCTGCCTGCCAGATCTATGGCGGGCAGTTGTTACGTTAATGTGTGACAGCTATAAATCGCTAATTGGACACTTTTGAAAGATGAGGTTTAGTATGGCTATAAATCATGGTTGTGAGTGCTGTGATGACAATGTTATTCATCCAGCACTGTTAAAGATAGTAAATGAGCAGATGCCAGAGGAAACAGAATTATACGATTTGGCAGAGCTTTTTAAGATGTTTGGGGATTCAACCCGAATAAGAATTCTCTTTGTATTATCAGAGGCTGAGGTGTGTGTGTGTGATCTTGCGGAGGCACTTAATATGACACAGTCTGCCATATCTCACCAGCTCAAGATTCTCAAGCAGAGTAAGCTTGTTAAGAACAGACGAGAGGGCAAGTCGATTTTCTATTCACTTGCAGATGAACATGTAAAGTCAATTCTTGAACTTGGACTTGAGCATATTGAAGAAGACTAATGTTCTTATTTATTACTTGATAAAATAACCGATGTTTACTGGTAACATATATGGCAAGATTTTATATTAGCCAGAGTTTTCCACGTGAAGGCTCTGGCTTTTTCTTATTATGTAAGCATATTCTTAAAAATCTCTTAATGTAAATATAAGTTTATGGACATTATGTAAACAAATGTGGTATATTAAACATGGTTTATTGTGTATATATGAGATAGATTGGAGACAATATGAAACCATTAAATAGTAACTTTACATATCTTATTACTGGGGCGGCCGGATTTATCGGAGCAAATCTTTCTAAGCGTTTGCTGGAAGCAGGAGCTACAGTAATTGGTTATGATATTATGAACGACTACTATGATGTGAGCCTCAAGGAGCACAGACTGAGTTTTATCAAGGATAACCCAAAGTTTACTTTTATCAAGGGAGATATTGCTGACAAAGCTACGCTTGAGGAGGCATTTAAGACATATAAGCCTGATGTGGTTATGAATCTTGCAGCTCAGGCGGGTGTTCGTTATAGCATTGAGAATCCAGACTCTTACATACAGTCTAACCTTGTAGGTTTTGCCAATATTCTTGAATGCTGCAGACACTATCCTGTAGAGCATCTGGTTTATGCGTCATCCAGCTCAGTATATGGCGGCAATGAGAAGGTGCCATTCAGCACAGACGATCAGGTTGACAGACCTGTTAGTCTTTATGCTGCTACAAAGAAGTCCAATGAGCTTATGGCATACAGTTACAGCAAACTCTATGGAATCAAATCAACTGGTTTGAGATTCTTTACAGTTTATGGACCAATGGGCAGACCTGATATGGCAGCGTATAAGTTCGCTCTCAAGATTATGGAAGATCAGCCAATTCAGATTTACAATCATGGCAACATGGAACGTGACTTTACATACATTGATGATATTGTAACAGGAGTGTGCGATATACTTTGTAATCCACCTGCTCCAGACAGTTTGGGTGCGCCATATAAGATCTACAATATCGGTAATAATCAGCCTGAGAAACTGATGGATTTTGTGACAACTCTGGAAGCAAAGCTTGGAAAGGAAGCTGTCAAGGAATACCTTCCTATGCAGGCAGGAGATGTTACAAGAACATATGCAGATGTTTCTGAGCTTATGAAAGATTTTGATTTCAAACCAAATACTTCAATTGATGAAGGTCTGGAGAATTTTGCTAATTGGTTTTTGGAATACCACGGTTATAAAAAATAGTCTGTTATTGTTGAAAGTGCTAAGAAGGCTTCGGATTACGTTATATAGACGATGACGATTACTATTAAATAGCTTCATTAAAGGAACAAGATGATAATCGAAATATTAATTCTAGTTTTAATTTTAATATTGTGCCCGTTGATATGCGGATTGGTTCCAACCTTTTTTCTGGGAAGGGATAGAGTAACAACGCCTGTTATTTATATATCTGGCTTTATTCTTTGCCTGGCTCTGTTTCAGTTGGTTTGTGTTCCAATTGTTGTTGCCAATGAATTTGGTTTCCCTGTAGTTGTGATAATC
>DCJA01000038.1:50046-50418 GCA_002317175.1 Lachnospiraceae bacterium UBA1712 | reverse complement strand
AAATGTCATACGTTGATGAAGCTTATGAGAGAGTAGTAGCACAGAACCCAGCACAGCCAGAATTCCATCAGGCAGTTAAAGAAGTACTTGAGTCACTTCGTGTAGTAATCGAAGCAAACGAAGAAGAGTACAGAAAAGACGCATTACTTGAGAGATTAACAACACCAGAGCGTCAGATTCTTTTCAGAGTACCATGGGTAGATGATAAGGGTCAGGTACAGGTAAACAACGCAATGCGTGTACAGTTCAATTCAGCAATTGGACCATACAAGGGAGGTCTCAGACTTCATCCATCAGTAAACCTTGGTATCATCAAGTTCCTTGGTTTTGAGCAGATCTTTAAGAATTCACTTACAGGCCTTCCAATCGGTG
>DCJA01000038.1:0-49989 GCA_002317175.1 Lachnospiraceae bacterium UBA1712 | reverse complement strand
GTAATGGCATTCTGCCAGAGCTTTATGACAGAACTTCAGAAATATATCGGCGCAGATACAGACGTTCCAGCAGGTGATATCGGAACAGGCGCACGTGAAATCGGTTATATGTACGGCCAGTATAAGAGACTTACAGGACTTTACGAAGGTGTTCTTACAGGTAAGGGACTTTCATACGGCGGATCACTTGCAAGAACAGAAGCAACAGGTTATGGTCTTCTTTACATGACAAAAGAAATGCTTAAGTCTAACGGTATTGATATCGCTGGAAAGACATGTGCAGTATCAGGTTCAGGTAATGTTGCAATCTACGCTTGCCAGAAGGCAATTCAGATGGGCGCTAAGCCAGTAACAGTATCAGATTCAACAGGCTGGGTATATGATCCAGAAGGAATCGATGTAGCACTTCTTAAGGAAGTTAAGGAAGTTAAGAGAGCAAGACTTACAGAGTACGCAGCAGCAAGACCATCAGCACAGTATCATGACAAGGCTGCAGAGGGAACAAACCAGTGGTCAGTAAAGGTTGATATTGCTCTTCCATGTGCAACACAGAACGAACTTAATGAAGAAGATGCAAAGACACTTGTAGCAAATGGTGTAATCGCAGTATGTGAAGGAGCAAACATGCCTTCAACTCCAGAAGCAGTAGAATACCTTCAGGCAAATAAGGTATACTTCGTACCAGGAAAGGCAGCAAACGCAGGTGGTGTAGCAACATCAGCACTTGAGATGAGCCAGAACTCAGAGAGACTTTCATGGACATTCGAAGAAGTAGATGCAAAGCTTGAGCAGATCATGATTAACATCTTCAAGAACCTTGATGCAGCAGCTAAGAAGTATGGTAAGGACGGCGACTATGTAGCAGGAGCTAACATCGCAGGCTTCCTTAAGGTAGCTGATGCTATGAAGGCACAGGGTATCTGCTAATCATTAGCATTTTCCATTATATGAATGGCAAAGCTGATTATTGATTATTAATAAACAGAACGATTTCATAAAATAATAATGATTAATTCCGGAAGTGATTTTGGTCACTTCCGGTTTTTTGTATATGAGTATCACAACAGCTCTTTCAATTAATAAGCTATCTAAAGTTGTGACAGTCTGTTAGAACAAAATTGATTAAAAATCAAATATTGATGTACATTTTTGATATCTCTTTTAGTGTGTCGCTATGATAAAATACTGAATATAAAATAATACTGTAAGATATAGTTTTGTTTTGGAGGGTTATAATGAAAATCTATGTAGATGCAAATGCCAGAAAGGATGGAAACGGAACACAGACCG
The DNA here is from genome assembly GCA_002317175.1 of Lachnospiraceae bacterium UBA1712. Classification (GTDB taxonomy): domain Bacteria; phylum Bacillota; class Clostridia; order Lachnospirales; family Lachnospiraceae; genus Colinaster. The sequence continues at coordinate 48,699 of DCJA01000038.1, read as the reverse complement.
CACCTTTTAAGCGCATTAATGATGCTGCAAAGATTGCAGTAGCTGGTGATGAGGTACTGGTTGCCCCAGGTACATATCGCGAATATGTTGATCCTGTTAATGCAGGTACGCAGGATGCACCAATCATGTACCGTAGTATCGAGCCACTTAAGGCTGAGATTACTGGCGGCGAGGTTATTAAGAACTGGACTCAGTATAAAGACAGTGTGTGGGTATGCAGGATTCCAAACAGTACATTTGGCGAATTTAATCCATATACAGTATATGTCTATGGAGACTGGTATTTTGCCAAGGCTGATAAGCATACTGGTTGTGTGTTTATGAATGATAAAGCCTTATACGAGACAGCTACACTTGAGGAATGTATAGAAGCGAAAGTGTATGAATGCAGCTGGGTACCTGAAGAGTCTGTCTACAAATGGTATACAGAGCAGGATGAAGAAGCTGATGAGACAGTAATATATGCTAATTTTCAGGGAGCAGATCCTAATAAGGAAAATGTAGAGATTACAGTCAGAAGAAATGTATTTTATCCATCAAAAACTGGTGTGAACTACATAACAGTATTAGGATTTGATATCAATAAGGCTGCTACAAACTGGGCACCACCTGCAGCTTACCAGGAGGGTATGATCGGACCTCATTGGAGCAAGGGATGGATAATTGAGGATTGCGAAATATACCATAGCAAATGTGCTGGCATTTCGTTAGGAAAATATAAAGATCCGGACAATGATCATTTCTTCACATATAAGTATGTAAAGAGTCCGACACAGATGGAGCGAGATGCAGTTTGTCGCGGTCAGTTCCACGGTTGGTTAAAGGAAAATATAGGACATCACATTATCAGAAGAAACAATATTCACCACTGTGAACAGGGCGGAATCATCGGCCGTATGGGTGGTGTATTCAGTATTATCGAGGATAATCACATTCACCATATCAATAACATGATGGAACTTGGTGGTGCTGAGATAGCTGGTATTAAGATGCATGCAGCCATCGATGTTATTATGAGAAGAAATCATATCCATCACAGTACAATGGGAATCTGGTGTGACTGGGAAGCTCAGGGAACAAGAATCAGCCAGAATCTTTTACATGATAATCAGCGTCCTGCATTTGCAAAACAGTTGTCTGGTGGAATGATGAGTCAGGATTTATTTGTTGAAGTAAGCCATGGACCAACACTCGTAGATAACAATATACTCCTGTCTGATGTATCCTTTAGATTTGCAACAGATGGTATAGCTATGGTTCATAATCTGATTTGTGGATCATTTACATCTGTAGGAGCTGGAACAACCTGGAGATATACTCCATATCATATGCCACACAGAACTGAGGTTATGGGCTTTATGACACTTCTTCATGGTGATGACAGATTCTATAACAATATATTCGTACAGAAATGGCCATCAGATCCTTTCATTACAAAGCATGATCAGGATGATGGAGTTGATAGTGAAAACAGAGTGGTTGGAACGGACCAGTTTGATGAGTATCCAAATTATGATGAATGGATCAGTCAGTTCGATTTTTCAAGACCAGCTAATATGCGTGAACTCGAGCCTGCTCATTTTGGACATCTTCCAGTCTGGTCAGAGGGTAATGCTTACTTAAGCGGCGCTAAGATGTGGAAGAAGGAAGTTAATGGTTATGTCAATGACGCTGAGGCAAGGGTTGAATTACTCGAAAAAGATGGAAAGTATTATCTTGATACCAATGTTTATGAGTTGATCAATGACTTTAAAGGCAGAATGATTAATACACAGATTTTGGGAAATGCATTCGAACCAGATCAGCCATTTGAAAATGTAGATGGAACATCGATTACATTTGATTATGATTATTTTGGTGAGCATCGTGAGGTTGGAGTAATACCAGGACCATTTGCAACTATGGAAGACTCAAAGAAGGAATTATTCCAGGACTGGTAGGATATCGGTAAAAATACCAGGGTGATAAAATATAAAGTATTGGAGATTAAAAATGATTAAATTAACAATTCATGAGAACGAGAAGCTGGGAAAGATTAACCCAGAGATTTATGGCCATTTTTCAGAGCATCTTGGAAGATGTATCTACGAAGGTCTGTACGTAGGAGAGAATTCGGAGATTCCTAATAATAAGGGTATGAGAACTGATGTAGTTGAGGCTCTTAAGGATATGAAGCTTCCAGTACTTCGCTGGCCAGGTGGATGTTTTGCTGATGAGTATCACTGGAAGGATGGTATCGGTCCTAAAGAAACAAGAAAGAAAATGATCAATACCAACTGGGGTGGAGTAGTTGAAGACAACAGCTTTGGGACACATGAATTCTTTGAACTCTGCGATCAGATTGGCTGTAAGACCTATGTTAATGGCAATGTAGGCTCAGGTACAGTTCAGGAGATGTCAGAGTGGGTTGAATATATGACCTTTGATGGAGAGTCACCTCTTGCACAGCAGCGTCGTGCCAACGGAAGAGATAAGGCATGGAAGGTTGACTATTTTGGTGTAGGCAATGAAAACTGGGGCTGCGGTGGTAACATGATGCCGGAATATTACGCAGATGAGTACCGCAGATATCAGTCATTTGTAAAGCAGTACAATCCTGATTCACCAATTACCAGAGTAGCATGTGGACCTAATGCAGACGACTACGAGTGGACAGATAAGCTTATGGCAAGATGCTTTGCACGTACCTTTGAGCATCTTCATGGTAATCTTGATTCAATTTCACTGCATTATTATACAGTACCTCATGACTGGTCACATAAGGGCAGTGCAACAGATTTTAGCAAAGAGGACTGGTATATTACACTTAGCAAAACTCTTAAGATGGAAGAGCTTATCAGCAAGCATACTACTATAATGGATAAGCATGATCCAAAGAAGATTGTAGGTCTTATGGTTGATGAATGGGGCTGCTGGTATGATGTTGAGGAAGGAACAAATCCAGGATTTTTATATCAGCAAAATTCTATTAGAGATGCTCTTGTAGCAGGTATTAACCTCAACATCTTTAATAAGCACTGTGACAGAGTTCGTATGGCTAATATTGCTCAGACTGTCAATGTCCTTCAGTCAGTAATCCTTACAGAAGGCAAGAAGATGCTGCTTACACCTACATATCATGTATTCAGAATGTTTAAGTATCATCAGGATGCACAGCTTCTTCAGAGCTTCCTTACAGGCGTTGATGAAACAGGTATGGGTGAATGGATGGTTCCAGAGGTTACTGAGTCGGTTTCTGCAAAGGATGGAATGGTTAACATAACTCTTAACAACCTTTCTGCAGATGATGCAAAGACTGTTGAAATATCATTTGATGAGCTTAAGGTTTCTTCGATTGAAGCAAGTGTAGTTACTGGTGCCATGAATGCACATAATACCTTTGAAAATGCAGATGTGGTTAAGACAGAAGAACTTAAGAATGTTGAAATTACAGAGACAGGAATCAAAGTAACACTTCCAGCTTGTTCGGTAGTATTGCTGAGAGTTAAATAGTATACACTGGTATATTAGAAAAGAGTATTAACAGGTGGAAAAAACTCAAAAAAAACCTTGCAGACTTTGCCTGCTTAAGGATATAGATCCAAAAGAATATGAGGCCAAAATAAAGCGTATCCTGGATCATATGGAGCCAGGAGAAAAGGCCAGAGAAGATGTGTATGAAAAACGTCTTTTGGAATGCACAAAATGCCATTATCTAAAAGATGGTTTCTGTGGAGCCTGTGGTTGCTATGTGGAACTTAGGTGTGCAAAGAAGGACTCCAGATGTCCTTACGAGATTTGGTAAGACCTGATATTGTTGAATTAACTTATGTTTAGAAAAAAGACGGCGAGATAAAATCGCCGTCTTTTAATATGTTAGAAATTCATATAATTAATAAGTATTCATTGAATGTTAGAAATTCATATAATTAATATAGTATTCATTAAATTCAGGAATGTTGGCCAGTACTATTTCTTTAATGTTTTTGGTAAATATCGAGTACTCAGAACTATCTGAAAGTGTACCTGCAAGCGATGTATTACCCAAAGCCTTACAGCGTCCATTAAACCAATCTGGGAACATACCAATTCGAATGGCATTAGCAATATTAAGATGCTGGCCAAAGGTTCCTGCGATATATATTGTAAAATCCGTATTACTAGTCAAAGCACAACTACAAGAATGGTCAAGACTGTTATTCTCATCAGTGCTTATGCTGAAGCGTTGCGGTTGTGATTTATTAACTGATTTAATCAGCAACTCGATTCCGGTTCGAATGGCAGATTTGGCCATCTGGAAATCCCTTATCTTTTTCTGTGGAAAATGCATGCCATTACAGTCGTAGCCGCTGTCAAAATATTCATCACAAAGCAAACCAGTCTCGTCCATTACAGCAGAATCAAGCATATATACCATACCGTCAATTGCATCTGTGGCATGACCATATGAGCAGGTCTCAAAGGCAGGTCCTGCAGCAGCAGAAGTGATATATGCATCATTGCCCTTAACCAGAACCATTTCCGCATTGGTGCCAAGATCAATCAGCAGATAGTTATCCTGCTTTTGAATTACAGACAGACCACTTACGATATCACCGCCCACAAAGGCAGATAAACCAGGAGTGATGCTGACAGGAATATCATAGGCAGAGATCCTAAGTAGCTTTGCGCTGGTATTGATTGCCTCAGTATGCACAGGGGAAAATGGAAAGCTGCCTAGATTTGTGCAATCATAATTCATAAGTATATGAATCATGGTTGTGTTTGCGGCGATGTTAATTTTCTCAAGCTTGAAATCAAGAGAACTATAGTTTGGCATATCAGGCATAGGGAAACTGACCTGAGCCTTGGGCTGTGGCTTGGCCCCCTCGATTCTAAGTATCTCATTTATTTTGTCGCAGATACTTCTTCTGAGGCACTGGCTCATTTCCGCAAGCAGACCATTGTTAGCCTTTGTGATACGTGTCATAACATCCAATCCGTATCTGGACAATGGATTACGCTCAATATATAGACTTACATCGTTACTCAGGCTGTAAGAAAAAGCATATTCAATATTGGTTGTTCCTATATCAATCCCAATAGTAATAGACATATCAATCTCCATTCCGCCCACGGAGGAATCCGGAGGGCACTTGTAGTGGTAGCCCTTTATCTGAGCGGCACAAAAGTGATGTGTGAAAAATAACTGTTATTAAACACATAAGATATTTCCAAATATAACACACATATTATATCAGAATGGGCAGATTATTTGTTATAATTGTTCCAGTTATACTGATAATTAAGGAGTGAAATAATGTTAAGCATTTTTATAGTTGGAGCAGGTGGATTTATCGGTGCTGTAATCCGGTATCTGATAGGATTAATTCCTCTTAAGCAAATGGGAGGCTTTCCCATAAAAACACTAGTAATCAATATTGTAGGTTCTTTTGTGATAGGGCTGGTAGCGGCATATTCTGTAAAGCACAGTGATTGTAATCAGAATATGGTGCTGTTTTTGAAGGTGGGAATCTGTGGAGGCTTCACAACATTTTCCTCTTTTGCTTTAGAAACCATGAATCTGATGGGGAGCGGTAATAAAGGATTTGCTCTTCTATACACATGCCTTAGCGTTATACTGGGAGTAGCAGCGGTATATATGGCTGAGTTAATTGTAAGGTAAGTAAAGTAAATTGCTAGCATAATCGGAGAACTATATGAAAATATCAGAAATAGATTCAGAGAAAATCAAAATATGTGCCAGAACTACCGGAAGCAGGGATCCACTTATACTGACCTGGACAGGGAGCTTTGTTGAATTTAATCTAAAGGCCAGTGAGCTTAAACTCTTAATGGCAGGACCTTTTGCTAGCTATGAGAACTGGATTGCAATTGAGATCAATGGTGAAGTAGTAGCCAGACAGATGCTTTCGAAAGAGAAGCAGTGGATAAGCATTTTTAGAATGCGCAATCCACAGCAGCTTACTAATGTCAGGATCATTAAAGAGGTACAGGCCTTTGCGGGAGATGCTGAACACAGACTGGAGCTGTATGAGCTGGAGACTGATGGTGAACTCCAGGTGGTGGAGGACAGACCAATTAAACTGGAGTTTATTGGCGACAGCATTACCTCTGCTGAGGGTTGTGTAGGAGCTAAGAGTGAAATGGACTGGATAGCCAGCCTATTTTCACATGTTAATTCATATCCTTATATGGTGGGCAAAAAGCTTGATGCAGATGTAAGAGTGTTTTCGCAGAGTGGTTGGGGGACATATGCATCCTGGGATTGCAATCCTGACAATGTTATTCCAAAGTATTATGAAGGAATATGCTCACTGATGGGAACGGAATATTTTGAGGCACATGGCTTCAATGATGCCTGGGATTTTGCTTTATGGCAGCCAGATGCAGTGATTATAAATCTTGGCACCAATGATGATGGTGCATTTCATAATACTGAATGTGACAATGCCTCTTTACTTAGAATGGAGGGAGATGATTATCTGGAAGAAGACCGCATCAAAGTCAGAGATGCCATGATAGCTTTTTTAAAACTGGTTAGAAAGAATAATCCTAAGGCTTATATTGGATGGGCATTTGGTGTGCTTGGGGATAAGATGGAGTCAACTATTAAAGAGGCTCTTGAAATCTACATATATGATAGCAAAGATATCAATGCAGGCTATATAAAGCTTCCAGAACTGACAGATAAAACTGTGGGAGCCAGATGTCATCCAGGCAAAAAGGCTCATAAGGAAATGGCAAAGGTCATAGCAAAAGAACTAAAGCACATCATTAAATAAAAGGATATAGTATATAATGCTTAAGTAAATCATAGTGGACTAAAGTTATATGAGATGAAACAGATTTATTACTTGATTAGGTCATAGATATTATGGTATATATACTCGTTGAATAAAAATACAATTAATAATAAAAGAGGAAATATATGGCAGTTAATGTTAGCTTGATAATGATAGGAACTCTTGCTCTGAGTATGGGAGTTGGCTTTTATTTCAGAGAAAAAAATAGAAATACTGTACATAATACACTATTGGTAAGTTCTATATGTGTATTTATGTGGAATATAGGATATGCATTGCTGGGCTTCAATACCAATTACGCTTTGTGTACGGCATGGCGAGTTGTGGGACTGGCAGGTATCATATTTTTTATATGTAACGAAGTAATATTTGTCAGATATGTTACTGGTCTGATAAAAAAACACTTTGCAATAATTCATATACCAATAGTGATCACAGGTATAGCAGTTTTATGTACATTAGGCCAGCCATCTACGGTTAACTGGGTAAGAATCAATGGACGAACTGCTTATTATTCTAATCCAAGTTTTGCCAGAACATTTGAAAGTATATATATAGGAGCAATCTTTTTGTTTTTATTATGTATGGGAATAATATGGCTTATCAGAGCAAAGCATAAGCGCGAGCGTGAGATGATTATTATACTGGTGATTGCTCACTGCATGCTGATGATTTCAATTATTCCAGATACTGTATTGCCTATAATGGGGCTGCCTTCATTTCCTAGTACCTGTTATGGCGCATTTGTCTGCTTTATAGCAAATCTTATCGTAGCAGATAAGTTTAATGGATTTAGTATCTCTCTGGCCAATACAGCCAATTATATATATCACAATGTTGATACTTCGGTAATTGTTCTTGACGATAAGCATGTCATTACCAAGGCAAATGATTTTGCCATGAAGTTTTTTAATATTGAATCTGTTGGAAACAGTTCATTTGATGATATGTTCGTTATTCCTGACGATGACAGAGGAACAGAAGTTGATAATGAGCTAGCTAATTTGGATACACCGGAAAATGTAAGTAAGGATGGAAAAGTAATATTTGACAGTGTTGAAAAACTGCTGGATGAGGTTAATAAATCTGATTTAAGAAATAGCTTCAGACTGAAGGAAAAGGATAAGGATATATTCTGTTCAGTCAATTTCAATACTATTTTTGACAAGTATCATGAGCCTATGTGTACAGTCTGCATGATATATGATCTTAGTAAGGAAGAGCAGAAGTTCAATGAGGTCAATGAACTGAAGATTAAGCTTCAAAAGGACCTGAAGAAAAAGACTAGAGAACTTGAGGCTCTGACTCTTCAGTCAATTACTGCTATTGCGGCAACCATAGATGCCAAGGATATGTATACCAAGGGTCACAGTATTCGCGTTGCGGATTATTCGGTACAGATTGCAAAGGAATTGAGATGGGGAGAGGAAGAACTTCAAAACCTAAGATATGTTGCTCTATTGCATGATATAGGAAAAATAGGTGTACCAGATTCTATTCTTAAGAAGAATGGCCCGTTAACCAACGAGGAATATGATCAGTTAAAGACGCATACCACCATGGGTGCAGAGATACTTAAGGATATGAAGGTAATACCAGACCTGGACTTTGGTGCAAAATACCACCATGAAAGATATGATGGTAAGGGATATCCAAGTGGTCTGTATGGAGAAGATATTCCAATCTATGGCAGAATTATTGCTGTTGCAGACGCATTTGATGCTATGAATTCAAAGCGTGTGTATCGTAATAATCTTCCGGGAGAAATCATTGAACAGGAACTTCTAAAGGGAAGAGCTACTCAGTTTGATCCGGATATTCTGGATATATTCTATGAAATGTATAAAAAGGGGCTGGTTCATTCTGATTATGAAACAGACGAGAAATATATATTGTAATAACAATGGGTTCTACTTTGGTAGAGCCCATTTTCTACCACAATCCTACTACATAAGATGCATGCAGCTTCCAGACGACGGTTTGTAATAGGACTACTGTTATGTAATAGGGAGACAAAATGGATGCCCACACGCATAGGATTTGATATAATATTTTCAGGGTTATAATAAATACTAATTAAAAGGGGTATAGGGTATGACAGTTATTATTTTATTAGCAATTGTTGGAATGATTTTGCAGGGTGTCTTTATCACTGTTGAGCATAAGCAAAAATATCTTGCAGCAGATATTCTTAAGGGTTGCGCTGCGCTGATGTTTGTTAGCATTGGCTGTATATGTTATCAGCAGGTATCACACAATTCATTGGGATTAAAGATTTTTATTGGACTTATCTTTGGAATGATAGGTGACATCCTTCTTAATCTTAGATTTGTTCTTAAACAGAACGGTCAGAAGGCATTTCTGGCTGGTATTCTGGCTTTTCTTATAGGACACATTTTATATCTGACAGCACTTATTCCACTTACGGATAATCTCATTCTTGATATCGCGATTGGAGCAGTGCTTGCAGCAGCACTTCTTACTTATATTTTCAAAACAATGGAAGTTAAGATGGCATTCAAGATATTTGGCGTATTTTATCTTGGAGCAGTAATTATTATGACTGTTATGGCTATCAATATAGCCCTGGTAACTGCTGGCACGCATGACATAATCTATGCTATTGGAGCAGTACTGTTTACTGCATCAGACATAGTGCTTATCTTTAATACCTTTAGTGGAACTACTAAATTCTCACTTCGAATCACCAATCTTTCCCTTTATTACATTGGCCAGCTGCTGATCGCGGGCAGTCTGTTTGTATTAAGATAGAGGTCGAATTATGAAGGTAGTAATCGCAATAGATTCGTTTAAGGGCAGTATGAGTTCATTGGAAGCAGGCAGTGCCATAGCGGATGGCATCAGACGGGCTTACGAAAGAAATAATAATACCAAAGCTTTGCCAAACATAGATATATGTCCCATTGCAGATGGCGGAGAGGGTACAGTTGATGCACTAGTTGAGGGGATGAGAGGGAGAATTATGACCTCTCTGGTTACAGGCCCCCTGGGTGAGCCGACTAAAGCAAAGTGGGGAATCATAGACGATGGCAAGGCAAAGACTGCTGTTATCGAAATGGCAGAGGCAGCAGGAATTGCACTTTTAAAAAAGGAACAGCTTAATCCCTTCGAGACTACAACTTATGGAGTAGGTGAGTTGATAAAGACGGCCATAACTGAAGGCTGTAGAAGATTTATAATAGGTATAGGCGGAAGTTCTACCAATGATGGCGGAGTTGGAATGCTACAGGCACTGGGCTATGCCTTTGTGGATGGAAATGCTAAGCCAATAGCCAGAGGAGCAAAAGGACTAAATGAACTTGAATCCATATCTGGAGAACATAGACTGCAGGAATTGTCAGAATGTACTTTCCAAGTGGCCTGCGATGTAAAAAATCCCTTGTGTGGCAACATGGGCTGTTCCGCAGTATACGGTCCACAAAAAGGTGCAACAGCTGTGATGATTGAGCAGATGGATGCCTGGCTTGCTCATTATGCCAAGCTCTCAGCTGGAGATATGGACTATCCTGGAAGCGGAGCTGCAGGAGGGATGGGATTTGCCTTTAGAACATTTCTTAATGCAAGTCTTGAACCAGGAATAGAAATAGTTCTTGAAGAAACAAAGCTAGAAGACAGAATTAAAGATGTAGACATAGTCATTACAGGCGAGGGCCGTATGGATTCGCAGACCATAATGGGTAAGGCACCAGTGGGAGTTGCCTCATTAGCAAAGAAGTATGGCAAGAAAGTGATAGCGTTTTGCGGATGTGCCTCTGACGATGCATCTGTTGTAAATGACCACGGAATAGATGCATATTTTACAATACTTCAGGGAGTGGTTTCGCTTGATGAGGCACTTGAGAAGACAACTGCCATGAGCAATCTGAGCAAGACGGCGGAGCAGGTATTTAATATAATTATGTAAACCAAAAGGAGAAAGAACATGCGATATACATTGGAAAATGAAAAGCTGATAGTTGAAATAGATTCATTTGGTGCTGAGTTAAAATCAGTCAGATCAAAAGCAGATAACAGAGAGTACATGTGGTATGCAGATAAGAAGTACTGGGCTAGAACTTCACCAGTTTTGTTTCCGTTTGTAGGAAGTCTGAAGAACAAAGAGTATAGTGCCAAGGGCAAGACATATTCTATGGGTCAGCATGGCTTTGCAAGAGATATGGAGCATACAATGATAAGTCAAAGCGATGATACCATCTGGTTCAAACTGGAGAGTAGTGATGATACTATTTCCAAATATCCATACGAATTTGTATTAAAGATTGGATATCAGCTTAAGGATAATGGGCTTAAGGTGTTGTGGGAGGTTGAGAATCCGGGAGCAGAAGCATTGCCATTTTCAATTGGTGCACATCCAGCATTTATCTGTCCAGTTGACGAGGGGGACAGAAAAGAAGGCTACAGGATCTCATTTGGCAGATTTGACAGAGAAGCAGGTAATGTTGATGCATTAGCCAAGGATGCCACAACAACAGAAAAGACCAATGGTAAGGCAGGAGTATATACCAGCACAGTAATAGATTTTGGTGCAAAGACAGTTGCTGCCAGTGAGATTCATCATCATGGAAATACCAGAGATACAGGACTGGCTATTTCAGAGGATATAGTGCTTCCTCTTACAGCTGGAAGCTGTGATATCACAGAGGGATTTTTTGACAGATGTACATATATGATTGAGGGTAATCAGGCAAACAGTGTGGGATTGATAGATCCAGAAGGTCACGAATATATAACAGTATTATTTGATACTCCACTTTTTGCTATCTGGTCGCCAGAAGAAAAGAATGCTCCTTTTGTGTGTATTGAACCCTGGTATGGACGTTGTGACCATGTAGATTTTGCTGGAGAGATTACAGACAGAGAGTATACCAATGTTTTATCTGCGGGAGACAGATTTCACGCAGAATATGTAATGAAATATAACTAATGTGGGCATAGTTCAAAATTCATTGAGAAAATAACAGTGTAACAAAGAATAGTATTAGGGGTGTAGATATGGCTTTGATGGAAACGAAGTTTGATTTTAATTCTAAAATCGATGGCTTAAATATATCAGCGTTAAGAATAGAGCCTTCAGATTCAAAAGATATAAAGGGCGTAGTTCAGCTTGTTCATGGTATGTGTGAGCATAAGGAAAGATACCTTGAGTTTATGAGCTATCTTGCCAATGAAGGTTATCTGTGTGTAATTCATGATCACAGGGGTCATGGGGAGAGCATTAAGGATATTAAGGATTTGGGATATTTCTACGAGGGTGGTTATAAGGCTCTCATAGAGGATGCCCATGAGATTACTCTTATGACCAAAGCGTACCTGCAGGATAAGCTGGGGGATAACAAGTTACCATATATACTTTTGGGGCATAGCATGGGGTCTTTGGTAGTCAGATGCTATTTCAAGCAGTACGAAGAGCAAATAGATAAGCTTATGGTTCTGGGCTGTCCATCCAAACTGCCAGGAATGACACCGGGCTTAATTCTGATTGATGCGATGAAATCCATTTTAGGCGGACATGCACATTCAAAGCTAATTGACTATATTGTGTCTGGTTCTAATTTTGAGAAGAGATTTAAGGCTGAGAATCAGTCCCATGCCTGGCTGAATACGGATAAGAAAGAGGTCATTAAATATCTGGATGATCCTTTCTGTAATTTCACATTTACCCTAAATGGATATGACAATCTTGTAAGACTAACCATGGAGACATATTCGCCAGAAGGCTTTAATGTGAGCAATAAATCCATTCCTGTAAAGTTCTTTTCTGGGGGAGATGATCCATGCGGTATATCAGCGGCTGATATAGAGAAGGCAGCAGATGTGATAAGAACAACAGGTTATAGCAATGTGACTGTCAGAACCTTTGACGGACTCAGACATGAGATATTACTGGAGCCACAAAAGCAAATGGTCTATGAGGAAATGTTGGAGTTTATTAAATCCTAAATATTTTAAGTCATGAGTATAAAAGGTATAAGTAAATTCATCCTCGCATTTTAAGATATAATAAATTAGAAAAGATTGGTTTACATAACAACAGGGGACTTAACACAATGGGAAAATACATCATGTCCTTTGACGCAGGAACAACATCCGAGCGTGCGATTATATTTGATAAAAATAGTAACATCGTAAGTGTTGCAAAAAAAGAGATAAAGCAGATATATCCAAAACCAGGCTGGGTGGAACATGATCCAATGGAAATATGGGCATCGCAGATAGGTGTGGCAGCAGAAGCCATGACCAAAGCCGGGATATCAGCAGAGGATATCGAGGCAATAGGTATAACCAACCAGCGTGAGACCACCATAGTATGGGATAAGAACACAGGGCTGCCAGTGTACAATGCAATTGTATGGCAGTGCAGAAGAACCAAAGACTATTGCGAAAGCATTATGGAATACAAGGACAGCATTCAGCAGAAGACTGGACTTGTAATAGATCCCTATTTTTCAGGAACCAAGTTAAAGTGGATTCTGGATAATGTGGAGGGAGCCAGAGAAAAAGCAATCAGAGGAGATCTTTTATTCGGAACCGTAGAGACCTGGCTAATCTGGAAACTTACAGCAGGAAAGGTTCACGTAACAGATTATTCCAATGCCTCAAGAACCATGCTGTTTAATATCAACAGCCTGGAGTGGGATAAGGATATACTTAAGCTTCTAGATATTCCAGAGTGCATGCTTCCAAGCGCTGTGTCAAACAGTGAGATTTATGGTGAAACAGTATCAAATTATCTGGGTGGAAATATTAAGATTGCAAGCGCAGTTGGTGACCAGCAGGCAGCGTTATTTGGACAGAAATGTTTTAACAAGGGTGATATTAAAAATACCTATGGAACAGGCTGTTTCCTGCTTATGAATATTGGTGATAAGCCGGTTATTTCGGACGAAGGTCTTGTTACCACAATTGCCTGGGGAAAAGGCGGCAAAGTTGTCTATGCACTTGAAGGTTCAGTGTTTATGGGAGGAGCTATTATACAATGGCTTAGGGATGAACTGGGCATGATTAGCAATGCTTCTGAAACAGAAGAACTGGCCATGAAAGTCAAGGATACCAATGGCTGTTACATTGTACCGGCATTTACAGGTCTGGGAGCTCCATATTGGAGACCGGATGCAAAAGGTATTATTAGTGGATTAACAAGGGGCGTAGGCCGCTATCATATAATAAGAGCCAGTCTGGATTCTATTGTCTATCAGGTCAATGACATCATTGATGCCATGAAGAAGGTTGCAGGAGATATTAATAACGTATATGTACTTAAGGTTGATGGCGGTGCCAGCAACAATAATTATCTGATGCAGACACAGGCAGATATTAGTAACAGCAAAGTCGTAAGGCCAACCTGTGTTGAGACAACAGCTCTTGGAGCGGCATACCTTGCGGGACTTGCAGTTGGCTTCTGGGCTGATGAAGATGAACTATGCTGCAATGATTCGATGAATACTGAATTCAGCTCTGCAATAGATGAAGCAGAGCGAAATGACAGACTAGCAGGCTGGAAGGAAGCAGTAGAGAAACTAATGTAAAAAAGGGTGTAGCCAGGACTGGAAATAACTAAGAGAAAGAGGACATAAATGGTTAATAAGCTTAAAAACCAAATTAGAAAATATTTTGTCGGAAAGGAACAGGTTGTAGAGAATCTTATGGTATGTTTCTTCGCTGGAGGACATATACTTCTTGAAGATGTTCCAGGTGTAGGAAAGACAACACTTGCTTCAACCCTTGCCCGCTGTGTGGATTGTGACTTTGGTCGTATTCAGTTTACACCAGATACGCTTCCAACTGACGTTATGGGTACAGAAATCTATAACATGAAGACAGGTGAATTTGAATATAGAAAAGGGTCTATTATGCATCAGATTGTTCTTGCTGATGAGATTAACAGAACTTCACCTAAGGTTCAGTCGGCTCTTTTGGAAGCTATGAGTGAAGGGCAGACAACTGTAGGTGGCAAAAAATATGATTTGCCAAAACCATTTATGGTAATAGCAACTCAGAACCCGGTGGAGTTTATGGGAACATATCCACTTCCAGAGGCACAGATGGACAGATTCATGATGAGATTATCTATCGGCTATCCAACTGGGGAAGAGGAACTCCGTATGGCAGCAAATATGCTTTCAGGAACAGACCTTAGGTCTGTCGAAAGTATTATTTCAGCAGATGATGTTGTTGATATTCAAAAGAAGGTTACAGAAGTTACGGTTAAACCTGAGATTCAGAAATACGCATATGAGATAGTGGAAGGCACAAGACATAATGACAGCTTTGTTCTTGGGGCAAGCCCACGTGCTCTTCTTGCTCTCATAAGAGCCGCACAGGCCAAGGCATATATTGATGGCAGGGACTTTGTAAAACCAGATGATGTAAAGTCATTGGCATATCCTGTTCTTGGTCACAGACTGGTGCTTACATCTGAAGCCAAGTTTGCCCAGGCAGATGTTAAGAAGATTCTTGATGGAATTGTTGTAGCTGTAAAGGTACCTCATTAGTCAGAAAGTATTTGTGTAATATATTTATACAAAATTGATAAGAAAGTTTAGAGAGTATTTAGTTTGAAAAGAAATAGAATTATATGGATAGTTCTGCTTGTTCTTTCAATTGTGGCAATTTCATTTTATGGGGGAGTAGTCAGCTTCGGCTTCTTCTACACAATGCTTCTTGTGCCAGTTGTGTCGCTGTTGTATTTGCTATACGTATTCATTTTCTTTCGTATATATCAGTACAATGATGGAAGACAGATTGTAGTAGATGATCCGCTGCCTTACAGCTTTAAGCTTATTAATGAATTTCATTTGCCATTTGTCGGAATCAGAGTCAGATTTTTTTCTCCATTTTCTACCATAAATGAATTAAGCGATAAGACCGAATATGAACTGATGCCACATACAGGCATTACACGTGAGACCACGATTGTATGTCACTACAGAGGTGAGTATGAGATTGGTATCAAAGAGGTTGAGGTTCAGGACTATTTTAGATTATTCAAAATCAAATATCTGAATAGAGAAAGCAAGCGTGTGACCATCAATCCCAAGCTTGTTTTGCTGGAGAATCTTGGCAGCTTTGAAATGCATTCTCAGGATGCAATGAACAATCTTTCAAAGCTTGATATTGTATCAAGAGAATATATACCGGGAGACGATGTCAGATTCATTAACTGGAGTCAGACTGCCAGAACAGGAAAGCTGATGAGCAGGGACAGAATAGGTGAAGAGGGCAATGGAGTAGCCATCATTATGGATAGCTGCAGATATAGTGCTGATCCTTACGTATATCTTCCAGTTGAGAATAAACTTTTGGAATTAACATTGGCGATTTCACTGTATTTTTGTAACAAGAGTATTGCTTCCAATGAATATCATTTTTATAGACAGTTAATAAGTCAGCTGGTTGAAAATAAAACGCAGTTTGAAGACTTCTATAAGCAGATGTCATCGCTGATTTTTGATAGCGCTAACACTCAGCAGAAGTTATTTGAAAATCTGCTTCGGGATGAAAAAATATTTTCCAGTGCAGTAGTGTATATGATACTGCCTGTGTGGAGTGAATATGCTTCTTTAGTGATTAATAAGCTTTCAGAGAGAAATATATATACAGTAGTTTATATAATAAGTGATGATACAGATATCAAGCCACATGTGCCCAGGGCAGACCTGGTAGATATCATAGTGATATCACCTGAAGCTAAGCTGGAGGAGGTGTTGTCATGATTGATTTTTTCTATGATCTCGCCTATATGCTTCCACTTAATATCGTGTCTACACTCACTCTTTTGACATATTTGGGAAGGCAGGAGAACAGTATACTGGGATGCCTTGTCAGCTCATTTGTGATTATACTTGCACTTACACTTCGTCACACCGGTAAGAAAGAACGCTTTCTTATTGGTGGCGTAGTAATAGCGGCAATGCTAGGTCTTTACTGGGTTCTGGGAGAAGAAAAAAGAACAGTTCTGTATGAGCGCTTTGGTTTTCTTTTGTGGATTATTGCTATAGCCTTTATCTGCATTATTGTAGGACGTCTTGCCCAGGATTATCTGTGGCTTAAAATTGTGGTGTCACTACTTCTGATTGCCAATGTGGTATATCTGATGGTGGGAAAAATCGAGGTATCAGGAGTTACTATTGCAGCCAGCTGGTTAGTCATTTTGATTTATCTTGCAGAACTTGTGCAAGTAGGCTGGGAGAAAAGTGGATACACTGATCTTAAATCACATATTGCACTTATTACACCAGTTATTTTGCTGATATTCATATTGGGGTGTTTGCTACCTGCTCCAGACGATCCTTTTGACTGGAGACTTGCCAAGAATATATGGAAAATGACTGTGACCGAATACAAGCGTATTACGGGATATCTTGCAAATAGGAATGATGAATATAAATATACGGGATTTACAGAGGATGCAACTGTAGCTGGGGCTGTAGCCAGCAATGGAGATGGCAAAGAGGTAATGCTTATATATACTGATGACAGGTCATTTGACCGTCTGTATATGGGAGGAATTACTTTTGAGAAGTTTGTCGCAAATGGATGGGAAACAGAACTTAAAGGTGAGGATAACTATCGTCAGTTTGATTTGCTTGAAACGCGTGCTGCCATAGCAAAATATAATCAGGGTTATGAACGTGAATATATTGCTGAAGACACCATTGAGGTGGAGAGCAGACTGTTCAATACCAGGCATGTATTTTTGCCAATAAAGTCGAACCTGGACACTCCTAAAACTGTCATTCCAAAATATAAGGAAACAGAAGAAAACGTAGTTACTAATTCAAGAATCAGATATGGAGATTTATATTCTTTATCTTACTACAGACTGAACTTTGCCAATGAAGAACTGATAGCACTGATTGATTCAGCACAAGCTATTGAAGAGGAAGAGTGGAATTCAATCATAAGAAAGGCAGCAGTATCTGACAAGGAAGACTGTTCTTATGAGAATTATCAGGCTTATAGAAATGCTATATATCAAAAGTACTTAACTGCAATACAGCAAAAAGATGGAGCGTATGAAGGCATTTCTCCTGAATTGCAGGCTGTTATTGATGAAGTAACTGCGGGTATTGAAGGCGATTATGAACGACTAAAGGCACTGTCTGATTATCTGCAGACTATGGACTATAATACACATCCTGGAGTGATTCCAACTAAGGTGACTAATGCCAGTCAGTATCTGGATTACTTTATATTAGAATCACGTACTGGTTACTGTGTTCATTATGCAACAGCAATGACACTTCTGGCACGTGCATGCGGATATCCGGCAAGATACGTGCAGGGCTACTATGTAAAGAAAAACAGCAAGACCAATGAAGTTCTGGTAACAGAAAAATATGCGCATTCCTGGGCAGAGGTCTATTTTGATAACTTTGGATGGGTGACCTTTGAAGCAACTCCGGGGTATTCGGTATCCAAGGGCTGGAATGTTGGCTCGAAGGTAGATGCCTCCGGACAAATGGGGTATATACCACATGCCGCAGAAACAGAAACAAGTGAAACAGCGCCACTTGACGAGATACCTCAACAAGAAGTTAAGAAAGAAATACATATAAGCTATATTGTTATACCAGTATTTTTAGCAGTGTTTTTTGGAGCAGCGTATCTTTTTATCAATCAGCTTGTAACGAAACACAAGTATCGAAAGATGAACCTCGAAGAGAAGGTTAGATTCTTAATTCAAAGAAACCTTAGAATACTAAAACTTTTGGGATATCCAATATCTGCAAAAGAAACTATCGAGGAGTTTAGAGGAAGAGTAGTAGCTGATATAGAGAGTCATTCAGAAGAAGTAACAGACCAGAGAAACACGCATGATGCCATGTTATCACTGTCATTTCTTAAACTGTATGAGAAACTAATATATTCTGATTATGAATGCAGTGATGACGATGTTACACTTATGGAACATGATTATGAATTATTAAAAAATGAGATAAGAACAAGAGGATTCAGATACAGATTTTATATACTGTAGATTAATCCTGATAATGAAAGTAATAAGAGAAAACTCTTCTTAAAAGAATCGACGTTTGTCGGTTCTTTTTTGTATATGTTTATAGATTAAAAAAGCAATTTATATATGCTTATTTCTGCACTAAACAGGGTAAAAGTGGATTTAAAATTATCATATAATAGGAGTATGAAAAACTCTGTTTAGGTAGGAGGTTATGTATGAAAACAGATATGGAAAAGAATAAGAAAATTGCATATGTGATTCTGTGTGCTGTAATGATTATCGCCATCCTCTGGTTGTTGACTGGAATGCTGTTTGGATCAACTGATAAGAAGAAAAATGACACAACAGAAGTGGTCAGACCTACGCCGCTGGTTACGCAGGTGGTTGTAGAAAAAGAAGTTGAGAAGTTTGTTGAGGTTGAAAAGGTTATTAGCTCTGAAACAATAGCAGAAGGCCTTAACGATATGGGATTTCTTATAACTGAAGAGTACTATTTTACAATGGTTGAATCCTATGAGAAGACAAAATCACTCTTCAAATTCATCACAAGCAAATCTAATTTCCTTTACAGTTATGACGGTGAGCTTTACGCAGGTGTTAATTTTGAAAAACTGTCTGTGGACAAGGATGAAGACAACAAAGTTATTACAATATCTATTCCAAAAGCTGAAGTACAGAGTGTCGTAATTGATAAGAATAGCTTTAAAGCCTATGAAGAAAAAGAAGGCTGGGGCAATGAGCTTACAATGGAAGATTTCAACAAATCGCTTCTGGAACTTGAGAATGCAGCCCAAAGCAGAGCAATAGACAGAGGTGTTCTTGACAGGGCTGATGAAAATGCAAAGGAAGTAATCGCTAACTTTGTTACAAGCCTTGTGGGAGAAGACTACGAAATAGTATTTAAATGATTAATTATGTATCTGGATAGTGTTAAATGAACCTTAAAAAATGAGTAAAAGAAATAATTCATTTAAAACCAGAGTGAGGATAAAATATGAATACACGTAGAAAAGTTTTATTCGTTTTAGCATTAATATTAGTTGCAGTATTATCAATGTCGAAGCTTGCTGACTGGGCTACTGACCCGGCCAATCATACTCACAGTATAAGTGAAATAGATGAAAAGATTACAACTGTAATGGAGCTGACAGCAGGGGCAACAGCAACATCTGCAGCCATCTCATTTTTGCCAGATGATCAGTGTACTCCGATTGCACAGGAGATAGCTGAGCTTGCAAAATATTTCCTGATAGTATTAAGCGCATTATATCTTGAAAAGTATCTTATTACTGTAACTGGATTTATTGCTTTCAAATTTCTTATTCCGATTGCCTGCTTACTACTTGGAATTGGTGTACTTGCAAAAAAAGATGCATTTTCAATTATGGCAGGAAAAATTGCTGTTGGGGCAGCAGTAATAGTTCTTATGGTGCCAACAAGCATTCTTGTGTCAGATTTGATCTATGAAAGTTATGAGAGCAATATTGATGAAACAATTGAATCAGCCAAGGACGTAGCTATCGAGAATACTGATTCTACTGAATACAATCAGTTAGTTCAGTGGCTGACAGATTCAATTGGGCAGGCAAGGGATTATGTATCTGGTTTGCTTACTCATTTTATAGAAGCACTGGCAGTAATGATTGTTACTTCATGCATAATTCCTATTCTTGTATTGCTTTTATTTATCTGGATGATTAAACTTATATTTGGGGTGGATATGAGTGTAAAAATCCCAAGAATAAAGAGAGGTATTAAAGTATGAGTAAGATTAACGATTATTTAAGTGCAGCAGGTGTATTTTTTATGGCAACAGTTGACGGAGACAAGCCAAAGCTTAGACCACTTGGAGCACATATGGAAATGGATGACAAAGTAATATTTGGTGTAGGCGATTTTAAGAATGTATATAGACAGATGATTGCCAATCCTAATGTTGAGATAGTTGCCTGCAAGCAGGATGGTCACTGGATGAGATACACAGGTAAAGCAGTTTTTGAGACAGATGCAAAATATGCAGAGGCTATGCTTGATGGAGCTCCACATCTTCGCAATATCTACAATGATGAGACAGGTAATAAGATGATGTGCTTCCATATTGAAGATGCTACAGCTGTAGATATTACAGTAATGGGAGATGGAGAGAGCCTGTTATAAAAAGATAAAAATCTGTTATAATGGTATAAATAAACCATGATATCTTCTTATAAAGAAAATCATGGTTTTTTTATGCGTTTTTTTATGTCATTTTTACGCGATTACATTACTATTTGTACCATTAGTTGTACAATAGATATGTTCTAATAGTATTAACTATTTTACAGGAGGAAGTTGATATGAGGATTTTGCATTGTGCAGATGTTCATTTGGACTCAAGACTTAGCAGCAATCTCGATCAGGATAAGAGCAGAATAAGAAGAGCAGAGCTGGTATCAAGCTTTAAAAAGATGGTTGATTATGCCAGAACTCATGATATCGATGCGATTATTATAGCTGGAGATTTGTTTGATACAGCCACCATATCCAGAAGTACTGTTTCGATGGTCAGACAGTGTGTTGAGAATAATCCTGAGATTGATTTTTACTATTTGAACGGTAATCATGATGAACAGTACATGATGAAGGATGTGGAGGAACTGAAGAATTTTAAGACCTTTGCTGACAGCTGGACAAGCTATGTTTTGGACGAAAGTCAAAACCTTGTTATCACAGGTATTGCTTCTGAGACAACCTGTGGCATAGCTGATAGTCTGAGCTTGGATGAGAAGGCTCTCAATATAGTTGTTATGCATGGGCAGATTTATGATAACTGTGGAAGTGAGGGAATCAGCCTTGCTGCACTTAAGCATAAAGGCATTGATTATCTTGCTATGGGGCATGTGCATCGATATGTCTGCGAAAGCCTTGATGAAAGAGGACGCTACTGTTATCCAGGATGCCTGGAGAGCAGAGGCTTTGATGAATGTGATGAGCATGGTGTGGTAGTGCTGGATATCCATGACAAAACTATAGACAGAACATTTGTGCCATGGGGCAGCAGAAATGCATTTTATCTTGAGGCGGATTTATCCGAGTGTAAGGATACTATTTCCTGCATCAATGTGATATCAGAGCTTGCCAAGGCCAATGGTGTTAAGGCGGATGATATGCTTGAAGTGATGCTTGGTGGAGAACTTAATGAAGATGCTGAGTACAGTGTTGACATTATCTATCAGGAACTTAAAGACAATTATTTCTGTCTAAAGCTTAAAGATAAAACACGTTTAAAAATTGATTATTCCAAGTATGTTAATGACATATCCCTTAAGGGAGAATTTATCAAGATGGTTATGGCAGATGACAGTCTACAGGAGTCTGACAAATCAGAGATAATCAGAACTGGCCTTATGGCACTTGCGGGAGAAAGCGTATGAAGATACTGAATATAGATATAGACAACTATGGTACACTTGAGGATTTTCATATTAACTTTAGTGAGAATCCATATATTATCATTGAGGAAAATGGATGGGGAAAGTCTACCCTTGCCTCCTTCATAAGAGTAATGTTTTTTGGATTTGAGGACGAGAGCAAGAAGAAACTGGAAGAGCGAGAACGTTACAGATACAAGCCATGGAATAATGGTACATATGGTGGATCCATCAGCTTTGAAGTAGGCGGTAAATCATACAGACTGGACAGAACCTTTGGAAGCAAAGTTGCGGACGATGAAAGTAAATTGGTTGACATAACTACAAGAAAAGAGGTCAGTGATTATGACCTTAATACTCTCGGAGAGCAGATTTTTGGAATAAATAAGGATGCTTATATCAGATCGTTATTTATTGGCCAGGGTAACATTGAGGTCAGAAATGACAAGGACAATATCGAGGATAGTATTACAGCCAAGATAGGTAATCTTACAGAGGCCACTGATGATGTCAACAACTATGAGGTTGTTATGAATAAGCTGAAGACATCAAGCTATGCTCTTAAATCAGGCAATAAAAAGGGAGAGATTAATCTTCTTAATGCAACCAGGGCACAGTATGTTGCAGAGCTTAATAGAACAGATGTGGTTGAAGCAGATATAGAGCAGCATGAGAATACTATCGAAGCCATGTCTGCAGAACTTGAAAACTATAAAAGAAGATTATTAAGCCTTAATAAAGAATACGAGTTGGCAGGAATGCTTGATGCCTATAGGGAAAAGGAAAACAACCTTAAACAGCTTTGTGAAGAGATTGACAAAACTGAAGCACAACTTAAGAAGATTAAGGAATTCTTTGGAAAGCGTATTCCTGATAAAGAAGAGATAAATGAGATAACAGAAGCTGTTAAGAAGGCACATGAGCTAAAGAGCAGAACTGAACAGACAGCTAATCAGCTGCATGGTGTAAGCCAAGACTTACAGACAGGGGATTTGCCAGCCAGAGAAGTGATGGACTCACTGATGACCAGCATAAGAAAGCGTGAAGAATGTGATGACAGAATCAGAGAGGCACAGTCTCAGTACAGTCATAGCAAGGATATGCTGGATATGAAAAAGGATATGGAACTGAGAGAGTGGAGACGAGATCAGCAGAAGGCTGAGGATGATTATGAACAGGCACTGAAAGCCGTACAGGAATCTGTAAAGTCTTCATGGCGCATGTCGGTGATTGTCGGAATTATTATCGCTCTGATTTCGCTTGTGGCACTTTTGGCTGTCGGTCCATTGGGAATACTGGGAGTACTGATTGGTCTAATAGTGATTATAGTAGCCAGCCTTTCTAGAAAATCCAAAGAGGCCAAGGCTAAGGAACAGATAACAAAGGTTGCAATCAGACCACAACCGGACTTTTCAGAAGCAGATAAAGACCTTGAGAGAATAGCAGAATTAATAGCTACGCATAAGGATAAGTACGCACATTATGATGAGCAGATAAAGTCTTTCTGTGATAAATACCAGCTGGCTGATGATGAACTTCTGGAGAATAATATGCTTAAGCTTCAGAGCAGACTGTCTGAGATGTCAAAGAATACAGAGCTTATGGCTGACTATGAGAAACAGAAGGCTGACTATGAGAAACTTGAGGAGCAGATAAGAGGATGGTTTTTTGAGACAGGAATCACCGCCTCTAAGGACTGGACAGATACTATATTTGATGCAAGACACAATCTGGATGACTTAAAGGAACTTACATCCAAGCTTGAAGAACTCATGGACAGAAAGGCTGATTATAATATCGAAAAGAACTTTACTGAGGAAGAAATCAGTAGCGTAAGACCAATAGAAGATATTAAAGCAGACAGAGAGCAGACAGATAATGCTACTAACCAGTTAAGAGAAGTTCTGGATGAAAGGAAGGATGAACTGGATGCCTTATTCGAACAGAAAAAAGAACTGGAAGAGACAAGAGCTAATCTTTTGGTTATAGATGATAAACTTGAAGAATGTGAGCATAAATATGATATAATATCCAAGACTATGGGATATCTCGAGAAGGCCAAGGAACAGCTTTCGGCAAGATATATGGATCCTATAGAGGATGCATTTACCAAGTACTACAGTTATATAACCACTCAGTATCTGGACAAATATGAACTGGATGCAGATATTAACATTTCCAGACAGGAGATGGGACACAGAAGAAGTAAGAACAGTCTTTCCCAGGGCTATAAGGACCTGGTGGATATATCCCTTCGTATGGCACTCATTGATGTTATGTACAAGGATGAAAAACCATGGATTGTTCTGGATGATCCATTTGTCAATCTTGATACAGAGAAACTGGCACAGGTTAAAGATTTTATAGAAGAAATATCTAAGGAATATCAGGTGATTTATTTCACCTGTCATGAATCAAGAGCATAAAATATGGCACGCACTAAATACGATACACAATATGATATGATGACAAAACAGCCGGTAGAAAGCCTGATTATTAAGCTGGGCCTTCCTACTACTGTAAGTATGCTGGTTACAAGCATCTACAATATGGCAGATTCGTACTTTGTAGGTCAGATCAACACTTCTGCCAGCGGTGCGATTGGTATTGTATTTAGTTTAATGGCAATTCTTCAGGCTTTTGGATTTATGTTTGGTCATGGCGCGGGTAGTATTATCAGCAGGAATCTTGGAGCAAAGAATATTGAAGAGGCGAGAAAATATTCTGCTACAAGTTTTTATTCAGCCTTTTTCATTGGCTGTATCATATTAGTTTCTGGATTGATTTTTATTAATCCCTTAATGAAGCTGATGGGGAGTACAGATACGATTCTGCCATATGCTCGTACATACGCTACATGTATTCTTATAGCTGCTCCTGCTATGGTATCGAGCTGTGTTATGAATAATATCCTCAGATACGAGGGAAGAGCATTCTTTTCGATGATTGGATTAACTTCAGGAAATATACTAAATATTCTTCTTGATGCTATTCTTATGAAGGGATTTGGCATGGGAATACTTGGAGCAGGAATTGCCACAGCGGTTTCTCAGTTTATTTCATGGGGAATTCTTTTGTCGATGTTTCTAAGAAAGAAGACTCAATGCGACTTTGTGCTTAAAAATGCGTCCTTTACCAGAAATACTGTAGGTGAGATTGTTGCAACAGGATTTCCTTCTCTTGCAAGGCAGGGACTTGGAAGCATATCAACTATGATACTGAACAATACGGCTGGAGTATATGGAGATGCGGCAATCGCAGCAATGAGTATTGTCAGCAGAATATGTATGTTTATTTTCAGCGTGGGACTTGGAATCGGACAGGGATTCCAGCCGGTAGCGGGATACAATTATGGGGCTAAGAAATATTCGAGAGTGAAGAGAGGATTCTTTTTCACCTGGGGATTTGCATCAGTTCTTCTGGGTATCTTTTCGGTGTGTGTATTTGCTGTATCAGGAAGAGCAATAGGATTTTTCAGAGATGATCCTGCAGTAATAGAAGTTGGAATTCTGGCACTTAGAACACAGTGTATAGGTCTTTTGACGGTTCCATTTGCGGTTTGCAATAACATGATGTTTCAGAGTATTGGCTATAAAGCCAATGCAACATTTTTATCTGTGTTAAGAAGTGGATTGTGTTATATTCCAATTCTTTTGCTATTTAATTTAATGTTTGGAATTACAGGCGTACAGATTTCACAGGCAATAGCTGATGTGCTGAGTGCGGCAATTTGTATTCCATTTACAATTAGTTTCTTTAGGAAACTGCCTCAGGATGAAAACATCTGATGATTGAGCAGATGGCCAGTCATATTAAAGATTAATAGAAGTATGGGAAAGATAAAATGGAAACTACAAGATTAAACAAATATATAGCAGAGTGTGGAGTGTGTTCCAGACGAGAAGCAGATAAGCTGATTGAAGCTGGCAAGGTAACTGTTAATGGCAAAGTTGCTGGAATGGGAGTAAAAGTTTCAGATGGTGATGTAGTTGTATGCCAGGGCAAGACTCTTTCAAGCAAGAATGATAAGGTGGTACTGGCATATTACAAGCCGCTTGGCATCACCTGTACAGAAAAAGACAGATTTGCAGAAAAGACACTTAAGGATGCTTTTGATTATCCAATCAGAGTTACATATGCAGGCAGACTGGATAAGGAGACAGAAGGGCTTCTTCTAATGACCAATGATGGTGAGCTGATTAACAGACTGATGCGTGGAAGCAATGAACATGAAAAAGAATACTATGTTAAGGTTACTACGGAACTTAAGAGTGATTTTAAGGATAAGATGGAAGCAGGAGTATTTTTAAGCGAGTTAAACAGAAAGACTAAGCCCTGCAGAGTCGAGATAATTGGACCTTACACATTTAGAATAATTATTACACAGGGACTTAATCGCCAGATTAGACGTATGTGCGCTGAACTTGGATACAAGGTAAATGCACTGCAAAGAACCCGTGTGGCCAATATTGAACTTGGCAAGCTTCGTCCGGGAACTTTTAGAAGAATTGCGGGTGAAGAACTGGAAGAACTGTACGCTATTGTAGATGAATAGATGCTGGAAGAGGAAAAACTGATGTTAAAAGAGGAATACCTGAAGCTGTGTGAGCAGATAGATTACCATATGAACAGATATTACAACGAGGATGCTCCGGAGATATCTGACTTTGAATATGACCAGCTTATGCTCCGGCTAAAGGAAGCAGAAAAAGAACATCCTGACTGGATAAATGCTAATTCACCTACACAGAAGATTGGTGGAACAACTAAGCGTGAGGCTGGTGTAACAGTTACGCATAATGTACCTATGCTTAGTATCCAGGATGTATTCAGCAAAGAAGATGTAATCGAATGGGTAAGAACGGTAAGAGCAGTTTACCCGGATGCTGACTTTTCAGTAGAGCAGAAGATAGACGGACTGTCCATGTCCTTAAGATACAATGATGGCAAATTAACCTTAGCTGAGACCAGAGGAGATGGCCTGGTGGGAGAGGATGTTACTCTCAATGCACTTGTAATACCTGATGTACTAAAAAGTATTGATCTCCCAGGTTATGTTGAACTTCGTGGAGAGGTATATATGTCCCACGAGGATTTTGACAGATTTAATGAAAAGCAGGAATTACTTGGTAAAAAAACTGCGGCAAATCCAAGAAATCTTGCAGCGGGAACACTAAGACAGCTTGACAGTAATATTACCAAAGAGCGTGGACTACGCATGTATGTATTCAATGTTCAGGATGCCAAGGGCGGAAGTGAGATGCTGATGCAGAAGCATACTGAAGGACTTGAGATGCTGCAGAAGGCTGGAGTGGCAGTTGTTCCACACAGACTATGCAAGACTGAAGAAGAGATACTGGCTAGCATTGATGAGATTGGAGAAAGTCGAGGAGAACTTGAACATGATATCGATGGAGCCGTTATTAAGATAGAACAGATAGAATACAGAGAAGCCTTTGCAGGCTCCAGCAAGTATTCAGCAGGACACATTGCTTACAAGTATCCACCAGAGGAGAAAGAAGTAGAGATAGAAGAGATAGAGCTCGCTGTTGGAAGAACAGGTAAGATGACCTTCAGAGCCAGATTCAAGGAACCAGTCAGACTTTGCGGTACCAGTGTAAGCCGCGCGACACTTCACAATGCGGACTTTATCAGGACTATGAATATATCAGAAGGCTGTAAAGCAATCTGTAGAAAGCAGGGAGAGATTATTCCTGCAATAGTCAGGGTTACAGAAGCAGCTGCAACTGAGTATCAGCCACCAGTAGTCTGCCCAGTATGTGGTCACAGCCTTACCAAGGAGGAAGAAACCTGCGATATCTACTGCACCAATCCAAGCTGTCCTGCCCAGTTAAAGAGAACTATTGCCTATTTTGCAGGCAAGGATGCCATGGATATCAAAAACTTTGGTGAGACCTATGTGGAACAGCTGGTAGAACAGCAGTATATTCATGATTTTTCAGATATCTATAAGCTTAAGAATTTCCGTGATGAGCTGGTGGAAAAAGGAATAATGGGCAAGGATAAGAATACTGACAAGATTCTGGAGGCAATTGAGGAATCCAAGACCAATGATGCCTACAAACTCCTTACCGGACTGGCTATAAGAAATGTTGGAAAGACTACAGCCAAGGGTCTTATGAAGAAATATGACTGTATTGAGGATCTGATGAAGGCTGAGGTTGCTGAGCTTGAAAGTATTGATGATATAGGCTCAGTAACAGCTGGGTGCATTCATGATTTCTTTAATGATGAAGATAATATTAAGATGATAGAAGAATTAAAGGCTCAAGGTCTTAATATGAACACTATCAAAGAAGAAGGTTCAACAGATAGGCTTAGCGGACTGACCATTGTAGTAACAGGAACTCTGCCTACACTTGGAAGAAAAGAGGTGGCAGATCTTATAGAGAAACATGGTGGTAAGAATACAGGCTCTGTAAGTAAGAAAACCGATCTTCTTGTAGCAGGAGAAGCCGCAGGCTCTAAGCTGACAAAGGCCCAGGAACTTGGAATAAAGATTATATCAGAAGCAGAACTGTTAGAAATGATCAACTAACGCTGGTTTTTGGTGTATCAATAAAACAAGAAAGTTGAACAATAAAAGTGCTAGCAAAAAGAAGGCTTTTCTAGTAAAATGTTTTGTGCTAGAAAAAAGCTTCTTTAGTACGATAATTGTGGCTTGAAATTGAAGATTTATTTTGCGACGATAAATGTGCATTTTTATAAAAGAGTAGAATTGTAGGAGGCAAGATATGCCTGTAAAAGTACAAAGCGATCTCCCTGTAAAGGAGATTCTTGAAGCAGAAAATATATTTATTATGGATGAGGATCAGGCGGCACATCAGGACATTCGTCCTTTGCAGATTGCAATACTTAATCTTATGCCTGTAAAGGAGGACACTGAGTGGCATCTTATCAGATCCATGTCAAATACACCTCTTCAGGTGGACGTGACATTTGTAAAGATTTCCAGCCATAATTCAACTCATACTTCTGCTACTCATCTTAACAAATTCTATGTTAATTTTGATGAGATCAAAGACAGAAAATTTGACGGTATGATTATTACCGGTGCACCATTGGAACAGATGGACTTTGAAGAAGTGGATTACTGGGATGAGCTCTGTGAAATTATGGAGTGGACCAAGACCAATGTTACCAGTACCTTCCATATATGCTGGGGAGCACAGGCTGCACTTTATTATCACTATGGGCTGAAAAAAAGAGAAATAGGCAGAAAGCTTTTTGGCATATATAAGCATACTGTCCTAAATAGAAGAATTCCTCTTGTCAGAGGTTTTGACGATGAATTCTGGGTACCACACAGCAGATATACTGAAGTATCCAAAGAAGATATTTATGCTTGTGACAAGCTTACAGTTCTTGCTGAATCCAAAGAGGCCGGAGTATGCCTGTGCATAGCAGAGGGTGGTCGCCAGGTATTTGTTCAGGGGCATTTTGAGTATGACAGACGAACTCTTGAAAATGAGTACAACAGAGATGTTGCCAAGGGACTGGATATTCAGGTCCCAGAGAATTATTATCCGGACAATGATCCAAATAATAAGCCTAACCTTTTGTGGAGAGCACATGCCAATACACTCTACACAAACTGGCTGAATTACTATGTGTATCAGGCTACACCATACGACATGAACAAGATAGGAAACAGATAGAATGGGAATGGATATTAATGAGGCTCGCGCCCAAATAGAGCTGATTGATAAGGAAATGGCAAAGCTTTTTGAACAGAGAATGGACTGCTCTAAGGCAATCGCTGAATATAAGATGGCAAATAATATGCAGATATTCGATGCTGCAAGAGAACAGCAGCTCATCGAAAAGAACAGCGTATATATTGAGAATGAAGAGCTTAAAGACTATTACAAGGATTATCTTATCGAAGTGATGGGAATATCAAAGAAATATCAGGGCAATATTATAGGCAAGTAGGAGAGGAATATGGTTATTACTGTTAATCTGGCTGAAAGCTATGACATTATTATTGAACAGGGTATATTGAAGAGATGCGCAGAGGAACTTAATCTTAATAGAAAGGTTCTTATTGTGACAGATTCAGGGGTTCCTGCTCAGTACAGTGAAGAGGTTAAGTCGCATTGTAAAGAGGGAATAATCGGCTGTATAGAACCAGGTGAGGATCATAAGAGCCTGGAAAGTTTTGCTAAGCTGCAGCAGATAATGCTTGATAACAACTTTACCAGAGGAGACTGTGTAGTAGCAGTAGGCGGTGGAGTAGTAGGAGATCTCGCAGGATTTGTAGCATCTGCATATATGAGAGGCATTGATTTTTATAATATTCCAACTACAGTATTATCACAGGTTGATTCATCTGTAGGTGGAAAGACTGCCATTAACTTTGGCGGTGTTAAGAATATTGTGGGTGCTTTTTATCAGCCTAAAAAAGTTCTTATAGATCCGGATGTTTTAAAGACACTTTCTCCAAGAATGATATCCAATGGTATAGCAGAGGCAATCAAGATGGCTATTACCTTTGATGCTTCAACCTTTGAAAAGCTGGAAGCACAGGATGAAATCAGTGATTTCACTCCAATCATTGCTGATGCCATAAGCACAAAGGCGAAAGTGGTAGAGGAAGATGAGAAGGAAAGTGGATTAAGAAAGGTTCTTAATTTTGGACATACCATAGGACATGGAATAGAGATTGCGTCCAATGGAGCTCTCTATCATGGGGAAAGCGTAGCATTAGGTATGCTTTGTATGTGTGATGATGAAGTAAGAGCAAGAATTGAGAAGGTTCTTAACAAACTCAATATGCCATGCAGCTGTAGTGTGGATGAGAAAACTGCAGTAAATGCAATACTTCATGATAAAAAGGCTGGTGCTGACAGCATCTCAACAGTATATGTAAAAGAGATAGGTTCCTTCGAATTTAGAAAGATGAAGATAGACGAGCTGGAAAGTCGTCTGAAACTGGTAAATACATAAGAATTTATTTGTATAAAATAGCGCTATTGTATACACAATTAAAAAAAAGTGTGATATACTTTTATCGGTATAGTTTTTTGAGCCGATACTATTTTTAAAAGTGAGGGTTTAAAAGGATGAAATTATTGATTGTACTCTTGGTCGGAATTATTCTTTACTTTGCAGTAAGCATAGTTTACAAGAGATTTTGGCACAAAGGCCTTAACATTTCCGTAGAATTCGAGAATGATGCGGTAAGAGAGGGCGAAGACAATAATCTTATTGAGAAGATTTCTAATGATAAGGTATTGCCTATTTCTATTCTTCAGATCAGATTTGCTCTTCCAAAGACATTTAAGTTTGCGGAAGTAAAGAAGAGTTCAGCAGTAACTGATCAGATTTACAGAAGTGATTACTTTTCTGTATTACCATATCAGAAAGTAACCAGATCATACCCATTTAAGTGTCTTAAGAGAGGATGCTACCAGTTAGCTACAATCGACGTATTTGGTATGGACTTCTTCATCTCAAAGGCAAGAAGAATGACATTAAAGACTCCTAGACTTATGTATGTTCTTCCAAGACCAATATCTGGTGTAAGTGTTCCAGAGAATATTGACAAGATTATGACAGCAATTAAGAAAGAGGAAGAGAAGAAATGCGTAATCCTTCTTAATGCAGAACTTAATTCAATGTCAAGAGCAGATGAACTTGTTGAAGACGGACTTAGAATTGCTGATTACTTTGTAGGTCGTTGCTACAAGGATGAGATTCCAGTACAGTTCTTTACAAATGGTATCGATATGATTACAGGCGAAGAGTGCAGACTCGATGCTGTATCAGATACAGATGACAAGGCTTCTTTAGAGAAGACAATTGCAAGAATTGATGTAACAAAGGTTCCTAGAGCTTTCAAGCATATCTTAGCAGCTGCTGAGAAGATTGATGATGGCAATACAGAATTCATCGTTATTTCAAATAACAGAAAGACAGACTTCGTTAAGGCTCTTACAGAGTTCACAGACAAGGGTCATTCAGTTAAGCTTGTTATTCCTGAATTTAAAGATGTTGATATCACTCCATATGAGGATGATAAAGATAAGATTGTAAAGTGGGTAGTGGAAAATGATTAGTAGAAGATATAAGATAATATTTGATGTTTCAAACTGTATTATGATTTATCTGTTGGCTCTCAGCGTTTCACTGGGAATCACAACACTGGTTCGTGAGAATGGATTCTCATGGCCATACGCAATTGTTTCAGCTGTTGTACTTGCTGCATTTGTTGCAATGAGATTATTTATTCAGCAGTTACCTATATCAATTGTGGCACACGTAGTTGTGTGCGTTATTTGCTGGTATCTTCCATTTGGTAATTCTCCAGAAGGAAAGAACTGGTTACACACACTTATGATAGTTGGTTTTGCTGCATTACTTGCAGTAATTGATATTAACGATTTCTATAAGAAGAAAAATCAGTCATACGGCGTTATGCCAGTTGCAGCATGTGCGGTTTTCCTTCCAGTATATGCATATGTAGCATTTGTAGCTAATAAGCTTATTACTGAGGATCCTGTAAAGGCAAACAGATATGACTTATTTTCAACAGTTATCTGTGTTCTTTGCATTTGCTTCTTTGCATTTTCACTTGTACGTGCATATGTATCAAATGCTATCAAGCTTGCTGATAACAGCCAGATTGATGAGAATGCACCAGTTAATTACATGTATGGTAACTCTAATAAGTTCATTGGACCAATCATTGCACTTATTATTGCAATCATGCTTGTTGTACAGTCAAGAACATCTGCTAACATCTTAGCAAAGATGTGGATTGGATTACTTAGTGGAGTTGCTGGAGTTTGTAATCTGTTCTCATTCCTTAACTCTGATAATACAGATATCAGTGCTAATACAGGAATTGCAGCAGCAGGCTCTACACTTTATGCAGTTGAAGTTATTATTTCTGTAATTATTCTTGCAGCTATTCTCATTGCAATCATTGTAATTATTACAAAGATTTACAAGAGCCATTGGCACAAGGATGTTTCTTCTGATGAGACACTTGAGTCAGCAGCTATGGTTGAGAAGAGAGAGTGGATTTACCACAAAGAGTCAAAGAAGGCAGAGGATACATCTGTTACAAAGGCAGCTGAGATACCAACTCCTACACAGGAAGAGGCAGTAGAGGAAGCTCCTGCAACAGAGGAAGAATAGTTATCATTTGAATGAATTGGATTGTAAAAGGTGAGCAGACTGCTCACCTTTTTCTTTTACAGAAGGAGGAAAGCATATGGGAAAAACATATATGGTGATTGATCTTAAGTCTTTCTATGCTTCTGTGGAATGTGTGGAAAGAGGACTTGATCCACTGACTACCAGGCTTGTAGTTGCGGACCCAGAAAGGTCTGAGAAAACAATATGTCTTGCAATTACACCGGCTATGAAGGCGCTTGGAATAAGAAATCGTTGCAGAGTTTTTGAGATACCTGCGGGAATAGACTACATGATTGCAGTTCCCAGAATGCAACTGTATATTGACTATTCTGCTGATATTTACAGTATATATCTCAAATATATCTCCAAGGATGATATTCATGTTTATTCTATTGATGAAGCATTTTTGGATGTGACAGATTACCTGCTTATGTATAATATGACAGCCAGGGAACTGGGCATGTGCATTATGCAGGATATATACAATGAAACTGGTATTACAGCCACCTGTGGAATAGGTAGTAACATGTATCTGGCTAAGGTTGCGCTTGATATAGCTGCAAAGCATGTAGATGATCATATAGGTATTCTTGATGAGCAGAGCTATAGGGATACATTGTGGAGACATAAGCCGCTTACAGATTTCTGGAGAATAGGACCTGGAACTGCAGCCAGACTGGCTAAGTACGGAATGACCACTATGAAGGAAGTTGCAGAATGCAATGAAGATATTCTATACAGACTGTTTGGTATAGATGCTGAACTACTGATAGATCATGCCTGGGGAAGAGAAACAACAACTATTGCTGATATCAAAAATTACAGACCAGATAGTACTTCTGTTAGCAGTGGACAGGTACTTCCAAGAGCATACAGCGTGGATGAGGGACTGTTAATTGTCAAGGAAATGGCAGATCTGCTTAGTCTGGATCTGGTGGAGAAGAATCTACTGACCAAGTCTATATCCATGTATATTGGTTACGAAAACAGAATGGATATGGAGAGCTCCAGAGGCAGTATCCAGCTTGATTATCTTACAAGCTCATCCAGAACCATCTTGCCATATATTGAGAAACTGTATATGAATACAGTTAGAAAAGATGGTCTGGTAAGGAGAATCAATATATCCTTTAATAATCTGGCAGATGAGGCCTATGTTCAGTATGATCTGTTCACTGATCCAGTTGAACTTGAAAAAGAACGAAATATACAAAAAGCGGTAATAGATCTAAAGAATAAATTTGGCAAGAATGCGATTCTAAAGGGAATGAATCTTGAACAGGGCGCAACCACTATTGAGCGTAATGAGCAGATTGGTGGGCATAAAAAATAAATAGTAGACAGATGCATACTTGAACAGTAATAGCATGCATGAGTAGTAATATATACCACAATCATAGGATACATAAGAATAGCATATTTAGGTAATGATATATGAGAGCAAAAATGAGCAGAGCAGACAGAGCAAAGCAGTTCATGCCTTTCGCTGCACTAAAGGGATATGAAGAAGCTCTGAGGGCAAAGGAAAGAATTGTTGTTGATAAAAAAGACCTGTCTGAAGAACAAAAAGAAGAGCTGGATATAATGATACGGAGTATTAGAAAGCAGGATATAGTAACTGTGGTTTATTTTGAAAAAGATGAATATCTTAAGTTAACTGGTATGGTATCTAAAATTGATGTTGACAGTCGTTTTATTCAGATTGTAAACTCAAAAATACAATTTGACGATTTATTTTCTATTATTAGAGAAGAAAACTAAGCACGAATGATGCGATAGAAGGGATTATATAGAATTGCTTGTAAAGGCGGCACCATTGTTTGTTGATGAAATGAAAAAAATAATGAAACAAACTATAGTGGTATAGAGTCAGCAAAAACTGAATATGATATAATATGTTGAGAAAGCAAAAGGATATATCATTATTATCAAACTAGAGCTAAACAAGTGGAGGAATGATATGACAAAATACGAAAAACATGGAGCATTACATGTAAATAACAAGGGCAAACTTGTAGATCATAATGGCGAAGTAGTAGCACTTCACGGATATTCAACACATGCACTTTCGTGGTATCCAGAATATGTTAATCGTGAATTCTTTGAATTTATGAGCGAGAAATGGCATGTAGATGTAGTAAGACTGGCTATGTACACAGCAGAAGAGAACGGATACTGTGTAGGAGATGAAGCTAATAAGCTCAAGCTCATTGAGGTTGTGGACAGAGGTGTTAAAGCAGCAACAGAGCTTGGATTGTATGTAATAATTGACTGGCATATACTATCAGATTCTAATCCGCTTATGCACAAGGATGAGGCAATCAAATTCTTTGACCTGATGGCAGAAAAGTATAAGGCTTATGGCAATGTCATTTATGAGATATGCAATGAGCCAAATGTAGACTGTACATGGGAAGATGTAAAGGCATACGCAGAGGAAGTAATACCAGTAATCAGAAAGCATGATGAATATGCTGTAATTCTGGTCGGAACACCAGTATGGTCACAGAAAGTAGACCAGGCTGCAGCTAATCCTATTAGAATTGACAAGAATCTTATGTATGTTCTTCACTTTTATGCTGATTCACATAGAGAGGAACTCAGAGCTATATTTGAAGCAGCTGCACAGGCGGGGCTACCATTGTTTATATCAGAATTTGGCTGCTGTGATGCATCGGGTAACTTCAGCAATAACTTCGAGCAGGCACAGGCATGGATTGATCTTGCTGACAAGTATGATGTAAGTTTTATTATGTGGAACATCGCCAACAGAGACGAATCAAGTGCATCCTTTGTACCAACCTGTACAAAGACTACCAATGATTTTGTAGACGAGGATCTGAGAGAGGCCTGCAAATGGTATATTGATGTTCTTGCAAAACATGCCAAATAACAACTGCAAAGAAGAGGCATATAATAATGGAATATATACTAAAGTCATCTATATCTCTTAATTTCATAAAGAAGGAACCTATGAGTGGTAGCTATAAGGGCATGAGATATGTTCTTAGAAAGGCGGGAGATGATATCGAGGCCTGTATATGGCCAGAACCCTATAATTTTCTTAAGACTTCAGAAGAACTAAAACAGTACAAGCACTTTGCGCTTACAGCTGAGGGCAAAGATGAAGCAGTTGACTGGCTCAACGAACAGGTAGACGCCCAGAAAGATCTGTGGGCCAAAGCATTGAGTATGTCATGGGTATAATAAAAACAGGTACCGAAAGGTACCTGTTTTTATATGCAAACCAGGCTTCGCTTTGAGAATGTCGCTTAAAAGCTAGTGCCATTGGTTGGCTGATGTTCTTATTTCATCTTCTTAACAGCTGCAGACAACATCAGTTTGATTCTGTTGAGCTGGTTAACTTCACTTGCACCAGGATCATAGTCTATGGCTACAATATTGGATTCAGGATGAGTACGTCTGATTTCCTTGATAACACCCTTACCGACGATGTGGTTAGGCAGACAGCCAAAAGGCTGAGTACATACGATGTTAGGTGCACCACTGTGAATCAGCTCAATCATCTCACCAACCAGAAACCAGCCTTCACCGGTCTGGTTACCGATAGATACATAATCCTCAGCGTACTTGATAAGCTCAGCAATTGGAGCAGTAGGCTCGAAATGCTTACTCTTACTATAAGCTCTGTTTACTGGTCCAAGCAGTCTCTCGATAGCCCATATACCAAACTTGCTTACAGCAGCAGCTTTCTTGCTGGTCGAGAAATGTTCACTCTTATATACCTGATCATAGAAGCAGTATAGCATGAAGCCCATAAGATCTGGGACAACCGCTTCAGCGCCTTCGGCCTCCAGAAGTTCAACCAGTCGGTTGTTGCCGGCAGGAGAGTATTTAACAAGAATCTCACCAACAATACCAACACGAGGCTTTTTAAGAGTCTCATCTATAGGAATATTATCGAAGTCTCTGATAATCTGTTTGATCATCTTATACATCTTAGGGAGACTAACTGACTTCTGAGTAACGAACTCTACACATCTCTCAACCCATTCCCTGTGGAGCTTATCAACACTTCCGGGCTCTAATTCATAAGGACGCATACGATATACAACCTTTTGGAATACATCGCCCATTATTGCGGCCACAGCACCCTTAAGTAAGAACTTGGCATTGATATCAAAACCAGAGTTGGTCTCGATTCCACCCAGGTTAAGGGAAATGACTGGAATATGTTCAAGATTAGCTTTCTTAAGCGCACGTCTGATAAATCCTATATAGTTAGTAGCTCTACAGCCACCACCTGTCTGGGTGATAACAAGAGCAGTTTTGTTAAGGTCATATTTGCCTGACAGGAGAGCCTCCATAAGCTGTCCAACTACCAAAAGAGAAGGGTAGCAGGCATCATTGTTGACATATTTAAGACCCATATCAATAGAAGCCCGACTGTTGGTATCCAGTACTACGATATTGTAACCACAGCTTGCCATAGCAGGGCCAATGAGATCAAAATGAATAGGTGACATCTGAGGAACGATGATAGTATAGTTGTCATCCCTCATCTGTTTTGTAAATTCAACCTTTTCAATAGAAGCAGGACGAATAGTACGCTGCTTGTTCTGTTTCTTTCTGACATCAAGCGCAGAGATAAGAGAACGGACTCTGATTCTGGCTGCACCCAGGTTATTAACCTCATCAATCTTTAAGCAGGTATAAATCTTGTCTGAATTGGACAGGATGTCATTGACCTGGTCTGTAGTAACAGCATCAAGACCACAACCAAAGGAATTGAGCTGAATCAGATCTATATTATCAGTAGTTCTTACAAAGCTGGCTGCAGCATAAAGTCTTGAATGATACATCCACTGGTCAGATACAATAAGTGGACGCTCAGGTTTAGCCAGATGAGATACACTGTCCTCAGTAAGAACAGCAATATTGTAAGAGGTTATAAGCTCAGGAATACCATGATTGATCTCAGGATCAAGATGGTATGGACGACCTGCAAGAACTATTCCTCTTGCGCCGGTCTCAGTAAGCTGCTTTACAACTTCCTCGCCCTTCTTCTGAATATCCTTGTGCGCATTGTCAAGTTCAAGCCATGCCTGCTTAACTGCGTTGTATACATCTGTTGATGCAATCTCAGGGAAGGACTTAACAAGCTCTTTGGATATTACTTCAGGGCTTGTAAATGAGAGGAAAGGATTCATGAACTTCACTTCGCCACGACCAATTTCCTCAACATTGTTTTTGATATTCTCAGAGTAAGAGGTGACAATCGGACAGTTGTAATGATTGTTGGCTTCCTCAAACTCATTACGTTCGTAGAACAGAGCAGGGTAGAAGATAAAATCAACCTTCTGATTGATGAGCCACATAATGTGTCCATGAGCAAGCTTTGCAGGATAGCATTCTGACTCTGAAGGAATAGATTCAATACCAAGCTCGTAGATCTTTCTGTTGGAAATAGGCGAGAGGATTACTCTGTAACCCAGCTCTGTAAAGAAGGTATACCAGAATGGATAGTTTTCATACATATTAAGAACTCTTGGAATACCAACGCTACCTCTGCTGGCTTTTTCAGCAGGCAGGGGTTCATAACCAAAGAAACGATCCAGTTTATATTCAAACAGATTAGGTATATTGTTCTTATTTTTTTCTTTGCCAAGACCACGCTCGCAACGATTTCCGGAGATATACTGACGACCTCCAGGGAAACGATTGATGGTAAGACGACAGTTGTTGGTACAGCCCTTACACTTAGCCATGCTTGTCTCAAAGGTGAAGGCTTCAATTGCCTTAAGATCAAGCATAGAGGTTCTATAGCCTTCTTCAAAGCGTTCTCTTGCAATAAGAGCAGCTCCAAAGGCACCCATAATACCAGCAATATCTGGTCTGATGGCTTCACAGTTGGCAGTTTTTTCAAAGCTTCGAAGTACCGCATTGTTATAGAAGGTACCACCCTGAACTACTATGTTCTGGCCAAGCTCGCTGGCATCACTTACCTTGATAACCTTAAAGAGAGCATTTTTAATAACTGAATAAGCAAGACCAGCAGAAATATCAGCAACAGTTGCGCCTTCTTTCTGAGCCTGCTTAACCTTGGAATTCATAAATACTGTACAACGTGTACCCAGATCAATTGGATGAGGAGCAAACAAAGCTTCCTTGGCAAAGTCCTGAACTGAATAGTTAAGAGACTCAGCAAAGTTCTCGATAAATGAGCCGCAACCAGAAGAGCAGGCCTCATTGAGCTGTACACTGTCTACAGTCTGCTTTTTGATCTTGATACATTTCATATCCTGACCGCCTATATCCAGGATACAGTCTACGTCAGGCTTAAAGAAGGCTGCAGCATAATAATGTGCAACAGTCTCAACCTCACCATCATCTAACAAAAAGGCTGCTTTCATAAGGGCCTCGCCATAACCGGTAGAGCATGCTCTGACGATGTGGGCATCCCTTGGCATCATCTTGTATATGTCAATAATAGCGTCAATGGCAGTCTGAAGAGGATTGCCATTGTTATTGTTATAGAAAGAGTAAAGCAGGTCGCCATCCTCACTGACTACAGCGATTTTGGTAGTAGTAGAACCGGCATCGATACCCAGATAGCAGTTGCCCTTATAGCTGGCAAAATCAGCTTTCTTAACCTGAGCCTTGGCATGACGTGCTTCAAACTCGTCAAATTCTTTTTGTGAAGCGAAAAGTGGATCCATACGCTCAACTTCGAATTCCATCTTGATACCGCCATTGAGGCGATCAATCATGGAGCTGAGTGTGCAGGAGGAATCCTCTTTGGCATTGAGGGCAGAGCCCATAGCGGCAAACAGATGTGAATTGTCAACATCAATTATATGCTCGTCGTCTAACTTAAGAGTACGGATAAAGGCAACCTTAAGCTCGGAGAGGAAATGAAGTGGGCCACCTAAAAATGCAACATGACCACGAATCGGCTTACCACAGGCAAGACCAGAGATAGTCTGATTAACTACGGCCTGAAATATAGAAGCAGATAAGTCTTCACGAGTAGCTCCATCATTGATAAGAGGCTGAATATCAGTCTTGGCAAATACACCGCATCTTGCGGCAATTGTATAAAGAGAGTGGTAATTCTTGGCATACTCATTAAGACCAGTAGCATCTGTCTGAATGAGAGCTGCCATCTGATCGATAAATGAGCCTGTACCGCCGGCACAGATACCATTCATACGCTGCTCAATATTACCATTATCGAAGTAGATAATCTTGGCATCCTCGCCACCAAGCTCTATAGCTACATCTGTCTTGGGTGCAAACTCCTGAAGTGATGTGGAAACCGCAATAACCTCCTGGGTAAATGGAACCTCCAGGTGGTTGGCAAGGGTAAGACCGCCAGAACCTGTAATCATAGGGTGAACAGTGATATCACCCAGCTTATCGCAGGCCTTCTTAAGCAGAGCAGAAAGAGTCTCCTGAATATTGGCGAAGTGTCTCTCATAATCTGCAAATAATAAAGTATGTTGTTCATCAAGTATGGCAATCTTAACGGTTGTGGAACCGATATCTATTCCCAAAGTGTACTGCATAATAAAACCTCTTCATAAACCAATCACAAAATGCATAAATATTACTTCCTATATTTATACAAATTGACGACCTAGTCATTATACAAACTAAAAATATATCTTTCAAGGCTAAAAATGGCTAAAAAATAAGAGTTAATAAAGATTTTATTATTTGTTATTTTTTGTTTATCACTTTCAAAAAAGGAAATCGGCTGGCGGCGTGTAATAATACTTTTGTGGGATAGTTTGAAGATGGAGATACTTATGACTATTAGAGAAGAATTAGAGAACAGAGAGAAGCTTACACTTAGCCCATATGCGACGCTAAGTATGAACTCTAAGGGAAGATTGAGAAATGAGGAACAGTGCGATATCAGACCTGTTTTTCAGCGAGACAGAGACCGTATTCTGCATTGCAAATCTTTCAGAAGATTAAAGGATAAGACACAGGTATTCCTGACTCCCGAGGGAGATCATTACAGAACCAGACTTACCCATACTCTTGAAGTAAGCCAGAATGCCAGAACCATTGCCAAGGCACTTAAGCTCAATGAGGATCTGGTAGAGGCCATAGCGCTTGGTCATGATCTGGGTCATACACCATTTGGACATGCGGGGGAAAGAGCCCTTGATGAGATATGTCCACTGGGCTTTCAGCATCATGAGCAGTCCTTAAGAACTGTGGATGTACTGGAGAAAAATGGTCAGGGACTAAATCTTACCATGGAGGTCAGAGATGGTATTCTCAATCACCAGACCAGTGGTAAGCCAGCCACTCTTGAGGGCAAGATAGTCAGACTTTCAGATAAGATAGCATATATACATCATGATATGGATGATGCCATAAGAGGAGGCATACTCACTGAGGCGGATGTACCAAAGTCCATCAGAGAAGTAATAGGCTACACCACAGGTGAGAGACTGGATCATTTTATTCATGATATAGTTACCACCAGCTTTGGCAAGGATGATATCTGTCAGTCAGAGCCAGTAGCAGAAGCCATGAAGGATCTGCGCAAATTCATGTTTGAACGTGTCTATAAGAATCCGGAAGCCAAGGCCGAAGAAGGCAAGGCAGAGATGCTTATGGAGACACTTTATACATATTATCTGAATCATATAGATTTATTACCATCAGAGCTTTTAGAACTTCTCAATCAGGGAGAAGCCAAGGAGCGAATAGTATGTGATTTTGTAGGGGCCATGAGTGACCGCTATGCTATATCACAGTATGAGGAACTGTTTATACCTAAGTCATGGCATTTGTAAGGGCTGATAAATATGAAAGCATAGCCATTGCATATGTAACTTAATGAGGAAGTATATGTACTACCCAGATGAACTAGTAGAAGAGATTAGAAGTAAAAATGACATAGTGGATGTGATATCAGGGTACGTCAGACTTACCAAGAAGGGCTCTACTCATTTTGGACTTTGTCCATTTCACAATGAGAAGACAGGATCCTTTAGTGTATCAGGTCATAAGCAGATGTTCTACTGCTTCGGATGCGGGGCAGGTGGTAATGTCTATACTTTTTTGATGAAGTATGAAAATGACACCTTTCAGGAAGCAATAGAGAAGCTGGCTGACAGAGCCGGAGTCAAGCTGCCTGAACTGGAGATGACTGAGGAACAAAAAAAGCAGGTAAGCGAGAAGGCGAGACTTCTCGAGATTAATAAAGAGGCAGCTAAGTATTTTTATTACCAGCTAAGAGGAGACAATGGCAAGCTGGGACTAAAGTATTTTGCAGAGAGACAGCTAAGTAGCGAGACTATGAAGAAATTTGGACTGGGCTATTCCCTGCCTTACAGTGATGATCTGGTCAAATATCTTAAGAGTAAGGGCTATGCAGATGAACTGATAGTCAAAGCAGGACTTGCTTCCCACGATGAGAAGCGAGGCACTCATGACAAATTCTGGAACAGGGTAATGTTTCCAATCCAGGATGCCAATCATAGAGTAATAGGCTTTGGTGGACGAGTTATGGGAGAGGGAGAACCCAAATACCTTAACAGTCCTGAGACGCCCATTTTTGATAAAAGCCGTAATCTTTTTGGACTTAACTTTGCAAGATCCAGCAAGAAGGATTACCTGATATTGTGTGAAGGCTATATGGATGTTATATCCATGCATCAGGCTGGATTTATAGAGGCAGTTGCTTCTCTTGGAACCGCATTTACCTCAGGTCAGGCCAGTATAGTCAAGAGATTCTGCAGTAGTGTAATACTTAGCTATGACAGTGATGGAGCTGGAACCAAAGCAGCCTTAAGGGCTATAGGAATACTAAGGGAAGTAGGGCTGA
The DNA here is from genome assembly GCA_002317175.1 of Lachnospiraceae bacterium UBA1712. Lineage (GTDB taxonomy): Bacteria > Bacillota > Clostridia > Lachnospirales > Lachnospiraceae > Colinaster. The sequence goes on along the minus strand of DCJA01000038.1, from coordinate 5,544 downwards.
CAGCCAAGGTACTTAACCTGAAGCCTTACAAGGACCCTGATGAATTTGTTAAGAATCTGGGTGCGGACGCATTACAGGAAAGAATAGATAATGCACAAAACAGCTTCTTCTTTGAAGTGGATGTGTTAGAGCGCGATTACAACCTTAAGGATCCGGAGGAGAAGACACAGTTTCATCGGGAGATTGCCAAGAAGATCTGTAATTTTGCTGATGAGGTGGAGCGCAACAATTATATAGATGCTATCTGCGAGAGGTACTCAATATCAGTGGATGCCATGCGTAAGATGGTGGTGGGATATGCAGGTATTGGTATAGCCAAACCAGTGGAGCCTCCAAAATCAGGAGTGAAGAAATTAGATCCTGATGAAGGACGAAGAAAGGCTCAGAGGCTTCTTATTACCTGGATAAGCGAGGAGCCAGAGCTTCTTGACAAGATAGATAAATATATAGGAGTATCTGATTTTACAGAGGATGTCTACCGCAAGGTGGCAGAGAAACTATTTGATGGTATCAGGCAGGGAGATTTCGAGCCGGCATCACTTATATCCATGTTTGAGGATGAAGAGGTGCAAAAGGAAGTTGCACTGTTGTTTAATACCAAATTAACAGGACTTAACGGAATACCGATTGAGATGGATTCGGGCCTGGATAAGGAGAAAGCATTTCACGATATCATAGTTAAGGTCAAGACCAACAGTCTGGATTATTATTCTTCGAAGTTAGCTTCAGATGTGACTGCGATAACGCAGGTAGTAGAGGGGAAGAAAAAACTCGAAGAATTAAAAAATATAAAAATTCATTTAGAGTAAAGATAAAAGGAGACTTGAAGATGGACGAAGCATTACAGCCAAAATTCGAGGAGAAGATGAAAGCTCTTCTCGAGACTGCAAAGAAGAAGGAAAATGTGGTTGAGTACGCAGAAGTACAGGACACATTTGCCGAATTCAATCTTGATGAGGAACAGTTCGAAAAGGTACTTGAGACTCTTGATGCATCAGGAATTGATGTAATGAAGATTGATGACATCGATATTCCAGATGACATTGACAATATTGATGATATCCCAATGGACAATCTGCTTGATGATGAAGAGATTATCCTTACAGAAGAGGATGAAATCGACGTTGAGAATATTGATTTGTCAGTACCAGATGGTATCAGTATTGAAGACCCTGTAAGAATGTACCTTAAGGAGATTGGTAAGGTACCACTGTTAAGCGCAGATGAGGAAATTGAACTTGCCCTTCGTATGGAAGCAGGTGATGAGGAAGCCAAGAAGAAGCTGGCTGAGGCCAACCTTCGTCTGGTTGTATCCATTGCCAAGAGATATGTGGGACGTGGCATGCTCTTCTTAGACCTTATTCAGGAGGGTAACCTTGGTCTTATTAAGGCAGTTGAGAAGTTCGATTACCGTAAAGGATTTAAGTTCTCAACATATGCTACATGGTGGATTAGACAGGCTATTACAAGAGCTATTGCTGACCAGGCAAGAACTATCCGTATCCCTGTACATATGGTAGAGACTATCAACAAACTCATCAGAGTTTCAAGACAGTTACTTCAGGAGTTAGGCCGTGAACCTACCCCAGAAGAAATCGCAGAAGAGATGAACATGCCAGTAGAGCGTGTCAGAGAGATTCTTAAAATCAGCCAGGAGCCAGTATCCCTTGAGACACCAATCGGTGAAGAGGAAGACAGCCACCTTGGTGATTTTATTCCAGATGATAATATTCCTGTACCAGCAGATGCAGCAGCATTTACCCTGTTAAAGGAACAGTTATTAGAGGTTCTCAGTACACTTACAGACAGAGAACAGAAGGTACTCAGATTAAGATTTGGTCTTGATGATGGAAGAGCACGTACACTTGAAGAGGTAGGTAAGGAATTCAATGTAACTCGTGAGCGTATACGTCAGATCGAAGCTAAAGCACTTAGAAAGCTGCGTCATCCATCAAGATCTCGCAAGCTTAAGGATTATCTTGAATAAATGGTAACACTTAGTACAAGAATGAAAACAATAGCAGATATGGTGCCAGAGGGGTTAAGCGTGGCTGATATCGGATGTGATCATGGATTTGTATCCATATATCTGGTTAATGAACGTAAGGCGCCATATGCGCTGGCTATGGATGTCAATGAAGGGCCACTGCTAAGAGCAAAGGAGCATATAGCGCAGTATGGATTGCAGGATCGTATAAGTACAAGACTTTCCGATGGGGCTGTAGGACTTTCCAAGGGAGAGGTTGAGGCAGCAGTCATAGCAGGCATGGGTGGACGTCTGACCATGAGAATTATTGTGGATTCAGCGGACAAATTCAAACAAATGAAAAGCCTGGTGCTGTCACCACATTCGGATATTCCTCTTGTCAGAGGATTTCTTGTGGACAATGGTTTTGAGATTCAGGATGAGGAGATGGTATTTGATGAGGGCAAATACTATAGTATCATCAGATGCGCCTGGGTTGGAGCTGAAACTCAGCTTTCAGATATACAAAAGGAATATGGTCCAAAGCTGTTAGAGAAGAAGCATCCGGTATTAAAGGAGTATCTTACTCATGAGGCTGTAAAGATGAGAGAAATCAGAGAAAGACTGGCAGCAGGAGAGAATCACAGCACGAGAGTGGCAGAGATTGACAGGATACTTGATCAGATAACAGAGGTTATAAGGGACATGTAATGGGGATTGTCTCACACAAATGAGGTAGATGTATGGCAAAGATTACAATTAATGGAGTAGAAAAAGAATATGAAATCGGTACCAGCTTTGAAGCTATTGCCGATGAATATCAGAAAGAATACAGGGGAGAAATAGCCCTTGTTAAGGAAAATGGTAAGATTCGTGAGCTCAGTAAGTCAGTAAGCAAGGATGCTACTGTAGAGTTCATAACTCTTAGGGAAAGCATAGGACATAAGACCTATGAGCGAAGTGCAACTATGCTGCTTGTAAAGGCAGTAAGCGATGTAGTGGGTTCTAAGATTGATGGAAGAATCAAAGTAGAGTTCTCTATTGGAAAGGGTATTTTCTGTTCAGTAAAGGGCAATTTTAAGGCAACTGACAATCTGGTTGAGCACGTAAATGTTCGAATGAATGAGCTGGTTGAGCAGAATATTCCAATCGTAAAGCAGACCATGCCACTTATTGATGCAGTTGAACTCTTTGAAAAGCAGGGCATGACAGATAAGGTTAATCTATTCAGATACCGTATGAGTTCTTCAATCAATGTGTACTCTATTGAAGATTACTATGATTATTACTATGGATATATGCTTCCAAGTACAGGATATATAAAGTCATTTATCGTAATGGCTCATGAGGATGGTTTCCTTCTTCTGTTACCAGATAAGGATGCACCATTTGACCTTGATACCTTTGAGCCAAGAGAGAAGCTGTTCGAGAGCATGGCTACCACAACTAAGTGGGGCATCGAGATGGGAATTGGAACAGTAGGTGATCTCAATGACCGAATCTGTGCAGGAGAGCTTGAAGATATTATGCTCGTTCAGGAAGCGCTTATGGAAAGAAAGATAAGTGAGATTGCCAGTGAGATAGCATCAAGAGAAGGCGTAAAATTCGTAATGATTGCAGGACCAAGCTCATCAGGCAAGACAAGCTTCTCGCACAGACTGTCAATACAGCTTCGCACCCATGGACTCAAGCCACATCCAATAGCTGTAGACGATTATTTCGTCAACAGAGAGGATACACCACTTGATGAAAATGGTGACTACAACTTTGAGTGTCTCGAAGCTATTGATGTTAAGCAGTTCAATGAGGACATGGTAGCTCTTCTTGAAGGCAAGAGAGTAGAGCTTCCAAGCTTTAACTTCAAGATTGGACGAAGAGAATACTGTGGCAATTATATGCAGTTAGCTGAGGATGATATTCTTGTAATTGAGGGTATCCATGGACTTAATGATAAGATGAGCTATATGCTCCCAACTGAAAGTAAATTTAAGATTTATATCAGTTCACTTACATGTCTTAACCTTGACGGACACAACAGAATTCCAACAACAGATGGAAGACTGCTTCGTCGTATGGTAAGAGATGCAAGAACGAGAGGAACGCAGGCAAAGCGTACTATTCAGATGTGGCCAAGTGTAAGAAGAGGTGAAGAGGAGAATATCTTCCCATATCAGGAGAGTGCAGATGTAATGTTTAACTCTGCATCTATCTTTGAACTTGCGGCACTTAAACTGTATGCAGAGCCATTGTTATATGGTATCAGACCAGAGGATCCAGAATATCTTGAAGCTCAGAGACTGTTGAAATTTTTAGGATATTTTGTTAGTATTCCATCTGATAAGATTCCAATTAACTCTATTTCAAGAGAGTTTGTTGGAGGAAGTATTTTTAAGGTATAAATTATACCTTGTATCAAGACGCCTTATGGCGCCTTGTGATATTGCTTAAAACAAGTAGGACGGATGATCGCGGTAGCATATGCTAACGAGGAAAGTCCGGGCTTCACAGGGTAGGATGCCGGATAACGTCCGGTTGAGGTGACTCACAGACCAGTGCAACAGAAATATACCGCCCGAAAGGGTAAGGGTGAAATGGCAGTGTAAGAGACTACCGCCCGGCTGGTAACAGACGGGGCACATGTAAACTCCATCCGAAGCAAGACCAAGCAGAGAGCGTTGACCTGACCCGGCGAGCTTTCAGGTAGGTTGCTTGAGGCGGCTGGCAACAGTCGTCCTAGATAGATGATCGTCCAAGACATAACCCGGCTTATAGTTCTACTTGTTTTATATATTCAGCCTTTAAAGGCAGGAGATTAAGTCTGAGTGGCATTACTTGTAAATAGTGATTAGCTGAAAGGACAGGATTTAAAGAAAGAAGGCGTTATTGTGACAAAGATTGACGTAGTATCAGGATTCCTTGGGGCAGGAAAGACAACCCTTATTAAGAAGTTATTGAGTGAGGCGTTGAATGGAAGCAACACGGTTCTTATTGAAAATGAGTTCGGTGAGATCGGTGTTGACGGCGGTTTCTTAAAGGAAGCTGGAATTGAAATAAAAGAGATGAATTCAGGATGTATCTGCTGTTCACTTGTAGGTGATTTTGGTACATCACTTCATGAAGTAATCGATACATATCATCCAGAGCGTATCATTATTGAGCCATCTGGTGTAGGTAAGTTAAGCGATGTTTTGAAGGCAATCAGTGATGCCGGACTTGGAACAGATGTAGAGCTTAACAGTGCTGTAGCAGTAGTAGATGCAAGCAAAGCCAAGATGTATATCAAGAACTTTGGTGAATTCTTCAACAACCAGATTGAGCATGCTGGAACTATAGTTCTTAGCAGAACAGGAGATATCTCAGAGGAGAAGCTTAACACTGCAATTGAGCTTATCAAGGAGCACAATGACAAGGCTACTATAATAACTACTCCATGGGAACAGCTTGATGGAGCAGATATACTTAAGACTTTTGAAGGTGCAACAGACCTTGAAAAGGAACTGATGGAAATGGTTGAGAAGGAGCATCTTGAGCACCATCATGAGCATGGTGAACACTGCACATGTGGCTGCCATGACCAC
>DCJA01000035.1:80045-81580 GCA_002317175.1 Lachnospiraceae bacterium UBA1712 | reverse complement strand
TACAACCTGTATTTAGGCTATTACCTGCCTGCATCAAGAGGTGTTCCTGCTGAACGTGCAGTATATATCAATGGCGAACTTCCATTTAATGATGCAATCAATATTTGCTTTAACCGTATCTGGACAGATGGCGGAGCAAAGAAGGTTGATAATCAGGGCAATGAGATCAGACCTAGCCAGGTTGAAGTATTTGACTGGCAGGGAGCTTACTTTACAGACAAACTGGGCTATATAACAGAGCCATACAAGTTTTATCTGGAAGCTGGAAAGAATGAGATTAAGCTTGAAGCTATTAATGAGCCGCTCGTTATGAATGAATTAAAGCTTACAAAGATCTGGGATCCAGGTACATATGAGGATTATCAGGCTGCTCATGCTTCAGACAGCAATTCAGAAGCTGCCAAGAATTATGTACAGATTATTCAGGGTGAGGATTCAACGGTAAGATCTGAATCTTCATTATACGCAAAGTATGACAGATCTTCTCCAACAACTCAGCCAAGCTCAGTTACACATACTGTTCTTAACTATGTTGGTGGTGAGGCCTGGAGAACAACTGGTCAGTGGATTGAATGGGATATTGAAGTTCCAGAAGACGGCTTCTATAACATCACAGTTAAGGGACGTCAGAACTACAACCGTGGTAATGTATCCAACAGATCAGTATATATCGATGGTGAGATTCCATTTAAGGAACTGCAGGAAGTTGCTTTTTCTTATGATAATGACTGGCAGTGCAAGACTCTTGCTGATGCAAATGGAACTCCATATGATTTCTATCTGACAAAGGGAACTCATACAGTAAGAATGGAGGCTTCTCTTGGTGGACTTGGTCAGATTCTTGAAGATTTATCAGATTCAACATTCAGATTAAATCAGATTTATCGTAGAATTCTTGTTTATACAGGCGCAAATCCTGACCAGTACAGAGATTACCATATTGATACAACTTATCCAGAAATCATGGAAGCTATGGATCTTGAATCAAGGAGACTTTACAAGATAGTAGATGATATGGTTGCTTACTCAGGACAGAAAGCGGACAGTATTGCTTCTGCACAGACAGTAGCACAGCAGCTAGAACGTTTCTGCAACAAGCCTAACAAGATTACTCTTGAGTTTACGACATTTAAAGATAATATTACAGCAATTGGTACTGCTTCACTTAACATGAGTCAGACCAAGCTTGATATTGATTATATAGAAGTAACAGGGTCAGGCACAAAGCCTGTTAAGGATAAGACAACAGCTATAGCCAAGATGGGACACGAGATTAAGTCCTTCTTCGCATCCTTCTTCGTTGACTACAATGCGGTCGGTGATGTATACGATGATTCAGATGAAGATATAATTAAGGTTTGGGTTCTTACTGGTAGAGATCAGGGTACAATCCTTAAGTCTATGGTTGATGACAGCTTTACACCTAATTCCGGAATAAAGGTTAACGTAGAAATCGTTGATCCTACAGCTTTGCTTAACGCAGTACTTGCAGGTCGTGGACCTAATGTAGTTCTTTCGGTAGGTGCAGATCAGCC
>DCJA01000035.1:0-79937 GCA_002317175.1 Lachnospiraceae bacterium UBA1712 | reverse complement strand
CAGTACAGATTAGATGAACATATCTATGGTGTACCTGAAACTCAGACTTTCAACGTTATGTTCTATAGAACTGACGTAATGGAAGAACTTGGATTGGAAGTACCTCAGACATGGCAGGAACTCATTGAGGAGATGCCTACAATTCAGGGCAATAACCTCTCGGTTGGTATTCCTACAGCAGCTGGTAGCTCAGCAACAGCTACAGCTAGTACATCGATTATGTCCAATGTTCCAGACCTTTCAATGTACTTCTCACTTCTGTATCAGTATGGCGGTGATATGTACAACGAAGCAGGAACCAAGACAAGAGTTGATGATGAAGCCGGAATCAGAGCATTCGACGACTATGTAAGATACTTCAACGATTACGGTATTCCAACAATTTATGATTTTGTAAGCCGTTTCAGATCAGGTGAGATGCCAATTGGTATTGCAGCATATTCTACATACAACACACTTCAGGTTTCAGCTCCTGAAATTCGTGGTTTGTGGGATTTCACACTGATTCCTGGTACAGAATATACCAATGAAGACGGAACAACTTATATTGACAGATCAGACTTCATTACTGGTTCAGCTACTATGATGATTAGTACAGATAATCAGACATTAAAAGATAATTCATGGGAGTTCATGAAGTGGTGGGCAGAGCCTGATACACAGGTACAGTTCGGTAGAGAAATCGAAGCGCTTCTGGGAGCTTCCGCAAGATATGCAACAGCAAACAGAGATGCATTCTCAAATCTCTCTTGGTCATCTGATGATATTGAAGTATTAAATGCTCAGTGGGATGAGACAAAGGGTATTAGAGAAGTACCAGGTGGTTACTACACCGGACGTCATATCTCAAATGCTATTAGAAAAGTACTGAACGATAAAGATGACTCTCGTGAGACTATTATTGATTACTCAATAAAGATTGACGAAGAAATCACGAAGAAACGTAAGGAATTTGGCTTACCAGTGTATGAGGGAGAATGATGAAAGAATTTTTTGACAAATATGTGATCCTTCGTAAGCACAATGCGAAGGTTGCATGGAAAAAAGCAAAAAAAGCTAAAATGTGTTATGCATTCTTAGCTCCATATGCCATTCTGTTTACAATGTTCTACGTTTTTCCAGTAGTGGCATCTATTTACTTTAGTTTTACTTATTACAACATCCTCGAATCTCCTAGATTCCTGGGCTTGAACAACTACATATCACTGATACTTGAAGATGACATCTTCCTGATGGCAATCAAGAACACGCTGATGATAGCGATTATCACAGGACCGTTGGGATATATTATGTCCTTCCTGTTTGCCTGGTTGATTAACGAATTACCAAGATGGGTAAGATCGGTAGCGGTTATCATATTCTATGCACCATCGATTGCTGGTAACTGTTATGTTATCTTCTCAGTATTCTTCAGAGGTGATGCTTACGGCTATGTAAATGCTTTTTTGATGAATATAGGTATCATTGATACACCAATCCTTTGGTTTATTAATCCAACATACATGCTTCCAATTTGTATGGTTGTAATTTTATGGATGAGTTTGGGTACTGGATTCCTTTCATTCGTAGCTGGTCTTCAGGGTATTGATAAGTCACAGTTTGAAGCAGGTTACATGGACGGTATCAAGAATCGTTGGCAGGAACTTTGGTTTATAACGCTTCCAAACATGAAGCCTATGCTGATGTTTGGTGCGGTAATGTCTATTACAACTGCATTCGGAGTGTGCGATGTTACTATGGCACTCTGCGGTTATCCTTCTACGGATTATGCTGCAAGAACTATTGTAACTCACCTTTTTGACTACGGTTTCACTCGTTTTGAAATGGGATATGCATGTGCGATAGCAACAATCCTGTTTTTGATGATGATTCTTACAAATAAGGCAGTTCAATATCTGTTAAGAAGGGTTGGTACGTGATAATGAGCAAGAAAATTAAAGAAAAAGTTGAAAAACCTTATCGCAAGCCGCTGATTAAGCGTAGAAAGCCTAACCGTTCAGTTTGGGGTGATATATTCTTATATATTTTCCTGATTTTTGTAGCGTTAGTAATGGCATTTCCTATTATTTACGCTGTCAGCAGTGCGTTAAAGCCTTTGGATGAATTGTTCAAATTCCCTCCAAAGATTTTTCCACAGAATCCTACCACAGATAACTTCTCGGATTTGTTTGTTACTATGGGAAAGAGCTGGGTTACATTTTCAAGATACTTATTTAACACAGTTTGGATTACATTTGCTGGAACATTTGGACATCTGATAATTGCATCAATGGGTGCATTCGTTTTAGCAAAATATGAATTCCCTGGATCACAAGGCTTCTTTAAAGTAGTTACTGTAGCCATGATGTTCACAGGTTATGTTACACAGATTCCTAACTACCTTATATTAAATAAGTTAGGATGGATTGATACTTACTGGGCTATTATTATTCCAGCTTTTGCATCACCTATGGGACTCTTCCTTATGAAGCAGTTCATGGAAGGTCTTCCTACTTCACTTATTGAAGCTGCCAAGATTGATGGTGCAACAGAGTGGACAGTATTTAAGAATATCGTAATGCCTAATGTTAAACCAGCGTGGATGACACTTATCATTTTCTCGGTTCAGGCATTATGGAATAATAAAGCAGCAACTTATATTTATTCAGAAGAGCGTAAGACTCTTGTATATGCACTTCAGCAGATTCAGGCTGGTGGTATTGCCAGAACTGGTCAGGGTGCAGCGGTACTTGTAGTAGTAATGGTTGTTCCAATTGCGATTTTTGTGTTCTCAGAGAGCCAGATTTTGGAAACAATGGCAAGCTCAGGTTTGAAGGAGTAATGGGGTGAATATTATGAAGATGAGATTTGTAAGAATATTTGCTTCTATGTGCGCAGCATTTGTTGTGATTACTTCAATGGGAGCAATTGAAGCACAGGCGGTTGAAAAGAGTTACTGTTATAATTACGATTACTGGGGCGATGTTCAGGATGCTCCAAGTTCTTACAGTGTAAGCCGCGTATTTACATCAGCTGATCTTGGACTTGAAAAGAAGTTTTCAGCACCAAAGGGATTAACAGTAGCTGGTGATAAGATTTATGTATGTGATACTGGTAACAACCGTATCGTGGTATTGAGCAGACCTACTCCTCAGACTTTAGAGGTTGATCAGATTATTGATTCAATCAAAGGAGATGTGGAGGTTAAGGAACTTAGTTCACCACAGGATGTTCAGGTTTCTGAAGAAGGATACATTTTCATTGCAGATACAGGCAATGCCAGAATCCTTAAAGTTGATCCTGATTTGAACTATGTTATGGAATTTAATAAGCCGGATGACAACACTTTGGATCCAGCGCTTGTTTTCCAGCCAACAAAACTGGCTATTGATACAGCAGACCGTGTTTACTGTATCGCTACAGGTATTAATAAAGGTCTTGTAAAATTTGAAGCAGATGGTACATTCTCAGGATTTATCGGTGCTACAAAGGTTACATATGACTGGACTGATTATATCTGGAAGAAATTTGCTACACAGGCTCAAAGAGCTTTACTTGAGTCATTTGTTCCTACACAGTATGACAATATTTATATGGATCATGAAGGATTCGTATATGCTTGTACAGGTTCACCTGATAGTGAGGATATTAAATCTGGAGAAGCAGATGTAGTTAGAAAGCTTAACCTGATGGGAAATGATATCCTTGTAAGAAATGGTGAATATGAGATTATCGGTGATTTGTATATGGGTAATGGTGGTGGATACCAGGGTGCTTCATATTTCACAGATATAACCTGTTTGGACAATGATATATATGTATGTCTGGATAGAAACAGAGGTCGTTTATTTGGTTATGATGATCAGGGTAAATTAGTATTTGCCTTTGGTGGAAATGGTAATATGGATGGTTACTTCAGAAGACCTTCCGCTATTGATCATATGGATTATGACTTATTTGTTTTAGATGAATTAGACTGCGCAATAACATTATTCACACCTACTGAATTCGGTGAACTTGTTTATTCAGCTATCGATCAGTTTGACTTAGGTGAATATGATGCCTCTGAAGCTTCATGGCGTAAGGTTATGGCTTTGGATGGTAACTATGATTTAGCTTATATTGGTATTGGACGTGCGTTACTTCGTCAGGAAAAATACAAAGAGGCTATGGATTATTTCGAGCTTAAGTATGATGACGAGAACTACTCGAAGGCGTATAAGCAGTATAGAAAAGAATGGGTTGAAGATCATATAGTATGGATAGTAATAGTAATACTTGCAATGTTCTTAATTCCTATGGCAATTGGTAAGCGTAAAGCTTTGATTTACGAAATCGAAAACGCAGATATTTTCAAATATAACAAGTATGGAGAATGATATGTTCGATAGATTGACTAAGAACGAATCAACAAAAAGATACCTTAAGTCATTAAAGTTTTCGCTATATTGTATTACTCATCCATTAGATGGTTACTGGGATCTGACCCACGAGAAAAGAGGTACAATAGCAGCAGCGAATACTATTTTGTTCTTAACTGTGCTGGTTCGTATAATTAAACTTAGATATACCAGTTTTATCTTCAATCAGGTATATTGGGAAGATTTAAATATTTTCCTCTATATTGCCAGTATTTTGTTCCCACTTGCATTGTGGGTCGTTGGTAACTGGGCATTAACTACTCTGTTTGATGGTAAAGGCAAACTGGGACAGGTATATATGGCAACCTGCTATGCGCTGGTGCCTTACCCATTAGTACAGTTCCCACTCATGATTTTTAGTAACTTTGTTACAGTAGATGAGAAGGAGTTTTACACTGTTTTAAGTGCATTAACCCTTGTTTATGCAGCAATTCTTATAGTTGCAGCTATGGGACAGATTCATGAGTATTCTGCAGGAAAGAATATTCTGTTTACAGTGGCAACATTATTTGCAATGTTGGTAATGATTTTCATTCTGATGATTTTCTTTAGTATGATTACTCAGGGTGTTGCTTACTTCATATCAATTGGCAAAGAGTTGTTATTCAGACTATAGGCAGGGAGAGATCATGGAAAAGCAGAAAAAAGTACTTACAGAACGACAAGTTGAACGAAGAAATGCGATAATAGATACATTGAAAAGCATGATTTTTCCAGTAGTGCTGTGTTTGATTATCTTGGCAGGTGTTTTCTTTGTTGTTAATTATCAGGGAGCAGTAGAAGAGGAAGAGATTATTCAACCTAATGCTTTTGGCGGAAATACAGATCCTATTGTACTGGAAAGTGATGGTATAAAGTTTACCATGGATCCAGAGACAACCCAGTTTGAGGTATTAGTTAAATCAACTGGTAAGGTTTGGAAATCAAACCCAGAAGGAGCTGAGGATGATACCCTTGCACTTCCTGATGAAAAAGCAAAATTACAGTCTACTTTAGTAATGTCATATAATACTGAGGCTGGTCTTGAGACAACCTATGATTCATATAATTATTCTGTTAAGAATGGAATTTATGATATCGAAACAGGTGATGATTATGTAAAGATTAATTATTCACTTGGTCAGGTTCAAAAGGAATTTACGATTCCTCCAGTATGTACAAAGTCTGATTTTGACAAGTGGACAAAGGCTATGGACAAGACAGGACTTAATCTTGTTCAGCAGTACTATAAAAAATATGATATCAATAAGCTTGGCAAGAAGGATGATAAGGATGCCTTACTTGCAAGTTATCCAATTATGGCTGATGAAGTAATATATGTACTTCGTGATACTACTAAGGATAATGTAAAGCTTACAATGGAAGGATATTTTGCGGATGCAGGATATACCTATGAAGATTTATTGAAGGATAAGGAACTTGATAATTCTTCAAGCACCAATGATAAGCCAATTTTCAACGTTAATGTTATTTATCGTTTGGAAGGCGATGATCTTGTAGTAGAGGTTCCATTAAAGGAACTTGAGTACAAAAAGGATTATCCAATATATACCATTACCCCACTTCCATATTTTGGAGCGGGTGGAAAAGATGATGAAGGATATATGGTTGTTCCTGAAGGTGGTGGAGCAATTATCAACTTCAACAATGGTAAGACTTCACAGAATAACTACTATGCTAATGTATATGGATGGGATATGGCAATCTCAAGAGAAGCCGTAGTTCATAATACGAGAGCAGCATACGAGGTTTATGGTATATCAGATAAAAAAGATTCTTTTATCTGTGTACTTGAAGATGGAAAGAGTTACGCAGCTATTACAGCTGATATTGCAGGAAAGAATAACAGTTTCAATTATACAAATGCTGTTTACAGTATCTGTATGAGAGAGAAGTATGATGTTGGTGATATTGCAAACTCAGAAATTTATAAGTATATCGATGAGTTACCAGATGAAAGTCTTATCCAGAGATATCGCTTTGTTGATTCCGGCGAATATGTTGATATGGCAAAGGATTATGCGGATTATCTTCATGCTGAGTATGGTAATTATCTTGCATTAAACGATGATGAAGCTACTCCTGTTGCGATTGAGATTGTTGGAGCAGTAGATAAGGTTAAGCAGATTTGTGGTGTGCCTGTATCAAGACCTCTCAAGCTTACAACTTATGATGAAGCTGATGAGATGATTACAGAACTCAAAAATGAAGGCATGACTAATATGTCTGTTAAGCTTTCAGGATGGGCAAACGGTGGTGTATCACAGAAGTTACTTAAGAGTGTTCATACAATATCAGCTCTTGGTTCAAAGAAGGATTTACAGAATCTTGTAGACAGTGCAAATTCACAGGGAATTGACATCTACTTAAATGGTGTTACCCAGTATGAATATAAGTCAACATTACTTAATGGTTTCTTCTCATACAGAGATGCAGCAAAGCGTATTAGTAAGGAAAGAGCAGAGATGTTCAAGTACAGTGCTATTACTTATGCAGCAAGAGAAGGATGGCAGTCATATTATCTGCTTCATACAGAGCTTGCTCAGAAGATGGATGATAATCTTGAAGCATATGCATCAAAGCTTGGTGCTGGTGTTTCCTTTGAGGATGATGGTAAGGATCTTTCAGCAGACTATTACAAGAAGAATCCATATTCAAGAGAAGCTGTACTGAATATTCAGGAAGCTAACTTTAAAGCAATTAATGATAGTGGCCAGAAGATGATGATTAATATGGGTAATGATTATGCTATTCCATACGCTTCAATGGTTACTAATATGGATCTTCGTGGTAATGATTACACAATCCTTGATGAGTGTATTCCATTCTACCAGTTGGCAATCCATGGTTATATTGAATATACAAGTACACCAATAAATATAAGTGGAAATGATACTGAACAGGTATTATACAGTGCTGAATATGGTGCTGGTCTTCAGTTCACACTTATGAAAGAATCTTCATTTGCATTGCAGAAGACACTTTATACAGAATATTATGGTTCTGATTACAGCGCATGGCATGACAGAATGATGGAGATATATACTCGATACAACAATGAGTTAGGACATACCTTTAATCAGGAAATGGTTGGACACGATAATATATCAGAAACATTATCATGTACAACATATGCAGATGGAACAAAGGTTTATGTAAATTATGATTATGTCGATGCATCAGCAGATGGAAAGACAATTCCAGCCAGAGATTATCTGGTTGTAAAGTAAGAGATAGGAGGAAAAGTTCTTATGGAAAAAAATAAGGATGCGAATAAGCCGAAAAAGCTAGTCGGACTTCAGAGAAGAAAAGCTAAAGCCGGATATTTGTTTATAAGTCCTTTTATCATCGGTTTTCTGATGTTCATGGTAAAACCACTTTTTCAGTCATTTTACATGAGCTTTTGTGAAGTAGAATTGGGAGCTGGTAATTTTAATCAGATCTTTAATGGTATTGAAAACTTAAAATACTGTTTTACGGTTGATCCTGAATTCAACAGATTACTTGTAGAAGAGATCACAAGAATGATGATTTATTCTATAGCAATTATAGTATTTAGTTTCTTTGTTTCACTGATTCTTAATCAGAAGTTTAAAGGAAGAGCACTTGTTCGTGCGATATTCTTCCTTCCAGTTATTCTTTCTTCTGGTGTTATCTTAGGTCTTGAAACAGATAACCAGCTGATGGCAACACTTGCTGCACAGGTTGAAGAAACAACATCTAACATTAGTGTTACAGCTGCTCTTGAAAATGTCTTAAGAACATCAGGAGTAGGTGTAAGAGCTTTTGAAAAAGTATTTGAGATTATTGATAATATCTACGATGTGGCTATTGCATCAGGTATTCAGATTATCATTTTCCTTTCAGGCTTACAGACAATTCCATCTAGTATGTATGAAGCTGCAAGTATTGAAGGATGTACAAAGTGGGAGAGTCTTTGGAAGATTACATTCCCAATGATTAGTTCGATGTTTTTAGTTAACTGGATATATACAGTAATCGATTTCTGTATGAGGTCTGATAACGAAGTAATCAAAAAGATTCAGGTTGTTATGATTGATCAGATGAAGTACGGAAGAGCGTCAGCTATGTCATGGGTTTATTTCCTTGTAATTCTGGCATTCATAGGTGTTACATCTTTCCTGATTTCGAAGGAGGTATATTACTATGACTAATGTTAAAGAAAATACAAAGGCCATTGAAAAAGCTGAAAAGAAAGCAGCAAAGAAGAGTGCCAGAAAAGATTTCTGGGAAAGAAACAGACTTTCAGGCGGATATCTGCTTCAGAAGAAAGTAACAGAGGTAGTGTTAAGTATCTGCAGATTTATTCTTTTGTTTGGTATGTGTTTCCTGATATTGCAGCCTATATTTAACAAGATTTCTGTTAGCTTTATGACAGAGAAAGACTTGTTTAATCCTATAGTTATCAATATTCCAGAGCATTTTACTACAGATAACTACAAGATGGCATCAACACTTATGGATTATCCAAAAGCATTACGTAATTCAATCATTATTTCACTGTCAATTGCTTTCCTTCAGATAGCTATGTGTACATTGGTTGGATATGGTTTTGCAAGATTTAAATTTCCATTGAAGAAATTTTGGTTTGCTTGTGCTATACTTATAATATTGATTCCACCACAGACAATAGCAAGTTCATTACATTTGCACTTTAGATTTTTTGACTTTTTAGGTATAATAAAGTTGATTACAGGTGATACAATTAACTTGCGTGGATCAAAATTACCATACTATATGATGAGTGCGGGTTGTATGGGTCTGAAAAATGGTTTATATATATATATGATAAGACAGTATTTCAGAAACATACCAGGAGATTTGGAAGAGGCTGCATATGTTGATGGTTGCGGTATGCTGAAGACTTTCTTCAGAATTATGCTTCCAGAAGCAAAGCCAATTTTGACTTCATGTTTCTTATTTGCATTTGTATGGCAGTGGACAGATGGATTCTATGCTAAGATGTTCTTAGGCGGAACTCAGCTTGTATCAACATCATTGTCAAGAATCGTAGATAGTCTGGGTGCTTACATCCAGAGAATTTCAGGTATTAAGACTACAGTATCAATTGCTTATTCGAACTGTATCTTGGCTACCGGTACACTTATGATTATTATGCCTCTGATAATCCTCTACTTGTTCGCTCAGCGTGCATTCGTTGAGAGTATCAGTAGTTCGGGTATCAAGATGTAATAATATAAATAGTAATTTTTAATTACCATTCATCTAAAAGGAGGAAAAACGATGAAAAAGAGAGTTATAGCAGCTGCTTTAGCTGCTGCAACAGCTATGAGCGGTCTTGCTGGCTGTGGCGAAACAGCTGCACCTGCAGAGACTCCAGCAACAGATGATGCTGCTGTAGAGGAAACTGCTGAAGCAACTGAAGAAGTTGCAGAGGAAGAAGAGGAAGTTAGCCCATACACAGTTATTACTGATGATGCAGGTAACCCAATCGACTTAGGCGGAATGGAAATCATTATCCGTAACTGGTGGTCACCAGAAGAACCAGCTGAACCAACAAACGATTTTGAAGAAGCTCGTGACGAGTATCGTGACTGGATTCAGGAGACATACAACTTCACAATTAAGGAAGTTGCTATTTCTGACTGGGGTTCAACACCACAGGATTTCGTTGACTATGTAACAACAGGTGGAGATGACAACAACTATGTATTCACACTTCGTAACGATCCAGCTATCGTTTCAGGTATGGGTAATGGTCTTATGTATGATCTTTCAACACTTGACTGCTTAGATTTCAGCCAGAACAAGTTCCAGGCTAACTTACTTCATACACAGTATGCAAAGGGTGACGCTATTTACTGTATGTTCGGTGGCACATCTGAAGCTAGAACAGGTGTATTCTTCAACAAGAGACTTGTTACAGAAGCAGGTATCGACCCAGAATCTATCTATGATATGCAGGCAGATGGAACATGGACATGGGCTAAGTTCGAAGAGTTAATGGCACAGTGCCAGCGTGATACAGATAACGATGGTGTTGACGATGTATATGGTCTTACACTTAACGAGTCAGTTATGACAGATCAGGCTGTATTCTCTAATGGCGGAAGCTATGTAGATAAGGATGCTTCTGGTAAGTTTGTTTACAACCTTGAAGCAGCTGAGACTCAGGAAGCTCTTGAGTGGGTTGTTGATATGTATACAAAGTTCGATAACCACGATCCAGAAGGCGCTGAGTGGGATTACTACAAGGAAGAGTTCGTAAATGGTAAGGCAGCATTCATGGTAGAGCAGGAGTACGCTGGTACACCTGGTAACTTCCTTGCTGATATGGAAGATGAAGTTGGTTTCGTAATGTTCCCTAAGGGACCACAGTATGACAACTACATCAACGTTTGGGATAACAACCCAGCTTGTATTCCAGCTTGCTACGATGCAGACAGAGCTTGGAAGATCGCATTCGCTTGGAACTTATTCACAGATGACGTTCCAGGATATGAAGGATACAACTCATATCTTTCAACAGCACGTGCTGGTGTATATGATACAAGAGCCGTTGATGAGACAATCACAATGATGTCTTCACCAGAACACGGTACAATTGCATACCATGCAATTATTCCTAACCTTCAGACAGGTCCAGAACTTACATGGAGCATCACTCCAGGTGCTGACGTAGCTGCTCTTACAGAAGCTATCGCTGGTACATGGAAGGCTTATATTGACGAAGCTAACAAGTAAGATAATTCAGGATATCTGAAAAAATTAAAATAAGGATGGACGGTATTGGGTTTTATCCAATATCGTCCATTTTTTGAGAAAGAATATAAAGATAATGAAGACTACCAGATTATGTACATTACTGCTTGCAGGTATTTTGCTTGCAGGATGTGGAGAAGCCTCAGAAGAAGAACCTATCATTATGGTAGATGCATCTGAGGAAGATGTTGTTTATAACATGGAAGAAATAACTAGAGGGGAAGTTCTTCTAACCAAGAAAATCAATTGTGAATATGTACAGACCAGTGAACAGGATGTCTCATTCCCAATTGGTGGAAAAAGAGTTGATAAGGTATATGTAAAGGTTGGCGATCATGTTGAGGTCGGTGACTTATTAGTTGCGCTTGATAGTGGAACTATGGTGGATGAGATTGCTAGTCTTGAATATCAGATAGCGCGCAATGAGTTGCAGCTAGGATATTTGGACAAGTCAGAGGAATTTGATAAGCAGAGTACATATTATTCTTTTGTATATACAATGGGCGAAAAGGATGAGGATGCTCTAAAAGAATATAATAAGAATATTGAATCAATAGAGGAAAGCTATACTTATCAGAGAGAGGATTACGAAGATAATCTTGAATTTGATAAAAGAAAACTTGCCAAATTGAAGAGTGAATATGAGGGAAACCAGGTTTATGCAACCATGGCAGGTAAGGTACATTACATCAAAACAGATCTTGAGGGATCTACAGCAAAGAAAGATGATGTAATAATGACCATAGTTGATAATGAAAATGGTTTATTTGAGATAAAGGATGCAGAGGCAGCCCAGTATTTTACAGAGGGACAGGCTGTAGCCATGAATATTGTGTATGGAGATGGAAAGGGTGATTATGAACTGATTCCACACAATATGAGTTCATGGGGAGAAAAACAGCAGTTTGAAATACTGGCTATGCCAGATACAGCAACCCTGGAGGTTGGTGTTTCAGGTACTATTGTGGCTACAATTGGTCGTAAGGAAGATGTTATGCGTATTCCTATAAGAGCTTTGTATAAGGCTGATGACAGATATTATACCTATGTGTTAAACAGTGAGAACCTAAGGGAACCTGTATTTATTGAGGTAGGACTTGTGGGTGATAACTACGCAGAAGTAATAAGTGGAATTGATATGGGAATGAAGGTGGTAAGTCGATGAAAATGGGAAAAAGAATAATCTCCAGCCTTCTTACTACAGTTTTACTTGTTTCTATGTTTGGCTGTGCAGGAACTGAAGATGATGGGAAGAAAGATAATATAGTATTGGAAGAGCCAGTGGGTGTAACTGCTGATTATGATGTAGTTACAACCAGGGATATGTATTTTACTGAGGTGTATTCAAGCTCAGTTAATCCAGTAATTAAGGAATATTCATTTGCCAAGGATCAGACCTTTAAGAAATACGGTGCTACTCCTGGAAGTGAAGTCAAACCAGGAGATGAACTGGTTTATTCGCAGACTAAATCTTTGGATAAAGAGATTGCAGATCTTGAAGAAGAGTTAGCGGATTTGGAAAGCTACCATGACCTACAGGTTAAATGGCAGAATGAGAACCTTGAGGATGCTAAAAAGGCTTTGTATGAAGATTCGAGAGCTTATGTTGAAATGGCTCAGTATGAACCAGATGAGAATTCAGATGCCTATGCAGGATGGGCTGCAGCTGCATTGATGCCAGAAGGTTCATATAAGAGAGCTCTTCAGAACAAGGAACGAGTTGAGCAGAATATAAAGCAGACCAATGAACTATATGAGCTTGAACTTGCATATAAAACCGGAAACATCCAGAGAGTAAGGGATAAGGTTACTGATGCAACCATAGTATCAGATGTAACAGGTGAGGTTGTTGCCTGCAATTATTATTATAGTGGCGATCAGATAGAAAAGGATAAGTCTGTAATAGCAGTTGGTGATACCAGTCAAAGAGTAATTCAGACTGAATATATCTCTAAGGCTAATATCAATAAGGCTTTGGATATCTATGCAATTATTGATGGCAACAGATATGAACTTGAATATGTCAATATGGAGCCAGAAGAGTATACACAGAAGTCATCAGACGGTGAGAGTGTATATACAACCTTTGTTCTGGATGATCCTTCAGGAACAATTCAGATAGGTACCTATGCCGCAGTGATTATGGTAAAGGATATTAGACGTGGTGTACTCTGTGTTCCCAATGACGCTATTAAGAAGGAGTCAGATGGTTACTATGCATATCTGTATAATGGCGAAGAAACACAGTATGTTCCTGTAGAAATAGGTGTCAGGGACGGACTTTATGCAGAAGTATTATCAGGCTTGTCAGAGGGAGATAAGGTTCTGTCTTCCCAGGTTGCCAAAGCAGGTAAAAACACTGCACAGGTAGAAAGAGGAGATTACAGTGTTGATGTTGAGATAAATGGTTTCCTCTATTATCCATTTTCGGAATGGTTGACCAATCCTGTTACTTACGGTAATGCGTATTTTAAGGAGATGCTTGTACAGACAGACGAAAAGATTTCTGAGGGACAGGTGCTGTGTACTATAGAAGTCATTCCTGACCAGATAGAAATAGACAGATTAAATCGAAAGATTTCAAGACTGCAGAGTCGTCTTGTGAAGCTTCAGCAGACTAAGGCTGAAAATGATGCAAAGCATAAGACAGATAGAAGTCTTGAGCAGCAGATAGATGAAAACATCAGATCTACCAGCCAGTATCAGAGACAGCTTTCAAAGCTTACTGAGTATTCGGGAATAGTAGAGATAAAGGCACCATATGCTGGTATAGTGATGGATGCTACAGGCGTTAAAACAGGAGATTTGCTCTATTCGGGAGCAGGTCTGGTTGAGATTGCCAATGATTCTCTTAGTTATGTTCTGGTTAATGATGAGAAGAATCAGCTCAATTATGGTAATGAGGCAGAGATTAAGGTTAGCAGTTCTCAGGGATCAAGTGTTGTAAATGGTAAGGTTGTAAGTGTCAGCAAGATGTGTCTGTCAAAGGACCTTACAAATAAGTTTTCAATTGTAGCTATACCACAGGAGGAAATAGCTGCAATATCAGGTTCTACCCTTATTGAGGGTGGTGTATGGGGCAGAAACAGCTTTAAGGTAAAGGTTAAGATAAGAAGTGAGAAGAATGTCTTAACTGTACCTAAGTCTGCGGTTACACTAAAGGACAAATCTACATATGTAACAGTAGTAAATGAGGATGGAAGTGTTAAGAATGTCAGCTTTATTCCAGGTGGATCAGACAACAATTATTACTGGATTGCTGAAGGATTAACAGAAGGGACAACAGTATGCTGGGAATAATGTTACAAAAGATGTGGCATAAGAAGTGGATGAATCTCAGCCTTCTGTTGGGATGTATTCTGTTGGTAGCCACAGTCGTAAGTTTTCCTCTTTATCAGAAGGCAGCTTATGACAGAATGCTTCAGGATGAGATAAGAAATTATATATCTGAGAATGGTGTATATCCAGCTCAGGTTACCATGAAATCTATCTCAAAAAATGATAAAAAGGGATCAACAATGGCTAAACTGGAGGAGTTCCAGAAAAGCATTTGTGGTCAGATTGGTGTAACTGAAAAACGACTTACGCAGTATTATTATCTTCTTAACAGCACTATTACTTCTGATATGAACAGATCAGATGCAGACGAGATGAGTTTGTCTCTTGCGTTTTTAACTGATTTTGAGAACAATATCAGAATCGTAGGTGGAAATATGTATTCGGAGGATGGTCTGACCGATGATGGGGCCATTGAGGTTGTTATTTCTCAGGATACAATGCTGGCAGAGGGGCTTCTTGTAGGAGAACGTCTGACATTTAAGGCAATGCAGACTATTGATAAAAAGCCTATAACAATAGAAATAACTGGCGTTTATGTTCAGGATACAGATGATCCATTTTACTGGCAGATGAACAGTAAAAACCTTGTGCTGTCATGTTTTATGAGAGAAGATCTCTTCAGAGAGATGTTTACTGGAGAAAATGCTAAAAAATACACAGTTAACAGTTTCTATTATACCCTGTTTCAGTATGATGATATAACCTCGGAGCAGGTAGACTCAATTCTTGAGAACACTAACTATCTAAATAAGAAGAGCAAGTACAGAAGTGTTATTCAGGATACCAACTACTATGATATATTAGAAAACTACAATAAAAAGGTTAATCGAATATCGGCCACACTGCTTATTATGCAGGTGCCTGTACTTATTATGCTGGCAGCTTTCCTGCTCATGATTTCAGGACAGATGTATGAGATGGAGAAAAACGAGATATCTGTTATTAAGTCACGAGGCAGCTCTAGGGGGCAGATATTCAGATTATATCTGTATCAGGGGATTTTTCTTACCCTGATAGGTGGTGTGCTAGGTATTCCATTAGGCGCAGTATTCAGTAAGGTACTGGGAGCAGTACGTAACTTCCTGGATTTTAATGGTTCAAGAACTCTTGATATTACATACACGGGAAAGAGCATGATATATGCCCTTGTAGCAATGTTCATTACTCTGCTTACGATTACTATTCCAGCAATTGGACATAGTAAGGTATCGATTGTTAATCTGAAGCAGTCTAAGAATGTAATGAAGAAGCCTTTATGGCAGAAGCTTTTCTTAGATATTGTACTTCTGGCTGTATCAGGTTATGGATATTACAATTTCAATAAGAATATGGCTGATGTGTCTGGAACAGTTCTTTCAGGACAGAGTCTGGATCCACTGTTATATATAAGTTCATCGCTCTTTATTGTCGGCATGGGACTTTTATATATCCGTATTCAGCCACTGTTAATCAAGCTGGTGTTCTTTATTGGGAAGAAGAAATGGGGACCAGCCAGCTATATTTCCTTTATGGAGACTATTAAGCAGAGTGGAAAGCAACAGCTTATTATTCTGTTTCTGATTATGACAATTTCTCTTGGTATGTATCATTCAACAGTAGCGCGTACTATTCTTGAAAATGCCGTAATGAATACAGAATATGCAGATGGTGTTGATATGGTTCTGGCTGAGCGATGGGAAGAAGCGGTAGACCAGGATGGTAATAAGACTGGTTTATATGTTGAACCAGATTATAAGAAGTTCTCATCTGTGCCTTATATTGATAAATACACAAGAGTATTCAATGATAAAAATGGATACATTTCAGGCGGCAAAACTGGTCGTCAGGCTGTAACTATTATGGGTATTCATACAAAGGATTTTGGTTCTATCACCTATGTGGATAAGAGCTTCCTTTCTAAGCATTATTATGAATTCCTCAATGAGCTCGCAGTAGAGCAGAAGGGGGTACTGTTGTCTGATAACTTCCGTACTCAGCTTGGATATGACATTGGAGATACAATTGAGTTCAACAATGAGAAGGGCAAAAAGGCAACAGGGGTAATAGTGGATTTCTTTGAGTACTGGCCTGAGTATGCACCAACGGTTACTGAATTATTCCCTGATGGAACAGCCAATACCAAGGATAATTATCTGATAGTAATGCATTATGATTATTCCAGAAATGTGTTTGGTGTAATGCCTTATGAAGTATGGATGAGTCTGAAAGATGATGCTAATGAGAATGAAATCTATCAGTGGATTCAGGATAATAACTTCAAACTTTCACGTTATGTAAACCGACAAAAAGACATGGAAGAGACTACAAGCGATCCTCTGCTTCAGGGTACCAATGGTGTCCTGACTCTTGGATTCGTAGTTACAATTCTCTTGTGTGCAGTGGGTTATATGATTTACTGGATAATGTCCATTAAGGACAGGGAACTTATCTTCGGTGTTCTCAGAGCATGTGGTTTCCACAAGAAGGAAGTAGTCCAGATGCTTTTGATTGAGCAGTTGTTTGCAGGTATTTTATCTGTATTTGCAGGCATAGGAATAGGCTGGATATCATCCAAAATGTTTGTACCTATTATTCAGCTCTCATTTGCTTCAGCGACACAGATACTGCCACTTAGATTAATTATTGAGAATGCTGACTTATTACGTCTCTATGGAGTTATTGCGCTGGTAATGATAAGCTGTGTTGCAGTACTTATAACATTACTGTTTAGAATGAATGTAACCAAGGCTTTGAAACTGGGAGAAGAATAATGTCTGAGATGATTGTTGGAAAAAATATAACTAGAACATTTGCTGTGCCAGGAGGGGAGTTTCAGGCCTTAAAGGGAATCGATGTTGAGATAGGTGAAGGTGTTTTCGCTATATTGCGTGGACGTTCGGGTTCAGGTAAAACTACGCTGATGAATATACTCAATACTCTGGATGATCCGACTACAGGTGAAATACTGCTGGACGGACAGAATGTAAAGGATCTTAATGCTTACGAGCGAGAAGAATTAAGAAGAAAGAAGATGGGTTTTGTATTTCAGTCAGTATCCCTGATTCCTTCTCTTAATGCTTATCAGAATGTTGAGTTTGCTCTTCGTATGGCAGGTGTAAAGATTGATAAAGAAGCAGAATTAAGAATAGAAGAATGTCTGAAGAAGGTAGGTCTTGGTAACCGTATGACTCATATGCCTTCTGAGATGTCTGGTGGTGAGCAGCAGAGGGTTGCTATTGCCAGAGCGTTTGTTCACAGACCAAAGATTATTTTTGCCGATGAGCCAACTGCTGAGCTGGATTCAGCTATGGCTGCAAAGGTTACAGAGACCTTCCAAAAGATGAGCTCGGAGGAAGGAATAACTATCCTTATGACCACTCATGATGTGGGACTTATGGGTGCTGCAGACATGATTATTCAACTTGAGAATGGAGAGAGAATCGATGCCGAATGAGACAGAAGGCGTGATCAATGCCGAAGATGATTTAATGATTCGCGCTGAGGGCCTTGTAAAAATCTATAAAACAAAAGAGACAGAAGTGCTTGCGCTCCAGGGACTGGATTTGGAAGTTAAAAGAGGCGAGCTCACGGCCATGATTGGTAATTCAGGTAGTGGTAAGTCTACCTTCCTCAATATGATTGGTGGACTGGACAGACCTAGTGCTGGAAAGCTGTGGGTAGATGGCAATAACCTCTTTACCATGACAGAATCTGAACTTGTTAACTACAAGAAGAACACTGTTGGATTTGTTTGGCAGAATAATGGACGTAATATGCTTCCATTTCTTTCTGCAATTGAAAATGTAATGCTGCCGATGTATCTGTCAAGCACTAAGGCTAAAAAGGAAAAGGCCATGGAACTGCTTGAAAAAGTAGGTATGGCCCATAAGAAAAACAGCAGAATGAATATGTTATCAGGTGGTGAGCAGCAGAGAGTAGCCATAGCAATTGCTCTCGCCAATTCACCAAAGCTTCTGCTTGCAGATGAACCTACGGGTTCAGTTGATGTAAATACAGCCAACTATATATTTGATGTATTCACTGAACTGAATAAGAATGGTCAGACAATACTGATTGTTACCCATGATATGGCCCTTTCCAAGAAGGTAAAGCGTGTTGTTGCAATCAGGGATGGAAAGATCAGTTCAGAAAGAATCCTTAAGGAAGCCTATGCTGACAGAGTTAAGGAGACTAATATTGACTGGAGAGAAGAGGAGACACAGAATGAGTACGCTATACTTGATAAGGCTCATCGTCTTCAGATTCCACAGGAACTTATTGATTCACTGAAACTGGAGGACAATAAGGTAATGATCTCGCAGAGAGATGGTGAGATTATTATCAGCAAACCTCAATAAGATAAAAATTTACAGGTTATATAATTTTAATAAGATATAAAGTTTTAATTAGTTATATAATCTCAATATGTAATTAGATATACAGTTTTTAAGAAAGAAGAGAATTATATGTCTGTAAGAGCAAATAATCCAATTTTGCCAGGCTTTTATCCTGACCCATCCATTGTGGCGGTGGGAGATGATTATTATATAGTCAATTCATCCTTTGCATATTTCCCTGGTCTTCCAGTGATGCACAGCAAAGATCTGGCTAATTGGGAGCAGATTGGAAATGCATTAAACAGAGTAACTCAGTTACCAGTGCCTGATAATCAGATGTCCAGAGGTATTCTGGCACCAACAATCAGATACCATGAAGGTATATTTTATATAGTATGCACCAATTCTGCATATGGTGGTAATTTTATTATTACGGCGAAGGATCCTAAAGGTCCCTGGTCTGAACCATATTATATTGAAGGTGCTCAGGGCGTGGAGCCATCTCTTTTCTTTGATGACGATGGTAAATGCTATTATACAGCAGTTCATCCAAATCCAAAGGGACAAAGATATGATGGAGACTGGTTTATCTTTACCCAGGAATTTGATATAAAAAGCGGTCAGTTGATAGGAAATCCTGTTGATGTATGGAATGGTACCATGAAGGGCGTAAACTGGCCTTCTGGCCCACATATGTATAAGGTAGGTGATTATTACTACTTGTTGCATTCAGAGGGCGGAATGGGGCAAAGCGGCGCTGTCAGCGTGGTTAGATCAAGAAATATATACGGACCATTTGAGCCAAACAGTAATAATCCTATTTTTAGTCACAGATATTTGGGAAAGATGTATCCAATTCAGGGCGTAGGACATGCGGATATGTTTCAGGCATCCAATGGAGACTGGTATATGGTATTACTGGCCAGCAGACCATTAAAGGGTGCAACAACACTTGGAAGGGAAACTTTTTTAGCCCGTGTAATGTGGGAAGACGGATGGCCAGTAGTTAATCCTGGATTTGGACAGATATCCAATGATGTAATTATTAATCTGAATGAAAGCATACCAGAAAGTGATGAAAGCTTATGGCCAGCAGCAGACAAGCATTATGAATTCACTGGTATTAGCAAGCTGCCTTTGGCATTTATTACACCGGGTACACCGCAAGGAGATATGTGTTTTGTAGGTGAGGATGGACTTGCACTAAAGTGCTGTGAGAAGCGTTCATACCTTGGAATCAGACAGGATGCACATAATTTTGATGCAGTAGCTGTACTAAGAACCAAAGAATTATATTATGGTGCAAAAGCAGGAATAATGCTCTATCAGAATGAGAAGAATCAGCTTTATGTGGAATTTGCAGGAGTTCATGCCACTGTAATATTAAAGACAGAGGGTAAGGAAGAAAAGCTTTCCAATGATATAGCTGCTTACAATAACGTGTCCCTGATGTTCTCTGTTAGAGGCTTAAAGGGCTCAGTGTTTATAGGAGAAGGCAATCAGATGGAGGCACTTATTAAAGATATTGATATATCAGGTCTGTCTACTGAAGCGGCAGGAGGTTTTGTGGGCTGCACAGTAGGTATTTTTGCAGGACTTGAGGAAGAACAGAAACAGGAAGAAGCTGAGAATGTATATGCAAGCTTTAAATCATTCTCATACAGACCACTTAGTAGATAGGAGGAGTTAGATATGGCAGCAGTAAGATTTCATTTGCCGGGACTTAGATATAATTATCCACTTAATATGTTTTGGGTGAGTATGTTAAAGACACATCCTGAATTCTTTAGAGAAGGAGTAGAGATTGGTTCATTTTTCGGAACATTTCCTTATGCTCTGTGGAATGGCGGAAGACTTATAGCTGATGATCAGTGTGACAGTAATTATATCAAAAATGTAATTAAATCTGTAAATGACCAGGGAATTCCAATCAGATATACATTTACCAATCCATGTCTTGAGGAAGCTGATTTTGAAGATCCATTCTGTAACTTCTGTATGGATGCCGCAAACAATGGCAAAAATGAAGTTATTATCATGGATCAGAGACTGGAAAAATATTTAAGAGAAAAGTATCCTAACTTTGAATATAACAGCTCAACCTGTAAGGAAATCAAGAATATTGAGCAGCTTAATGCAGAAATAAACAGAGACTATAAGTACGTGGTACTGGATTATAACCTCAATAACAGATGGGACCTTATCAATCAGATTGAAAAGCCAGAAAAGCTTGAGGTACTGGTTAACACTCTTTGTGAGCCAGCCTGCCCAAGAAGAGGAGAGCACTATAAGCATGTAGGAAGAAATCAGAGAGTTATTCTTGAGAACAGAAATCTTCCTGTAGGTCAGAAAAAACCTGTAGAGCCTTGGTATTGCAAGTATGGTGACCATAACTGCATTCACAATATTCAGGAATATCCAACATATATCTCACCAGATGATATCTGGAATAAGTATGTGCCAGCAGGTATCACCAACTTCAAAATCGAAGGTAGAACAGCATATCTGTTCTCATTGATTGATACCTACTGCTTTTACATGATTAAGCCAGAGTTCGTAGGTCAGGCAAGACTTCTTCTGATTAAGAATCTTGACAGCGCAGGAATATTCTCTATCCAGAAGCCAAAGCCAAGCAGATGGCCTTAAGCTAAGAAACGAGTCTGCGGTTGGTAAACTTAGGCAATGGGGTGTATTTGCATTAGGTAAATTCAGACTGTAGCTTAGGTCAGTGAATAAAAATGAGGGACAAAAATGGCAAAAGAAGTATACTGGCATCTACCAGGTTTCTTTGTGAATTTCTATTTAAACCAGATAATAGTTAATCTTATGCAACAGTATCCAGAGAAGTTCAGGGACGGATACCGTGTAGGCTCTGTATATGGCACGTTTCCAGGTGCAATATGGAATGGCGGAAGATTTGTACATGGCATAAGCTGTAAGAAGGATATTGAGTCTATTATCTCGACTTTTAACAGGTTTGGCGTGCCGGTAAGATTTACCTGGACCAATTCTTTGCTCGAAGAGAAGCATGTATACGACACCTATTGCAATATGATTATGGATATTGCCAATAATGGCAAGAATCAGGTTCTTGTCAATGCAAAGCCGCTGGAAGAATACCTGAAGGCCAACTATCCTGATTTTGAGTATATTTCATCAACTACCAAGAGAATCACAACGCTTGAGGGAATGCAAAATGAGCTTGCCAATGGTTATTTTATGGTGGTGCTTGATTATGATCTGAATCACAATGAAGAGGTACTGAAGGCACTTGAGCCAGAGGCTTCAAGGGTGGAAATACTGGTGGATGAGATCTGCTATCCAAACTGTCCAAAGCGTACAGAGCATTATAAAGATGAGTCGCTGATGCAGCTTACATATGATAAGGGAACCGTCTTTGACTGTCCTAACAGAAAAACGATTCCCAGCTTTAATGAATGTATGAAGAGACCATCCTTTATATCCAATGAAGAAATTGAGTCCTATATAGACAGAGGCTATGTCAATTTCAAACTGGTTGGAAGAGGACTTCCAAAGGAAATGGTTATGGACTCATATATCTACTATCTTGTTAAGGATGAGCATAGAGAGTTCATAAGAAATAAAATAGAAAAAACAATAAGTTCTCTTACTAAAAAGAACTAGCTTTGCTGAGGCAGCTTGCTGTAAAGCATACGATATTCGGTAGGTGAACACTGGTTAATAGTCTTAAATGCCCGATTAAAGGTGGAAAGAGACGAAAAACCAGATTTAAAAGCTATTTCAGTAATTGACATCTCAGGCTTCAGGAGTAATACTTCTGATGCCTGAACTCTTTTAAAACACAAATATTCATGAAAATTCTGACCTGAACACTGCTTAAATAATCTTGAAAAATGAAACTTACTGAAGCCCGAAATGGAAGCCACTTTTTCAAGAGATATTTCTTCTACATAATGACTGTCAATGTATTCGAAGGCAATCGAAAGTTTCTTGTTAAGTTCATTCTGCTTTGAATCAAAAAGTCCATCATTTTCCTTATTTCCAATTCTTTTTTGTCTTCCTATGGTTACAAGAAGACTTAATAATCTTGAGTATATAATAAGCTCAAAAAATGGATTCTGATCAGCATACTCACGGGCTATCTGCTTTAGTAAGCTTATGCAACGGTTGTAAGAAGATGAGGTCTCATTTTTCTGAAGGTATACTGGCTGTGAAAAATAAGGCATCAAAGCAGCAAAGCCCTCAAGCTTTGAGATAGTCTGAAATTCGAAGAGAAATATCAGACGGCTTCCAGATTCAGAGGTTTCTATCTCGTGCAGTTCACCGGCTGGAATAATCAGAACATCGCCAGGATTAAGTACATATTGCCGGCTCTTGGTGTTGATAGTATAGCTATCCTCAAGGACGGCAATAACCTCAACAGCATAGTGCCAGTGTAGAGGGAAACCGATAGTTTCCTTGTTATACCATATGCGAATAGAAGAGTCGTTGAGATAGTCGACATACTCCTGACCAGCATCGGTAACTCTCGACATAAAATCAATATTCTCTGAACGAATCCTGTCCAGAACCTTAGTATCTAAAAAATCAAAAACATTGTTTGTTGCCATTGGTTAATCCTTTACACTAATTCAAATACAGGAGAGTAATCAATTGGTGCGTCAACTGTTACACGACGATTGCCTGTATAAACTTCTCCGGTTGAAGTAAGTTTCCAATTTCCAGCTGGAAGATATACTTCTCGCTCAAACTGATTAAGCTTAAAGATTGGAGCAACAAGATATTTGCTACCAAACATATACTGATCCTGGAGTGACCAGCATTCTTTATCCTCAGGGAATTCGTAGAACATTGCACGAATAAGAGGAGAGCCGTTAACTGTAGCTTCTTCATAGAGGCTCTTAATATAATCGTGCATATCGATACGAATATCATAATACTTCTTCATTATAGCGTAGTTGTCTTCACCATAGCTCCAAAGCTCATTTGGCTGACCAGTATGAAGGTATCCGCCACCCCAGTCTCTGTCATCAAGTGCTGGAATATTGTAAGGACCACGGTCTCCATGCATACGAAGTACTGCAGAGTATACAGCAAACTGATACCAGCGAATAAGAAGCTGTCTGAAATCAGGATCGTTTACATCATCTGTCATGAAACCACCGATATCTGTTGTCCACCATGGAATACCAGCAAGACCCATATTAAGACCACACTGAAGCTGATCATAAAAGGCCTCGAAGGTACTTGGAACATCACCAGACCATACGACATTGCCATATTTCTGAGAACCAGCCCATGCACAACGAAGAAGATTAACAACTGGCTTGCCCAGATCCTTCATCTCATCATAGAAGACTCTGCTGTACATCTGAGGATAGATATTGCTGATAGAAAGGGCAGGGCCATCACAGTAGCGGTAGTTCTCAAAATCATATACTCCGTAATCAGGCTCCGAATTATCAAGCCAGAATGCATCTATTCCAAAATCGTAATAGTTCTTCTTACATACTTCCCATACATATTTTCTTGTTTCAGGATTAAATGGATCTATTTCAACGCAGTCACCCTGATAATCATAGGTCTGAGCAGCACCACGCTCTGTTTTAATCAGAAGTCCCTTCTCGAGCATAGGGTAGAAGTTCTCACTCTTTCTGTCTACAGAAGGCCATACTGATACGATAACCTTGATTCCCATTGAGTGAAGCTCATCAACCATAGCCTTAGGATCTGGCCAATAGAGAGTGTCGAATTTCCAGTCGCCCTGAACTGTCCAGTGGAAGAAGTCGATTACTATCTGGTCAATCTTAATCCCTTCCTTCTGGTACTGACGGGCAACAGTAAGAACTTCGTCCTGAGTCCTGTAACGAAGCTTACACTGCCACAGTCCCATAAGGTCTTCAGGGAACATCTGAGCGCGGCCTGTAACATCTGTATAGTTTTTAAGGATATCCTTTGGTGCATCAGCAACAGTTATCCAGTAATCCATCTCTTTTGTAGATCTGGCTACCCATTCAGTCATGT
Source organism: Lachnospiraceae bacterium UBA1712 (assembly GCA_002317175.1). Taxonomy (GTDB): domain Bacteria; phylum Bacillota; class Clostridia; order Lachnospirales; family Lachnospiraceae; genus Colinaster. The sequence goes on along the minus strand of DCJA01000035.1, from coordinate 55,132 downwards.
TGTTACCAAATACGACCTGACCTACTGCTGGATTGTTCCATAAGAAGCCATAGCCAAGACTGGATACTGCAAATGGAACAGATATCTGTGAGTTTCTCTGAGCAAGCTCAAGAATGCAGCCCTTGAGGTCCATATTTTCCTGCTGATACTGTCCCATACCAAATATCTTTTCATCTTTATTACTTTCAAACTTAAGATTAAGAGAGTATTCACTGCCTCCGATGATACCCTTCCATTCACGGTTAATAGTCTTAAGGCAGCGGCTTTCCTTGGAGATAGTACCGCCATAGCTACGGAAATACTCCTGAAGAATAAGCTTATCGTCTCTATAGAATCGCATAACACCTGCAAAATTGACAACAGCCTTAATTCTGCCATTGGTAATGCTGGCAACTGGCTGCTTTGTAATAGTGCCATCACCTACCCAGAAATCCTCCTCGTAGATATCTACTTTTGCGCTTCCCTGTGGAATGGATTCAGTAAGTGCCCAGGCATTGCCAGTGAACTTTCCAAGCATTGTTGAACGAACACGGAGAGAGTCATCCCCCCAGCTTTCAATTCTGCACATTTCACCTTTGGTGTAAAAAACTAATGCGTTGTTATCATTTTCAAATCTCATGGTAAACATCCTCATTTGTAGTTATTATTTTATGTATTATTCAATGGATCAAAACACCATTTTTACTATTATAATATAATTTGAAGTCAATGACTATGAGCACTATTGTACTAATATACAGGCATAGATATAATGACTTTATACAAGAGAAAAATAGCAAATCTTAAAATATTAAACATAATGTGTTAGTTTTAGAAATGTTATCAGTTTGAGGCAGGTGAAGAGAAAATGGGCAAGATTTGGACGAGAGAAGAACTGTTAAAATATGGACTGTCATTTCCTGATACATATCAGGATGCGCCCTTTCATGATCCTAACTGGCAGCTGGTCAGATATAAGCATAATAAAAAAGCCTTTTTATGGACCTACAAGAAGGATGGAAAAATCTGGATTAACCTTAAGGTTGATCCTATGCAGGCCTATGTATGGAGGGATATCTATAAGTCTGTTATGCCAGGCTATCATCAGAATAAAGAACACTGGAATTCAGTAGTAATGGACGGAACTATAGCAGATAAGGATCTGAAGATGATGATAGGAGAGAGCTATGATCTGATATCAGACTCAGCAACCAGGCGAATCTATAATGCGGTCAAGCAGATTCCCAGAGGCTGTGTAGCAACATATGGTATGGTTGCAGACATGGCTGGGAATAATAAGATGAGCAGGGCCGTAGGCAATGCGCTTCATAAGAATCCAGATCCTGATTCAATTCCCTGCTATCGTGTTGTTAATTCCAAGGGAGAACTTAGCGGAGAATTCGCATTTGGAGGAGCTGGTGAACAGCAGCGTCTTCTTGAAGCAGATGGCATTGAGGTGGTGAATGGCAGGGTCGACCTGAGCAAATATGCCATGAAAATTTAGAAGACAAAGCAAAAGAAGCTTCGTTTACTGAAGCTTCTTTTAGTGAAAGGAATTAATTGTATTTTGTATTAACCTGCTATTTCCAGAGAATCAATCATATTGTAGTAGTCATCTATAGTCTTAGTTCCCTTACTAATATATTTTTTAATTGTATTTAAATAAATATTGGAGTCTTCCATCTCAGGCCATGCAACCTCGCCGTCAACCTCAATGAAGACATCTGCTATAAGTGCAAAGAAATCTGCAAACAACTCAGTAAAGGATCTGTTGAGGTTAATGGTAATGCATTTGTTCTCGTTCATGGCTGTCATTTCACATTCTTTTAAAAGACGGAAAATGAGTGGTATTTCATTTTCAAATCTTGCGGAATATATATCATTTTCATTGATGTATTCAACCATCTTCTCAATATTGCCACTAAAGCCTGTTACTTCATTGTACATCTGAGCTTCCTCATCTGTGATAAAACCATCAGATGAAGAGAGGTACATCAGAAATTCAGCAAGATTGTGTCTATAGATACTTTTAAGTGATACACAGCCGAATTCAGGACTGTTCCAAAGTTCATTTTCATCCAGAAGATCACAAAGACGACAGAGCTTGTCGTAGTATTTTTTGATATAGATTACATCAACATTTTTCATTATATTTCTCCTATTTTACATATTTCTTATTACGGTGAAAGGTCTTTTGTGCGCATCAAAGCTAAATGTGTAAAAGCCCTTATGAATATATCCTATCATTAATGGGCATTCAGGTATATTACTAATATGACAAAATAATGAACTTTAATTGCAGCTTAGGGTGATAATAAGCATAGATTAGCTGATTTTTGAAAAATAAGATGCTTGTGATTAAAACAGCTATAGAATAGAATAGTAAATAACCTAAGGGTAGTAAATACAAATAATAAGGCAGAAAAAATTATGAGTTACGCAGAACGATTGATGAGTTATCTGGATGAAAGTGCATCTGTATATCACGTGATAGATGTGCAGACCAGACTTTTAAAGGAAGCAGGATATAAGCAACTAAAGGAAAATGAAAAATGGGATATTGTTCCAGGGAATAAATATTATGTTAACCGCAATATGTCATCGTTGATTGCTTTTTCAATTCCTAAGAAGATGGAAAATGTGAAGTTCAGTATTATGGCAACACATAGTGATTCACCCTGCTTTAGAATAAAGAATAATCCTGATATTAAGGTGGAGAATTACTATGTTAAGCTCAATGTGGAAGGCTATGGTGGTTCCATATTGCACTGTTGGATAGACAGACCTCTTTCAGTTGCGGGAAGAATATATGTTGAAGGTGAAGAAAATGCGAGACTGGTTAACATAAATAGAAATATTTGCATGATTCCAAGTTTGGCAATTCACATGAACAGAGATATTAACAAGGGATATGAGTGGAACATTCAGAAGGATATGCTGGCACTTATGACCATTAATCCTGATATAGATCTTATGGACATAATTGCTAAGGAAGCTGGCGTTACTAAGGAACAGATTACAGGACATGATCTATATCTGTATAATCGTGACCGGGCTTTGCGCTGGGGAGCTGAAGAAGAGTTTATTGCATCAGCAAAGTTAGATGACCTTGCCAGCTCGTATTCATCTTTAATGGCACTTATAGATTCAAAGGATAATGACAATTCGATAAAGCTTCATGCGGTATTTGACAATGAGGAGGTCGGCTCATCAACTATTCAGGGAGCATGCTCTACCTTTTTGAAGGATACAATGGAGAGAATTGCTGATTCAGCGGGGCTTAGCAGGGAAGACTATCACAGAGCAGTGGCAGACTCATTTATGTTATCAGCAGATAATGCACATGCCCTACATCCAAACTATCCTGACAAATGCGATCAGACCAACAAACCATTGTTGGGAAAGGGTGTAGTAGTAAAGTTTGCAGGTAATCAGAAATATACAACAGATGGTGCATCAGCGGCAGTAGTCAACAGGCTGGCCAAACAGTGCAATATCAGTCTTCAGACCTTCCACAACAGATCAGACATGGCTGGAGGCTCTACACTGGGCAATCTGTCAGCTAATCAGGTTCCAGTCTCAACTGCGGACATAGGTATAGCGCAGCTGGCGATGCATTCCTGCTATGAAACAATAGCAGCATCTGATGTAGAGGACATGGTGGCACTTGCAAAGCAACTCTACAGTGGTCCATACTAAGCATTGAATTATAGAATAAAAAAGGTTAGAATGTCTTTATACTTTTAGTACTGACGTAAAGGGGATACAGGATGGTAAAGAATATTGTTAAGGATCCAATTTTTCTTGCTCAGAAGGCTGAACCAGCAACTGAAGCAGATAAGGCTGTTATAAAGGACCTTGTTGATACACTTCGTGCAAATGCAAAGGATTGTGTTGGTATGGCTGCTAACATGATTGGTGTTAAAAAGAGTATCATAGCAGTAGAGGTAGGAATGGGACAGATAGTTATGGTTAATCCTGTTATTACTGACAAGGCGAAGCCGTTTATTACAACTGAGGGCTGTCTTTCACTTTCAACACCTCCAAAGGAGACAAGAAGATACTTCGAGATAGAAGTCGAATTCCTTGATTCTGATTTTAAACCACAGAAGCACAGATACACTGGTTGGAGTGCTCAGATTATACAGCATGAAATTGACCACTGTAACGGAATACTTATTTAAATTATGAAATATCAAAGGACACGGATTAAACCGTGTCCTTTATTATTGGAGTATATGTAGTTATATACAATTGAAGATAATATACTACAAACTAAATGCTATTGTGCTGTATTCAGTTTATAATACAGCCCCTTTCTGGCCATGAGTTCATCATGAGTGCCACATTCCCTTATACCACCATCATCAATATACATAATCTTGTCGCAGTTCTTAATAGTAGAAAGGCGGTGGGCAATAATGAAGGAGGTTCTGCCCTTTAGCATACTGTCCAGACCCTTTTGAAGAGCTCGCTCTGTCTGTACATCAATACTTGATGTAGCCTCATCAAGTATAAGAATAGCTGGATCAGAGAGAAGGGTTCTTGCAAAGGAAATCAGCTGTTTCTGGCCCTGACTTAAGAGGGAGCCTCGCTCATGCACTTCGCTATTGTAGCCATCTGGAAGCCCGCTAATAAATTCGTGAGCACATACTTTCTTGCTGGATTCTATTATTTCGTCCAGTGTAGCATCCAGCTTTCCATATCTGATATTATCCTCAATTGTTCCCGAGAATATAAAGCTGTCCTGCATCATTATACCCATCTGGGATCTCAGGGATTTTAAGGTGACCTTGGATATATCATGGCCATCAATCAGAATTCGACCACTATCCACATTGTAGAAGCGGGATATGAGATTGATTATTGTACTCTTACCTGCACCTGTAGGTCCTACCAGTGCTACACTTTCGCCTGCTTTAACTTCAAATGATACATTGTGGAGTACTTCTTTATCTGACTCATAAGAGAAGCTTACATTTTCAAAAGTAACATCGCCCCTGATAGCTGGAAGAACAGTAGCATTATTGTCATCATCGACCGTGATTTCTTCATCCATTGTCTCAAATATTCTTTCAAGATAAGCGATGTTGTTGATGAAGTTGTTGAAAATGTTACCCAGGTTCATAATTGGTTGCCAGAATCTGGCAGCGTAACCTGAAATAGCCATAATTGTTCCAACAGTTTTGTTGCCTGCACCAAAGAGAATCAGGCCGGAAATAAATATCGAAGCTCTGATCAATACACTGATAGTATCAATACCCGGCCAGATGATATTATTATACCTTACAGCAGTCATCCAGGTGCTACGGCAGTCTTCGGTAAGGTCGTAGAAGATATCTGCATTTTCCTTTTCACGGGCAAACATCTGAGTAACCTTGGCACCAACTATATTCTCCTGCAGATAAGCATTGAGGTTGGAACTCTTATTGGATACCATTTGCCAGGCCTTGCGCTGACGGTTTTTAATCCAGAGCATAAAGGCTGCAAGTACAGGTACTCCACAAAGAACTACCAGTGCCAGCTGATAATCTACCAAAAGCATAAATATTATAATGAAGATAAGGTTAATAACTTCAAGGATAATATTGATAAGACCATTTGAAAGCATATCCGATACAGAGTTAACATAGTTAACCACCCTGATTAGAATCTTTCCATGTGGTCTGTCATCGTAATACTGGAAGGAAAGCTTCTGCAGATGCTCAAACAGATCGCGTCTGATATCGTAGATGATCTTCTGTGAAACATTGATCATAATTTTTGATCTGATGGATGCGAAGATTACACTTATTATAACTGCACAGATGAAGAGGGCAGCAAGGGTAAAGAGCATCTTTAGATCCTTGTTTGGAATTACCTCATCAAGTGATTTCTGGGTAAGGATAGGGCCGATAAGGTTGGCCATTCCAGCAAGCGCACTAAAGATGAGAGCGATAATCATCTGTTTTTTGTACTTTAGTATGTAGCCTGAAGCTCTAAGAAGATGTCGTATGTTAAATGGTTCGTCCAGGTCTTCATCATTACGGTAAGTATTCTTAACGTCCTTAGCCATTTAGCCCACCTCCTTTACATTGCTCTGGAGACACACAAGCTCGTAGTAGTAGCCTTTTTGGGCAACCAGCTCATCATGTGTTCCCTGCTCAAGGATTGAACCATCCTTAAGGATAATGATTTTGTCAGCGTCCTTAGTAGAACTGATACGCTGAGCAATAATAATCTTTGTACACTCAAAATCAAGATTGTGCAGACTGTCCTGAATAACCTTTTCCGTTTCCATATCCACTGCAGAGGTAGTGTCATCAAGAATCAGAATAGAAGGCTTAATAGCCAGAGCTCTTGCAAGAGAAATACGCTGTTTCTGACCACCTGAAAGACCAACTCCACGTTCACCGATGATTGTGTTATAGCCCTCAGGCATATGACTGATAAAATCATCTGCAGCTGAATATTTGGCATATCTGATAATCTGTTCTTTTGGCAGATTGGATACACCGTAAGCAATATTTCCACTAATCGTATCTGAATGAAGCAGTACATCCTGACTGGCTAGTCCGATGTGTCTTCTAAGATCAGACATTTTGTATTTGTTAACATTGATTCCATCTACAAGTACTTCGCCTGAGCTTGGTTCATAGAAGCGTGGAATCATCTGAATTAGACTGGTTTTACCACAGCCTGTTTCGCCCATTATTGCAACTGTTTCACCTGGATTGATGGTGAAGGAAATGTCCTTAAGTACATCTTCGTTACCATCATTGTACATAAATGAAACATTTTTAAACTCTATTTTACCCTGAAGTGGTTCTGGATGAGCAATTGCATTTTCGCAGTCCACTATCTCAGGTTCAGAGTAATAGAGCTCCATAACCTTGGCTGAAGCAGCGGAGAAACGCTGAAACTCATTCATGATATTACCAAGCAGTCTCATTGGATTGGCAATAGCCCATATCAGTCCGGAAAAAGATACATATTCACCCATTGTCAGCTGGCCATTGATGATGAAGATACCACCAACCAGAAGAAGAATAATTGGAAGTGAGTTTGCACAGGTCTCAACATATGGGAAATATTTAACCCAGGTAAGGTTTGTCTTTATGTTAGTATCCTTATAATCGATGTTGGATATATCAAATTTTTCTATTTCATATTCTTCTCTGGCAAAGGCTTTAACAACCTTGTTACCAGATATATTTTCTTGAGCAGTAGTATTAAGTACTGAAAATTTCTCTCTTAAAAGTGCATGGAGCGGAGCCACCTCTTTCTTGAATACAACAATGATTAATAAAATGAGAGGAGAGATGACTAGTATTGAAAGTGCAAGCTTCCAATTCATAATACAGAAGTATATCGCAACTGAAAAATATAGTGTAAAGGACTCGACCACCGCTCTGATAATCCAGGCAATATTATGTCTGATAGCATCCATATCACCTGTCATTCTGGTCATCAGATCACCGGTACGATATTTGGAATAGAAGGTCATATCCTGATACTGCATTTTATTAAAAAGATAATTCCTTATTCTGGCCAGAACGGATTGGGATACATATTCATAGGCCATACAATCGAGGTATACAATTGTGACACGAAGAAGAGTAAGACCAATCATCAAAGCAATCAGCTTAAAGAAAAGATCACGCTCGCTATTGATTCGTGACACAGCCTCTTCACTGGATAAAAAGGTATCTACGATTTTTCCAGAAAAATAAGGAACAATGAGCTGCATGGAACTGTAGGCCACGGTACCAATCAGACCAAGAACAAACAGTATTCTGCGCCCCTCCATATTTTCCCAGAGCCAGGCAAGTTTTGACTTTGAAACTTTCATAATAATCGCTCCACTAATTGTTTATAATTTCATAAATCATTATATTCTCTGGCATTTGCTAAGTCCTTACTAATAATTGACTATTGAATAATTATTTTTCGACTTATCTACTTTACAGATATACCCTACGGGGGTATATTAAAACTGTAGAAGTAAGACGGAATAATAATAGTATCCAGGTGCTATAGTTGTTATCTGGAAGAAAGGAATCAATCTAATCACCATTTATAATGATTGGATTATGCGTAAGCTATGAATAAAGATGTTATAGACACTTTTTCAGAGGAAGATAGAGCTTGTTCTCATTGTTGTACTACGAGAACCAAACAGAGAGAGGACAAGGAATACAGGGATCTCATCAACAGACTCAACAGGATAGAAGGTCAGATAAGAGGCATAAAGAATATGGTTGAACAGGGAAGCTACTGCCCGGATATTCTTACACAGGTTTCAGCGGCTTCAAGTGCTCTTAACAGCTTTACCAAGGTATTGCTTGCCAATCATGTCAAATCCTGTGTTGTGGATGATATAAAAGCAGGAAAAGAAGACGCGGTGGATGAACTGGCAGCATTGCTGGCTAAGCTGATGAAGTAAGATATAATACGGATTGAGTTTAAGTAATTGCTTTTTAGCAAAATGTAATACTGATTGCTTATCAATAGAAAGTGTAAATATGAATAAATATCAAATAACAGGCATGTCCTGTGCTGCCTGCCAGGCAAGAGTAGAAAAAGCAGTTAATAATGTGGAGGGAGTAAGCAGTTGTGCAGTAAGCCTTCTGAATAATACTATGTCTGTGGAAGGTGACGCAAAAGAAGTTGACATAATTAAGACGGTCGAAAAAGCTGGATATGGTGCAAGCTGTATAGATACAGGTGTTTCAACTGCTATTAAAGAATCAAATCATAATAATGGTTTACATAAAACGATATCATCCTTAAAGAAAAGAATACTTGCTTCATTCACATTGTTAGTCCTTCTTATGTACTTTTCTATGGGGCATATGATGTGGGGCTGGCCCATTCCTGCTTTTTTTGAAGATAACTGTATTGCACAGGGAATATTACAGCTGCTACTGGCTAGCATGGTAATGATTATTAATCAGAACTTTTTCATCAATGGTTTCAAAGGGCTTATTCACAGAAATCCCAATATGGATACACTGGTTGCATGTGGATCAGCTGCATCCTGGATATACAGTGTCTGGATGCTGTTTTTAATGACTGATGCAGCGGTAAAAGGTGCTGATACCATGTCATATATGGATGAGTTTTATTTTGAATCAGCAGCAATGATTCTGGCATTAATAACAGTTGGAAAACTACTTGAAGCCATATCTAAGGGAAAGACTGGAGATGCTCTTGATGGCTTGCTTGGTCTTGTACCAAAGACAGCAGTGATAGTTGTTGACGGAATTGAAAAAGAGGTTGACATAACTGCGGTTAAACCGGGAGATATTTTTGTTGTTAAACCTGGCGAAAGTATACCGCTTGACGGAATAATACTGGAAGGAAACAGCGCCATAGATGAGTCGGCACTTACGGGTGAAAGTATACCCGTGGATAAGGAAGCCGGAGATGAGGTGACAGCAGCCAGCATCAATCAGTCAGGCTTTCTTCGATGTAAAGCAAGCAGAGTTGGCGAAGATACCATGCTTGCACAGATTATTAAAATGGTAACTGATGCATCAGCAACAAAGGCTCCAATAGCCAAGACTGCAGACAGAGTAGCAGCGGTATTTGTGCCTGTGGTCATGTGCATTGCAGTAGTAACTTTTATAGTCTGGATAATAAGCGGTGAAGAGCTGGGATATGCTCTTGCAAGAGCAATATCAGTACTTGTTATAAGCTGTCCGTGTGCTCTGGGACTGGCAACACCTGTTGCGATTATGGTGGGATCAGGAGTAGGTGCAAAGCATGGAATACTGTATAAGAATGCTGCTTCACTTGAGGAACTGGGCAGAACTCAGATTGTTGCCCTTGATAAAACTGGAACCATTACAACAGGAAAACCGGTTGTAACAGACTGTATATCGGTTAACATAACTGAAAATGAACTTTTGACCATTGCGGCCAGCATAGAGAGCAAAAGTGAGCATCCTCTTGCTGGAGCAATAGTAGAATATGCACGTCAAAAAAATGTAATAGTACAGGAAACAACTGAGTTTGAGTCAGTTGTGGGTAATGGATTAAGGGCGAAACTCGCTGATAAGGAAATAATAGCTGGTAGTGTAAAATATATAAGCAGCCAAGTTGACATAACAATATTCTCATCTAAACTCGAGGAACTGGCAAAGCAGGGCAAAACCCCTGTACTGTTTGCAGAAAAGGATAGAAATGAAGATAATCAAGGTTACATAATTATTGGTATTATTGCTATGGCTGACGAAGTGAAAAGTGACGCTGTAGAAGCGATTGGTCAGCTTAAGAAGCAGGGAATAACTGTAGTTATGTTAACTGGAGATAACGGTTTGACCGCTGATGCAATAGCAAAGAAGACAGGAGTAGATTATACTATATCAGAACTGTTGCCCCAGGATAAGGAAAAAGCAATCAGGACGCTAAAGAAACAGGGACACGTAGTTATGGTAGGTGATGGAATTAATGACGCACTTGCCCTTACAACTGCTGATTCAGGAATTGCTATTGGTGCAGGAACTGATATAGCAATAGACGCAGCTGATATAGTATTGCTGAAGGATGGACTGAACTATGTTCCAGCAGCAATAAGACTTGGAAGAGCGAGTCTGAAGAATATTAAAGAGAATCTGTTCTGGGCGTTTATATATAATATAATAGGAATACCGCTTGCTGCAGGAGTATATGTCAAGCTGTTTGGATGGAGCCTTAATCCTATGTTTGGAGCCGCAGCCATGAGCCTGTCGAGCTTCTGCGTAATAACTAATGCGCTCAGACTGAATCTTTTGAAGCTAATGGATGGGTCAAAGGATAGAAAGATAAGGAACAATAATGTCCCAATAACAATAGATAGCGGAATAATAAAACAAAGCAAAGTAACAGACGAATCAGAAGAATTAATACGCAATAGTGAAAAGGAGAATAATACTATGACAAAAACAATGAACATTGAAGGCATGATGTGTGGACACTGCGAGGCAAGAGTTAAGAAAACTCTTGAAGCGATTGAGGGAGTTACAGAGGCAATTGTCAGCCACGAGCAGAACAATGCAATTGTAAAGATGAACCAGGAGATAGACTCTGAGACTCTTAAAACAGCCGTTGAGGAACAGGGGTATAGTGTGACAGGAATTATTTAAGCTATTATTGCTCATTTTTGAAGTTGAAAAATGGTAATTTAGTGCATATCTGTTACGGTTAATATGGTATATAATATGGTTAAATATGTAAGTTTTCATATTTAACCATTTTTTTTGGAGGAATATCTAATGAATAATGATTTACAGGCACTTGCTGCAAAATCAGAGAAGCAGCAGTTTAACAAGGTTGCAATTATTTGTCAGACAATATTGGACTCTGTTATTGCGGCAGCTTATATTCTTGAGGTTGTAAAGGGAAATAGAACTCTGACCTACGGACTGATTACTGTATTGTTATGCTATGTTCCAGTGATTTGGGCATTTTTAGTATATAAGAAGAATCCGGAAAGCCCAAATGCTTTGATGAGAATTGTGGGAGGAGGCTTTTCAATCCTTTATACCTTTGTACTGTTTACTGCAAACAATGATCTGGTATTTACATATGTAATGCCTATGCTGATCATTTTGCTTGTATTTAATGTAAAGAGCTTTATATATATCATTGGAGCAGGAGCATTTTTGGAAAATGTGATATCAGTGGTTATTAATGTTACTGTTCATAACAGAACTGCAGCTGAAGATATTGTTACCTATGAAATTCAGCTATTTCTTGTTCTTTTGTGTGTTGCATTATTTATTGCAATAAGTCATCAGCTTATGCTTAGTGGTGATATCAGATCTGCAAGACTTACACTGGAAAAGAATAAGATCAATGATATATTAGACAGGGTTCTGGAGATTTCCAAACTCATGACAGAGAACGTTGAGAAAGTAGATGAGAAGATGATTACTCTCAATGCTTCTATGGATAATACAATCAACTCCATGTCTGAGGTTACAACCGGAACCAATGAGTCAGCAGAAGCAATTCAGAATCAGCTTGTCAAAACAGAACAGATTCAGGACTCAATCGAATCAGTAGAAAAGGTTGTGGACAGTATTTCTGAAGAAGTTTCAAGAGCAGTATCAGCAGTAGAAGATGGTAATAAGCGTGTAGATAATCTTACAAAGCTTTCAAATGATGCTGACAGGGCAGGCGAAGAAGCCTCACAGGCTCTTAAAGCATTTACAGAATATACCAATAAGATGAACTCTATTACAGAACTTATCAATAATGTGGCTTCTCAGACATCACTTCTTGCACTTAATGCTTCTATTGAAGCAGCCAGAGCAGGTGAGGCGGGTCGTGGCTTTGCTGTAGTAGCATCTGAGATATCCAATCTGGCGGGACAGACTACTGGAGCTACAGCGGATATCAATGATCTGATAGCTAATATAACTGAACAGCTTGAAATGGTAGTTAACAAGATTGATATACTGGTTGAAACAAATATTGAACAGGGAAAAACAGCAGAAAAAACAGCTAACAGTTTTGATGAGATTAACAGTAATATTTCACTTATCAAAGAACAGACTCATCAGCTAAATGGTGTAGTATCGTCCCTTGCTGGAGCTAATAAGGAAATCGTAGATTCAATTCAGACTATATCAGCAATTACTGAAGAGGTTAGTGCACACAGTGGTGAGACCTATTCTGCCAGTGAAGCAAACCAGAATATACTGAATGAAGTTGGAAATCTTGTAGAAGAGCTTAAAGCAGAAGCAGGAAATCTAAATGAGGCAGGTCTGGAATAGTTGAATAATAGGAGAACCTTATATACAGAAATAGCATACGCAGTAGGCATAGTAGCGCTTGCATTTGGAACCGCCTTATCTGAAAGAGCTGATTTTGGTATGTCCATGGTAGTTGCTCCTGCTTACCTGATTCATCTGAAGATATCAGAGAGTCTAAGCTGGTTTTCATTTGGAGTAGCGGAATACGTCACGCAGGCAGTTTTATTAGTGGCAACTGCAATTGTACTTAAAAGGTTTAAGGCAGTATATCTGCTTTCGTTTCTGACAACTGTTATATATGGAATTTTGCTGGATGCGTTTATTAAACTTATTTCCTATATTCCGGATTATGGATTTGCTGGTAGAGTGCTTTTGTTCATTTTTGGAATGCTGTTTTGCAGCCTGGGTGTGTCCATGCTTTTTCATACATACTTTGCACCTGAGGCATATGAACTTCTTGTTAAAGAAGTATCAGGTAAATACAAGACTAATATCAACAAAACCAAGACCATATATGACTGCACAAGCTGTCTGGTAGCTATAGCTATGTCCTTTGTATTCTATGGACTATGGCATTTTGAGGGAGTAAAGGCAGGTACAGTTATATGTGCCCTACTTAACGGATTTCTCATAGGAAGATTTAGCAAACTGTTTGAAAGTCTGTTTGAGTTTCGGGATGGGCTAAAACTGAAAAAGTATTTTGAATAAATGATCTTCTACTGAGCGTTGGTCAGATTGATATTTACAAAAATAAACTTTTTTATGAACAATATTGAACTTTTTCTTTAAAAGTGTTATTCTAACGAAAGTAAAATGAACTTTTAGAGGAAAAGTTCATTTTTATTGGAATCATTATTCCAATTATGCAGGGATGATTTATCAATTAGGTCATATAGGAAAAAGTAAATGGATAATGTGATATTTTCGAAAAGAATTGCTGAAGCCATGAAGAAAAAGGGCATGAAGCAGGTGGATGTGCTCCGAGCGGCACAGAATCAACAGATAAAGCTTGGCAAAAGTCAGATGAGTCAGTATCTGAGTGGCAAGGCTATTCCTCGTCAGAATATATGTGATTTTCTGGCCGGTGTTTTAGAGGTTGATTCAGAATGGTTATATGGTAAAGACAATAATGCTTCGAAGAAGCAGACTAAAATAGAAAGAGCAGAACAGAACACTGCGAATGTTTCTGTTGCTGAAAGGAATAATACAATGCGTGAATTTAAGAAATCTTCAAAATTAGATAATGTTTTATATGATGTAAGAGGACCTGTTGTTGAAGAAGCAAACAGAATGGAAGAGAACGGTATGAGAATTCTTAAGCTCAATATCGGTAACCCTGCACCATTTGGTTTCTCTACACCAGACGAAGTGGTATACGATATGCAGAGACAGTTGACAGAGTGTGAAGGTTATTCTGCATCAAAGGGGCTGTTCTCAGCTCGTAAGGCTATTATGCAGTATTCTCAGATCAAAGAGATTCCTAATGTAACAGTTGATGACATCTATACAGGTAATGGTGTAAGTGAGCTTATTAACCTTTCAATGTCAGCACTTCTTAACAGTGGCGATGAAGTCCTGGTTCCTTCACCAGATTATCCACTTTGGACAGCCTGTGTAACTCTTGCAGGTGGTACAGCAGTTCATTATGTGTGTGATGAACAGGCAGACTGGTATCCAGATATGGACGATATCAGAAAGAAGATTACACCTAACACAAAGGCTATTGTTATTATTAATCCTAACAACCCAACAGGAGCTTTATATCCAAGAGAGGTCTTACAGGAAATCGTTGAAGTTGCAAGAGAGCATCAGCTTATCATTTTCTCTGATGAAATCTATGACAGACTTGTTATGGATGGAGAGGAGCACATTTCCATTGCATCAATGGCACCAGATTTATTCTGCGTAACCTTCAGTGGTCTTTCAAAATCGCATATGATTGCTGGATACAGAATTGGATGGATGGTATTAAGTGGTAATAAAAAGATGGCAAAGGACTATATTGAAGGAATAAATATGCTTTCCAATATGCGTCTTTGTTCCAATGTTCCAGCTCAGTCTATTGTACAGACAGCTCTTTGGGGACATCAGAGTGTAAAGGATTATATTGTTCCTGGTGGAAGAATTTATGAGCAAAGAGAGTTTATCTATAAAGCATTAAATGACATTCCTGGAATCAGTGCAGTTAAACCAAAGGCAGCATTTTACATCTTCCCTAAGATTGATACAAAGAAGTTTAATATAGTGAATGATGAAAGATTTGCACTTGATCTGTTAAAAGAAAAGAAGATTCTTATCGTTCATGGAAGCGGATTTAACTGGGGTGCTCCAGATCACTTCAGAGTAGTATACCTTCCAAGAATAGAAGTTCTGAAGGATGCTATGGAAAAGATGGGAGATTTCCTTTCTACATATCAGCAGATGTAAGACATAACAGAAGGTGTTATAAGATAAGGGTAGTAATTAGATAAGAATATGAAAAAGACTGTGAAAAAATGCTTTTCACAGTCTTTTTTTGTTTGATAAAGATAAGCAGTACTACTGCATAATATGTTTTGCCATCACAAAAGTGAATTAGACATCAAGCTTAAGATCGTTTTCCTTAATCCATCCTATCTTTCTCAAAATCTGACCAAAGATAAATGTGAGAACTGCAGGAAGAACAAAACTAATAAGTACAAGACCAATCCAGTCCATAGAACTGATTCCAGTCTTGCTTCCAGCAGCAATATCATTGAGCCAGCCAGTATATACACCAATCTGACCTACAAGACCACATGTACCCATACCAGAAGAAATAGCTTCACCATTCATCTGCATTTTGAATATGCATGTAGCTACAGGTCCTGTAATAGCTGATGTAAGTATAGGAGCTATCCAGATTTTTGGATTCTTAACGATGTTACCCATCTGAAGCATACTTGTTCCAATACCCTGTGAGATAAGTCCACCAACCTTATTCTCTTTGAAACTCATTACTGCAAAACCAACCATCTGAGCTGAACATCCTGCGACAGCAGCACCGCCGGCGAGACCTGTAAGTGAAAGAGCAGCACAGATAGCAGCACTACTGATTGGGAGTGTAAGGGCGATACCTACGATTACTGATACAAGCATACCCATCATGAATGGATGCAATTCAGTTGCCCACATAATAAGCTGACCTACAGCACTTGCAGCTGCTCCAATTGCTGGGGCAATTCCTGTGGCAAGAAGTACACCTACGCCAATAGTAACAAGAGGTGTTACAAGAATATCAATTTTAGTCTCTTTTGAGACTGCTTTACCAAGTTCTGTAGCAACAATTGCAATAACTAATACTGCAAGAGGGCCACCGGCACCACCAAGGGAATTAGCTGCACTACCTACAGCAAGCATAGAGAAGAGTACAAGGTTTGGAGCCTTGAGTGCATATGCAATTGCGACTGCCATAGCAGGACCAGCAACACCTTTAGCAAATGTACCCATATCTATAAGTATCTGAATGCCGAGCTGCTGTCCCAGAGTAGCGATTATAGTACCAATAAGAAGAGAAGCGAAAAGACCGCTTGCCATAGCGCCCATGGCATCAATAAAATATCTCTTCCAGGAAAATTCTATATTTTTCCTTTTTAAAAATGCTTTAAATTTGCTGGTTTCCTTTGCTTCTCCACCAGCAGGAGTGTTCTGATTGTTTAATTCTGTCATTGTTTTTCTCCTCATGTATATATTTAACCGTATTAGGTTTAAATAGCTATTTGTTTATAAATGAAAACGCTAGTATAGTTTACCAGTCCACATTAGTGAGTTCTTCTGGTTCATATTCTGTAAGCTGGGCAAGAAAACCATTTTCACGAAGGGCGCTTTCAACCATGTCCATAGTCTCGAGGTCTTTGGCAACTACAGTGTGATAATGGTAACCACCGGTGGCTGACATCAGTGGATTGGATTCTCCACTTTTGATTTTGTCACAGAAATCATTTACATCCTTTCTGGAACTGATGCAAAGCTTAGCATGAATCTCGTTGTATATCTTATGGTAAATAAACACATCCTTAACCTCTGCACCGAGGTCAACTATAAGATTCAGTTCTTTTTCTGTATCATCAACAGTGTGATAGCATTTGAAAACACGCTTAACATTCTGTGAATGATCCAGAAGATAACCCTTAGGGGTGGACAGTATAGGATAGCCTTTTTCTCTAAGAGAAGTAATATCCTGAACGATTATCTGTCTGCTGACTCCGGTTTCTTTGGACAACTGGCTTCCCGAGACTGCTTTGTCATTTTTGCGTAAAAGATCAATTATTTGGGAATGTCTGGTATTAACTGCCATGAACTCACCTCCTTGATTTTTATCAACTATACAACAAAAATATACAGATGTAAATACAGCTGTAAACAAAAGCTGTAAAGTTGTAAAGAACTTTATTTGTTAATAATTACCATAAATAGGGGAAGGTCACTGTGTTATAATATGTTTGATAGAATAAGAATATTAAGTTATGTAAACTATGCGGGAGAAATATGGACTGGTCTATAGATGGTAAAAAATATAAATACAGTGATATGGTTCCAATTGGCTGTAATGATTGCGAAGGCTGTAGCAGCTGTTGTCATATGATGGGTGATACCATTATCCAGGATCCGTATGATATGTGGCTGTTTTGTTCTAATATGAGACTGGCTGGTGGTGTCGAGGTATCTTTTGAAGTATTAATATCAGAGGATGGTCCCTGGGAATTATCAGTTCAGGATGGACTAATTCTGCCTAATCTAAAGATGGTTGAGGATGGAAGATGTCCTTTCTTAACGGGAGCCGGCCGATGTGGCATACATAAAATAAGAAGTGGCCTTTGCAGACTATTCCCTCTGGCAAGAGTATTTGAAGAGAATCAAACAGTTAGTTACACTATTCTGAATAAAGAACTGGGATGCGAGAAAATTAATTATGTTAACCATAATGAGGCTGAGAATTCCAGACTGGGAAACAGCAGTAATTGTAAAGCGACCGGAGAAGATATTGTGGTAGCTGACTGGCTGGGCTATGAGGATATTGAAAACTATGAGAGATATATTTACAGCTGGCATGAAATTAAGAAAGAAGTGACCGCTGCAATTCAGAAGAGGCAGAGTACACAGTTAACTCAGGAAGCGCAGTCTGGACAGCTGCAGGCAGAGTTCTTGGAACATTTCTATGTTAAAAAATACCAGGCAGGAAACAGTCGGGAATTTATGACTGAATTTGAAAACAGAGTTTTAGAATGGAATAAACAGTCACATGAGTAAGATTATTATGACTGCAACAGCAGCATATATGGATAGGGCCGGATTGCTGGCCGATGAACTTAATATTGACCTGGTCGCTGGGGAAACTATCTCGGACAGCGAATACGCTGATTGTATGATTCTTCGGATGGATAATGAAGGTCTGGCTCTTCTTAGGGATGGGATGACAATCCGTGGAGATTTTTCGCAAATGAAAAAGCGTCTAAATCCAGCTAATCTCAATCATGAGATGCTTGTGAAGGCGGCTAAACTGAAGGATATGAGCAATAATCCGGTTTTAGTGGATGCAACAGCAGGACTGGGAGAGGATTCCATATTGTTAGCAGCGGCAGGCTTTCATGTGAAGATGTTTGAAAGAGATTGCATTATTGCAGCATTACTTCAGGATGCACTGGACAGGGCGGCAGAAGATGCACAGCTTATATCTATTGTTGAGCGTATGGAACTGGTGAAGGAAGATAGTATTGCGGCCATGAACAGGGCTGATTTTACTGCAGATGTAGTCTATCTGGATCCAATGTTTCCTGCAAGAAGTAAGAGTGGTCTGATAAAAAAGAAATTTCAGCTGCTTCAGCAGATAGAGAGCCCCTGTGAGGAGGGGGAAATCCTTGTAAATGCTGCAAGACAGTTAAAACCTAAAAAAATAGTAATAAAACGTCCTTTAAAGGGAGAATATTTATCAGCTGTTAAGCCAAACTATTCGATTGAGGGAAGAGCAATCAGGTATGACTGTTTGATATAATGTGATAGCATATGATATTTTAAGTGTATTGAAGTAAAAATTATATGTTTTAAAGCGGGTATATATATGTTTGCTGAATAGTTTGTGATTGTGAAAACGCAGTTATATATGTATAATTATGATTGTGTGGATTGGGAAGTTCGCATAATTGATGGGTGGAATATATTTATGTTAGCAGAAGTTAATATGTCAAGTGGATACATCACCGACATGATTGGTGTGTTGTTGTGCTTGTATGTAGCCGTTTCCAGCAGATGGCGCTTTAAGGAAAAAAATAAAGAGAATAATGTTCTTCTGTTATTATTGGCATGTGTTTTTATTTCCTGTATTGCCAATTCAGTTGCAATATGGGCCGATGGAAAACCAGGGCAGTTTGCAAGAAACTTGGTTTACATAAGTAACACATGGTCCTTTATGGCTTGCATTTTTAATGGCTATCTTTGGATTAGTTTCATGGAGGAACACATTCATGGAGCCAATTCAGTTATCCCCTTAAGAATTATTCAGACCATAAGCATGGTAGGACTGCTTATACTGATCGTTAATTTTTATATACCTATTATCTTCTCTGTAAATGGAAGTAATGTATACGAACGAAGGCCTTTGTTTGAATTACATATGCTTATTCAGGTATGCTTTTTGATATATGCAATAATTATGTATCTGATTGCCAAGTTTGTAAGGGGAGGACTTAGTGTATTCCCTGTATGGATATATATTGTTCCATTGCTATTGGGAAGTCTGGCCCAGTATCTTGTATATGGTACTTCGTTCATATGGCCAAGCGCAGCATTTGCAACCGCATGTATGTTTGACAGATTTAATAAACAGGATAAGTACAGGGATAGCGTTACATATCTATACAGATATGACTATATAAAGATATTAAACGAGAATCTGAAGAGGTACAAGAATCGAATATATAGAATCATATTTATCCAGGTGATAGGTCTGGTTGGAGTTCAGAGCAGATACGGTATTCAGGCTGAGGATGAGGCAAGAATTGATATAGCAAATATTTTAAAGAAAAATGTTATGCCAAAGGGTATTATTGCACAATGCGAGGGAGATGCATTTATCATAGTACTTAATACCAACGATTCTCAGGTTTCAGAAAGATGTATTGAACAGCTACAGAATGAATTTGATGAATATAACAGGATAAATAAAAAAGATTATTCGCTTAGTTTTGATTTTAAACAGGAACTTGTCAATGTAGATGAGGCGACTATAGATGAAGTAGTTAACAGAATTAGGAAAGAATAGTTGAATAATCGTAAAAGATTATGAAAAGAATAGTAAAAGAGTTATCACTAAAATATGGTAACTCTTTTTTTATTTTCAACTAATATGCTATAATCGTAGGGATGATTAATTAGTAGTAATATGGGATATTATAGGTAATTCAATCATCATATACTTATACCATATGAGAAAAGGATTTTCATCTCATGAATATATTCAGACGTCTGATAGTGGACGATAAAGAATTCTATAAAAAAGTATTTCTTCTGGCATTTCCAATTGCACTCCAGAGTATGATTTCTATTGGGGTCAATATGCTGGATACCATAATGGTAGGAAAGCTGGGAGAAGCTAGCCTTTCAGCAACTTCGCTGGCTAATCAGTTCATAAGTGTATATCACATACTTTGTATGGGTCTCGGAATGGGAGCCTCTGTTCTGGTATCAAGATACTGGGGAATGAAGGCCAATGAACCTCAAAAGGCAGCAGAGGCACTTAAAAAAACTGTATGTATTGTGCTAAAGCTTACTATAGGCCTGGCGGCTTGTTTTGCGTTGGCAACTTTTTTTATTCCAGATACTATAATGCGACTATATGGAAATGACAGCCAGATTATCACTCTGGGTATAGTCTATTTTAGATATTCAGTATTGACCTATTTCTTTCTGGGCTTGTCTTTGGTATCAACAATAGTACTTAGAAGTGTGGGACAGGTGAAATTGCCATTGTTTGTTTCTATAGGAGCTTTCTTTGTCAATCTTTGTGCCAATTACGTGTTAATCTTCGGTAAGTTTGGCTTCCCAAGAATGGAAGTAGCTGGCGCAGCGTTGGGAACCTTAATAGCCAGAATATATGAGACTACAATTATCTGTGGATATCTGCTTATTGTGGACAAAAAGATAGGATTCAGAATCAGAGATTTTGCAATGAAGACAAGAGATCTGCTGGGAGAATATATTAGGATAAGCATTCCGGTATTGATCAGTGATGGAATACTTGCAATAGGTAACAACACTGTAGCAATGGTTATTGGCAGACTGGGGATGGTGTTTGTAGCCGCCAACGCAATCACAGCGGTAACGCAGCAGATGAGTTCAGTTATTATTCAGGGAGTCAGTCAGGCGGGTGCTATTGTTACAGGTCAGACTCTCGGAAGTGGTGACAAGGAAAAAACTATGAAGCAGGGCTATGGATTCCTTGGACTTGGAATAGGACTAGGAATATTGTCGGCACTGTTTATTATGGCAGTCAGCGGGCCAATTATCAGTAGCTATGAGGTATCAGAAGAGACTGCACATATGGCAGAACAGCTTATGATGGCAATAAGTATTATTGTTCTGTTCCAGTCTAGTAACAGTATTATGACCAAAGGAGTACTTCGTGGTGGTGGGGATACCAAGATACTTATGCTTGCAGATAATGCATTTTTATGGGTAGTATCAATTCCACTTGGTATTATTGCCGGCTTTGTTTTGAAGTTGCCAGCATTTTATATTTATATGGCCCTTAAATTTGATCAGATTATTAAAGCAGTCTGGTGCGTGTTCAGATTAAGAAGTGGCAAATGGATTAAAAAGATAAGAATGTAACAAGAGGATTAAGCGGTGACTGAATCACTTTCTATGATAATCCTGATGTCCATTTCATTATGGAAAGTATTGGGATTCATGACATATTCCGTAGCAAAAGAGTTTGCAGATAAAAATGCGGATAAAAGCAAGTTCATATGGGGTCTGGGAATCAAACAGTTATTGGTTGACATAATTACATGTACTATTCTTCAGGAGTACTATGGCAATAATACAGTTTTTTTGTTTTGTAAATTTGTGGTGATTATGTGTGGTATAGCTGCAAATGTAGCTTTACTAAGATTAGTTCTTGGTGTTATATATGAAAAACTGTTTTTCGTTTTATGTCTGGCAGATCTGTGGAAATATGTATGTTGTCATCTCGCGGGAGCTGTAATTTGGGGTATTGCTGGTAATAAGGGAGATATAAATGCTTTTTATGGTAATACTTTATTAGACTGGAGTCGTATTGCTCTTGTGATAGTATTCATGCTGGCTACTTATTATCCTATTAATAAAGTTGCAAAAAAACTGGCTGCATATAAGATGAAGATGCCAAGGCTGGGAGGAACTTTAGCCTTGTTTTATTTGCTTGCAGCTATGATTACAGCTACATTTCCTTCATATCTGTTTGGCAGGATTATCATCCCTGAGATTATGGTGGGGGTGATTACAATAACAGTAATGGCTAATTATGCATTTAACTTTGAAATTGGTAAAATGTCAAAACTTGTGAATGCGATGGAATATGAAAAGTCATTGATGAAAGACTATTGTGATACGCTGGACGATCAGATTAACATGACAAAGGGAATACGTCACGATCTGAAAAATAATCTGCAGGTTCTATCTGCTCTATGTGAGGAAGGTAATCTGGATGAAGTAAGAAGATATGTGCAGGAGTGGAGCGATATGTCGGATGCTATTTCTGTGAAGAAATACAGTGATATACAGGTAATCAATGCCACTATGGCTCTCAAAGAAAAAAAATGCAGGGAGCTTGGAATAAAGCTGGATGTTGATATTGATAATATTGAGCTGGGGGAGATTCTGGAGATAGAGCTGACAACCATTATGTTTAATCTGATTGATAATGCAATTGATGGTTGCAGGATGGTGGAAGAAGATAAAAGCTTTATAAGCATCAAATGTAAAAATGTATATAACCAGCTGATAATTATTGTTAAAAACAGTTGTAACACAGCACAGCCTTATACACATAAGGATGATGTAAATGAGCATGGGTATGGATTGAAAATAGTTAAGTCAATTGTTAATAAATATACAGGATCAATTAACATCCAAAATGAGGATAATGTATTTAAGGTTGATATAAATCTTAATGCAAAAATAAATAGTTAGGGGAAGTAAAAAAAGATGAAAATAGCAGTGTGTGATGACAATCAGGCAATGCTTCATCTCGAAGAAAAAAGCATCAAGTCAGTCAGACCTATGGATGAAGTAATCTGTTACAACAGGCCAGCAGACCTAATGTCAGCAATAGAAACAACAAAGCCCGATGTAGTATTTTGGGATATTGAACTAAACGAAGAGAAAAATGGAATTGATTATGCAGTAAAACTGAACTCCATCAGGCCACAGACACAGGTTGTATTCGTATCACAATATGACAGATATGCAGTAAAAGCACATATGGCAGATCACTGCTATTATGTCCTGAAGGACGAGCTAAAGGAGCGACTGGCAGATGTATTTGAAAGAATAGAAAAGAAGTTAAACGCAAGTTCTCAGGTTGAAAAAGGAGTTTACATAACAACACTTCATTCTAAAGAAAAGACATTTGTCAAATATAGAGATATTGTATATATATCAACTTCCCAAAGACATATTGAAATTCATACCAAAACTGCGAATCTGGTTGCTAATCATAAAATGGATTCATTTTTAAAAGAGGTAGAAGATTCGTTGCTTGTAAGATGCCATCAGAGTTTTGCAATAAACCTGGCAAACATTGAAAATTATAGCAGAGAGTCACTGCTAATGAATGACGGAGCCTATATTCCTATTAGCAGGAAGTATATATCTTCTGTCAGAGATGCATTTGTAAGATATGCGGAGAATGAATTAATATGACATTGACAGAAAGACTATTGGAGATACAAGACAGCCAATATGCTGATTTTCAGGCAAAGCTTACACAAAATATCGCGAGTTGGTAGCAGTAGTCCGTTCTGAAGAATACTATGTCAATATGATGGTTGCATGGTACTTTGCAACTGCTTTGGCTAAGCAGTGGGATGCAACTATTGGATTTATTGAGAAAAACAGACTTGATATATGGACACATAATAAAAGCATTCAAAAAGCCAGAGAGAGTTTTCGGGTAAGTGATGAGCATAAGGCTTATCTGAATACATTAAAGAGAAAATAGAATGCAGTAATTAACTGGAGTGCTTATCATAGAATAACTAATTGTAGTGCATATTGAATAATAACTAACTGGAGGCAGATAAGATGATGACTTTAGAAGAAGCGAGAGGGTATTTTGCAGATGATATTTATGCCATGAGTACAACAGGCATAGAAATTGATGATATAGGCGAGAACTGGGCGCAGTGTTCACTTAGCATTGAAAAGCGCCACATGGCAGTTGGAGACCATGTGATGGGTGGTGCTATTTATACACTTGCGGATTTCGCATTTGCAGTTGCATCCAATAGCGGTGACCAGATTACATTTACAACTACAAGTTCAATTACTTATCTTAGTCAACCCAAAGATATGAAACTAATTGCAAGGTGTCAGTGTATCAGAGATGGAAGAAAGACCTGTTATTACGAGACCAAGATAACAGATGGACTGGGCAATATGGTTGCATGTATTACATCCAATGGAATGCATATTGAGAAGAAGTAGTATCAGTAAATTGATTAAGTGATTTTAAGGGAAAAATTAATGAATATACTGTCATTGGAAAACATAAGTAAATCTTTTACAGGAAGGATGCTGTTTGATGAAGCATCCTTTTTCTTGCATGATAATGAGAAAGTCGGACTTATTGGCATCAATGGAACCGGCAAATCAACTTTGCTTAGAATCATTGCCGGCCTGGAAGAGGAGGACGGAGGGAAGATTACCAGAGCTACCAATATGGTGATAGGATATCTGCCTCAGAATCCCCAGTTTAATCCAGAGGATAGTGTTATTAAGGCTGTTGTTGGAGAAAATGGGGAGATAAGTGAGAGTGATGCCAAGTCTATGCTGACCAAGCTGGGAGTATATGATTTTGAGCAGAAAACTGCACAATTATCCGGAGGTCAGAGAAAGCGACTTGCCCTTGTAAGAGTACTGCTATCAACCTGCGATATACTAGTACTTGATGAGCCTACAAACCATCTTGATTCAGATATGACATCATATCTGGAGGAGAAACTTAAAAGCTTTAGAGGCAGTATAGTAATGGTTACCCATGATAGATATTTTCTGGATTGCGTATGCAACAGAATTGTTGAATTGGATAAGGGAAAACTATATTCTTATGACGAGAACTATGAAGGTTTTTTGGAGAAGAAGGCCCAGCGCCTGGAATATATGGAGGCTGCAGAGAGAAAACGCCAGTCCATCCTGCGTAAAGAGATAGCCTGGATTCAGCGTGGAGCAAGAGCCAGAACTACCAAGCAAAAGGCTCATATTCAGAGATACGAGGCCCTAAGGGATGCTAATGCGCCAAGCTATGACAGCAATGTAGAGATGAGCTCTGTAGTGTCCAGACTGGGAAGGACCACAGTTGAATTGGAGAACATCAGCAAGGCTTATGGAGAAAAATTGCTGATAAAAGATTTTACATATAATTTCCTGAAAAATGACAGAATCGGTTTTGTAGGTTCCAATGGTTGCGGTAAGACTACACTTATGAAGATGATTGTTGGAATGATTCAGCCTGACAGCGGAAGTATAGTTGTCGGACAGACGGTGAAACTGGGTTATTATTCTCAGGAAATAGGAATGTATGATAATCCAGGATTAAAAAACTATGATGATAATTATGTAAACCTAAATAACATAGATCATATGGATTCAAAGCAACGAGTCATTGATTACATTCGTGATGTGGCGGAGTACGTTCAGACAACAGATGGAACAGTATCGGCAACTGTTATGCTGGAGCGTTTTCTATTTACTCCAGAACAGCAGTATAGCCAATTGGGTAAATTATCAGGTGGTGAAAAAAGAAGACTGAATCTACTAAAAGTATTGATGGGTGCACCCAACGTACTTATTTTGGATGAGCCTACCAATGATCTGGATATAGCCACTCTTCAGATTCTGGAGGATTACCTGGATGGTTTTCAGGGAATAGTGATATGCGTAAGCCATGACAGATATTTTCTGGACCGTGTTGTAAGAAGAATAATTGCATTTGAAGATAATGGTGTATTAACTCAGTATGAAGGTGGATATACAGATTACGAGAGTAAACAACCAGTTAGAGAAGATGAGTTATGTAAATCGAAATATAATGATACTTCTAATCTGGGAATGTCTGGAGATTCAAACAGTTCAGAATCCCGAGGACATGAGAAAAAACTGAAGTTTAGTTATAAAGAAGCCAGGGAATATGAGACTATAGATGATGATATAGCCGCGCTTGAAGCAGCAATAGAACAGTGTGATACAGATATGGCTTCTAATGCAACCAATTCCGTTAAGCTTGCGGAGCTTATGAGCAGGCAGGAGAAACTGAAAAAAGAACTGGAAGAGAAGATGGACAGATGGATGTACCTTAATGAGCTGGCGGAGCAGATAGATAAACAGTGAT
Source organism: Lachnospiraceae bacterium UBA1712 (assembly GCA_002317175.1). Classification (GTDB taxonomy): domain Bacteria; phylum Bacillota; class Clostridia; order Lachnospirales; family Lachnospiraceae; genus Colinaster. Next base: position 28,828 of record DCJA01000035.1, on the reverse strand, counting down.
TAATGAATTAAGCTAATTATAGCTATAGAGTATGCTAATCAAATCATTAGTTGACTTAATAGACATTGTTCTTGTAATATTAGACTCGTGAGTTTTTAGAAGTCTTATTGAAGAGGAGAAAAGGGAATATGGAAACTAATACTATTATCAAGAGAGCAAAGATTCTTAACTATGTGGAAATCGTAATCACAATTGCTTTATATGCATTAATGAAGATTCTTAATTCTGCATCTAAGAATGTTACAACTTAAGAAGCATGGAATAAGCTGGTATCATACCAGAATATGGGACTTCTTGTTACTGGTGCCGTATCAGTCGTAGTACTTATTATGACAGTTATTCTGATGACTAAGAATCAGAAGAGAGTAAAGGGACTTGGACTTCTTCTTGCAGCGTCTATTGTAACGCTTGTATTTGCAATCCTTGGTGTAACACTCGGAATTATAGTATGGGTTCTATGTGGAGCTTCACTTACAAAGCTTAAGCAGAAGGTAGCAGAGGATGATTTTGAGGCTCAGCTTCAGACTGAAGTTGCAGGCGATGCTGTATTTGAAACAACAGCTGACGATGCACAGAATCTGTAATATAGGAAAATGCTATGAATAACAAAGTATATGAATCATCCATTGCGGTAAATGCAACGCTTGCTGTTACATCAACAGCAATAAATGGCCTGTTAAAGGTTCCAGGTAATCTTACAGATGTAAGAGATAATTATCATATTGATGTAAAAAAAGATATTGCCAAAAGAACAGAAGCAGAAATTCAGTTATTGTATACCAATATTTTTTCAAAGGCAAAAACAATTGATTTAAAACTTGTTGAGTTAGCTGATTCTACGACAAGAATTAACTACCATTTTGAAAAGAGGAATCATCGTTCGGCTGTAATAGCTCTTTTCATTTTTCAGTTTATTTTAGCTGCTTTTATGGGAGCTGCATTTTCTACAATTGGAGAACAGATGGGAAGCACTCGTCTGATTGTGGGATTAATAGCATTTGCAATTGCATGGCTTATCTTTTCTTTCCTTCCCATGATGGGATTTAAGCTGTCCAATGATAAGGTAATAGAAAAGGGTATGAACAAATTTTTTGCTGAAAGAATTAATTCTTACGTAGCAATTGTAAAAAGAAACCAGAAATAGAATTGAGCCACCTGCCAGTCAGGTGGTTTTTTGAAAGGATAAATAATATGTTTGAAGCAATCTATTATGAAGTGGTAAGCATTGATGGTGATTATGCTAATTTAAAGAAAATTGACGGGGAATCAGATGATCTCAAGCTGGTAGCAAGAGCGCTTCTGCCTGCAGAAATCTGCGAAGGCAGCAAAGTTAAGTATGAGATGATGAGCTATTCAATGTGTTAATTGAGTATATAATTTTTTGTTATACAATATATAGTTATGTAAACCGATACAGGGGTTTACATAACTAAAAGTAGAAGGATGTATTTGTAGATAGAACATGGAAAAGAATCTTACAACAGGAAGTGTATTTAAGAATATAGTTTATTTTTCTTTGCCTTTTCTGCTGTCTTATTTTATGCAGACATTATATGGACTGGCTGATCTGTTTATAATAGGGCAGTACTGTCAGGTAGACAGTACCACAGCTGTATCTATTGGAAGCCAGGTAATGCACATGGTTACTGTAATGATAGTGGGACTTGCCATGGGCGCAACTGTTATGATAGGTCAGGCAGTTGGGGCTCAGGACAGGGGAAAAAGAAACAGGGGGATTGGTAATACAACTACAATTTTTGCTCTTGTATCTATCTGTGTAACTGTGATTTTGTTGATATGTCTGAATTTGATTGTCGAAGTTATGTCAACTCCAACGGAGGCGGTAGCAGGAACAAGATATTATCTGTTAGTATGCTTTATTGGTATACCATTTATTACTGCATATAACATTATAAGTTCGATATTCAGAGGAATGGGAGATTCCAAGAGCCCCATGTACTTCATAGCAGTTGCATGCGTATGTAACATTGTTTTGGACTATGTGTTTATTGGTGCCTGTGGATTGGAAGCCATGGGAGCAGCACTGGGGACCTGCTGTGCACAGATAATAAGTGTACTTGTAGCCCTTGTTGCTATCATCAAAAAACAGATGATAGCTGGAATTGGAAGGGCGGACTTTAAGATTGATAAGGCTATAGTTGGAAGTATATTTAAGGTAGGCATTCCGATATCCGCCCAGGATGGATTTATTCAGATTTCCTTTTTGTTAATTACTATATTTGTTAACAGACGCGGACTCAATGATGCTGCTGCAGTGGGAATTGTAGAAAAACTTATTGGAATATTGTTCTTGGTACCTTCTTCACTGTTGGCTTCTGTGTCTGCGCTTTGCGCTCAGAATAATGGAGCTGGTGAGCATAAGAGAGCCAGGCAGACTCTGTTTTATGCGGCATCGATTGCAGTGGTGATAGGATTTATTTTCTCTGTCATTTTCCAGTTTATTGCTGCAGATGTGGTTGCTTTATTCACAGATAATAAGGATGTAATAGTATTAGGAGACCAGTATATGCGTTCCTATGTATGGGATTGTATTGTGGCTGGAATTCATTTTGTATTTAGTGGATATTTCTGTGCCTATAATAAATCAGGAATATCATTTATTCATAATACGATTTCTATTCTTACCGCAAGAATTCCTATTGCCTATTATGCGTCTGTTCATTTTAAGGATACCCTGTATCCTATGGGATGGGCAGCTCCAATCGGGTCGTTTATTTCAGTAATAGTGTGTGTTATTGCTTATGTATACATCAACAGAACCAAGTCGGATAAGGATAGCAATATTTAAAAGCTTGAGAGGTAATAGTTATGTATAAACTTGAAAAGGGAAGTCCTGCTGATTACAGTAGCAGACTTGAAAAGGAACAGAGATGTTACAGATTAATGGATGAACTTGGAATTGAGTATTACAGATGCGATCATCCAGATGCCAATGCTGACACGATGGAAGCCTGTCTTGAGATAGACAAGATATTGGAGGCAGTGGTGTGCAAGAATCTCTTTCTGACCAACAGACAGCATACTGAATATTATCTCCTTATGATGCCAGGCGATAAGGTGTTCAAAACCAAGGAACTTCCTTCCCAGCTGGGCTGTGCAAGATTAAGCTTTGCTTCTTCAGATGAAATGGAACAGTATCTGGATATTACACCTGGTTCTGTAAGCATACTCGGGCTTATGAATGACAAGGACAATAGGGTGCAGCTGGTTGTGGATGAGGATGTTTTGAAGGGGGAATATGTAGGATGTCATCCCTGCATCAACACATCAAGTCTAAAGATAAAAACAGTGGATATGTTTGGAATACTGTTGGAGAGTATGAACCATACAATGAGAATAGTAAAACTCATTGGAGAAGAGCAGGATATATCATAGTTGATGAAAAGAAAATAGCATAAATGTGTTGTATTTTGGTCGTACATATAATATCATTAATATAATATGTAGTTTTTAAAACCACATATTAGGGAGATAGATTTTATGTACAAAATTATTATTGACAGCTGTGGTGAATTAACTGAAGAGATGAAAAAGTCCAACTTCTGTAATGTTCCTCTTATTTTGCAGATTGAAGGCGAAGATATTGTAGATGATGAAAACTTTGATCAGTTATCATTTATAAAGAAGGTTGCTGAAAGCGCAGAAGGTCCAAAATCAGCCTGTCCAGCTCCTGGATTATTCCTTGAGCAGATGGAGGGAGAGGAAGAGCATGTATATGTAGTTACTCTTTCAGCTCAGCTGAGTGGTTCTTATAATAGTGCAATGGTTGCCAAGGATATGTATGATTCGGAACATGAGGATGAGGACAATGGCAAGAAGATACATGTGTTTGATTCCAAATCAGCTTCAATTGGAGAGACACTGATTGGTCTGAAGATTGCAGAATGTGAAGAAGCAGGTATGAGTTTTGAACAGATTGTAGAGACTGTTGATAATTATATCGCAGGACAGCATACATTTTTTGTTCTTGAGACTCTTGAAACCTTTAGAAAAACAGGACGTATCAGCTGGCAAAAGGAGAAGATAGCCTCAGTTCTTAATATTAAACCTATTATGGGATCGACAGATATAGGCGGTATTGAGCAGCTTGCAAAGGCAAGAGGTATGTCTAGTGCCATGGATAAGATGATTGAATGCCTGATAAGTGTTACTGAGAATATGGAGGATAAGATCGTTGCCATTTCTCATTGTAACTGTCTTGAAAGAGCAGAAGAACTTAAGAACAGACTCCTTTCCAAGGCTTCATTTAAGGATGTAATTATTCTTAACATGAGAGGAGTTTCTACCATGTACGCCAACGATGGCGGACTTATTATGGTTGTATAAAGATGTTTGTTAGATTGCGTATTTCGTGATATAATGACGAGAGATAACAGGTTCCCGAATATAGTTATTTCGGGAACTATTTTTTTATATAAACAGGAGAGATAAATATGGTAAAGCATGTGATTCTTTGGACTCTTAAAGAAGAATTGACTTCAGAGCAGAAGGCCGAGGTTAAGGCAGGAATTAAGGCAGGGCTTGAAGGCCTTAAGGGACAGATTCCAGGTCTTGTGGACATTAAGGTTAATGTCGCTCCACTTCCAAGCTCAAACTGCGATGTTATGCTCGATTCAAGCTTTGAAGATGAGGCATCACTTAAGGGATATGCAGTTCATCCAGCACATGTAGCAGTTGCTGATGGAAAGGTTCGTCCTTACACTGCCAGCAGAACATGCATGGATTATGAGGTATAAGCTTTAGATGAGCGATGCAGCGATGCAAAGCCGCTTTAAGGAGCTGGCAAACCGAAGCTATAACAATAATCAGTATACCTATACAAGCTTTTTATCCATGGCTGAATTGGCCGAATACTATGAGATGGAGAGAGAGCTCGCTTTTGCGTGCCCAAAAGTATTTGGAGGCTGTGAGTTGGCTGAAAGAAAAATGATCAGGTTTGGCAGGCAGGAGGATACAGGCTATGAGGAGGATTTCCCTATAGTGGCTATAGTCATACGACCTCTGATTAAGAAATTTTCAGATGATCTTAATCACAGAGATTTCCTGGGGGCACTTATGAATCTGGGAATCAAGAGGGAAACACTGGGTGATATATTCGTAAGGGACAATCAGGCCTGTCTGTTCTGTATAGAATCTATGAGTGAATATATTATAGATAACCTCAGCAGAATAAAGCACACATCTGTATCAGCCGTGGTTGAAACGGATGTAAGTGATATTACAGCTCCGAGACTGGAAGAGAAAATCATTCAGGTTGCATCAGAGAGAATTGATGCTGTTATTGCCAAGGTCTATAACCTTTCGAGACAGGATTCACTGGATATGTTTCCTAAGGGGCTCATTTTCCTAAATGGTAAGCTTTGTAGCGAAAATGCAAAGCTGCTTAAGGAGGATGATGTAATAAGCGTAAGAGGCATGGGAAAGTTCTCATTTGCACAGAGTATTAATCTGAGTAAAAAAGGAAAGATGAACTGCAGAGTATTTGTATATAAATAATAAATGGGAGAGTTATGGGGACAAGAAAGAGGAGAAGAAAAAGAAGAAGAGCTATAGGACTGCCAATTGTATTGGTCATGATGATTCTTATGATTGCGATGGTTGGAGTTATAGCATACTGGTATCTAAATGGAAATAAGCTCAGACTGCCAGGTCAATGGCAAAGGGAGCTTGATTTTAGCAAGCAGGTGGAAGAGCAGATAAGTGACTATCTTGTTACCGCTACTTTGGGTGATGAGATCGATGTCAGTAAGTATCTTGATGATGTGACAGTGACATGTGTGTTAAGCATAAGCAGGGATGGTGTTTTTGAAGAAAAGGTAGATGAAGCGTCTTACAATTATGCATATTCTCAGGCTAAAAACAGTTTACATAATGCTGTATACGATCTTATTCGTCTAAGAATAGAAAGTAACTATATAGAGACAGACAAAAAGACGGATGAGCTGATAACTGAAGCTCTGGGAATGGATCTGGATAGTTATCTTAAGGAGTATGGACCAAAGCTGATGCCATCATATGAAGAGTTAAATGCAGACTATGGCATGACTGCCACATATGCGGCTTCAAGGGAAGGGCTTCAGATAAGTACTACAGATGATATAAAAGACTGCGAGTTTGCTGTATCCGGAGATATGCTGGTTATTGATTATGCAGATGGAGCCATAGTATACCATGCACAGAAGCAGAGTGCAGAGCTGGAGGTGACAGATGAGCAGACTGAATAGATTATTTACATATATTCTCTGTGCAGTTCTATTAACCAACGCATTTGGACTGTTCTTTCCTGCAAAGGCAGAGGCTGCACAGATTAAGGAAATGTACAAGGTACACGTGGATGAGCAGGAATTTAATGTCCATGTACTGAATTTTGATTTTGAAAATAATATATATATTTCCATCAATGACTTTGCACTGGCACTTGCTGATACTGACAAAGCATATGAAGCTCTGTGGGACAGCAGAGATGGTGAAAGCATTCTCATATTAAATCCTGTGGAGAGACGACAGCTGGAGGAAGACGAGCTGGTTGCGTCCGAAGATGTATCTGATGATGGAACAAGATACAGCAGAAAGAGAATGCTGATTAATATAGCAGGCAATGACTACAGTTTCTATATGATAACAGTTGGAAAAGACTGTTATGTAAACTGCGGAGAGCTGGCTCTTGCTATGAATCTTGATATGTCCATTAAGGATGGAGAGGTTTACATAAATTCAACAGGGGAATTTGATTTCAATAAATATGACATAGAAGAAGCAGGCTTATCCTATCTGGCTGACAGTTGTCTGGTGGGAGATGCAACTACTGGTAATATTTTCTATGCCAGCAATGAAGATGAGATAGTATCTATTGCCAGTACAAGTAAGCTTATGACCTATCTGATACTAAAGGATGCCATGGCAAAGGGAGAGATCACAGACAGGGACCAGATTACATTTTCAGCAAAAGCAAGTGAGCTTTCAAAGACCAGCGACGGAGTGGTAAGAGTTGAGGAAGGTCAGACAGCTGATATAATGGATGTTATTTCAGCGATGCTTATCTGCTCAAGTAATGAATGCTCGTTGGCACTGGCTGAGCACCTTTGTGGCAGTGAAGAGGATTTTGTAGAGCGCATGAATCAGAAGGCGGTAGCACTGGGTTTGTCCGAGGATGCAAGATTCTATAATCCACACGGACTGCCACTGTATCATGAGGAGGTTTTGACTGTAAAGATTCAGAATCACCTTTCAGCCAATGACATGTTTAAGATTGCTTCTCACATTCTGGATACCTACCCTGAGATAACAGACATAACTTCCATCAAGAAGACCATATTGTCATCTCTGAATAATTACGAAGCAAAAAATACCAATATTCTGCTTTACAATATTCCAGGAGTTGTGGGACTTAAGACAGGAACAACAGATAAGGCACAGTCATGTCTGGTATCTGCTTACGAGACTCAGGATATGGAAGGCAAAACTCATTATATTGTAACCGTGGTATATGGATGTGAAAACGTACAGACGCAGAGCTACATTTCGCTTGTGCTTATGCGATATGGTATCCAGAAATTCAATGCCGCGGAGCTTGGAATAACTCCTGCCCGTGGTGATAGTGACGAGATTCCTACTGATCTGGAAGGAATGATTGGAGCGGTAATAAACGCAGCAAGAAGAAGTAGATAAAGGTGCAATGCATGAACAAAGCAGTTATAAAGTTAAAAAAAGGCGAAGGAAGATATCTTAAGGCTGGTGGAGCATGGATATTTGACAATGAAATAGATGAGGTCATAGGTGCATATAACAATGGAGACCTGGTAAAGGTTATTGATTTTGATGATTACCCGATGGGAATCGGATATATCAATGACAACTCCAAAATCAGAATCAGAATGTTTTCCAGAAATACTGATACTGTGATTGATGACACATTTTTCTATAAGCGTGTCAAGGCTGCCTGGGAATACAGAAAGACAGTACTTTATCCACAGGATCTCAGCTCCTGCAGAGTAGTGTTTGGCGAGGCAGATTTTCTTCCTGGAATTACAATTGATAAATACGAGGATGTTCTTGTACTTGAGTCGCTTGCTCTTGGTATTGATAAATATAAGGAGATTATCGCCGAGCAACTAAAAAAAGTAATGGCTGAAGACGGAATTACTATTAGAGGTGTCTACGAGAGAAGTGATGCCAGGGAGCGTAAAAAAGAGGGACTGCCTATTCATAAGGGCTTTATTGGCGATGAGTTTGATACAGATATTGAGATAGTTGAAAATGGTGTTCATTACATGGTTGATGTGGTAAATGGACAGAAGACAGGCTTCTTTTTAGATCAGAAATATAACAGACTTGCAATGCAGAGAATATGCAGAGATAAAAGGGTATTAGACTGTTTTACTCATATGGGCACATTTGCTTTGAATGCAGGATATGCTGGCGCAAGTTCTGTTCTTGGACTTGATATTTCTGAATACGCTGTTGAACAGGCAAGGGCAAATGCCAAGCTCAATAAGCTTGAAAATACAGTAAAGTTCGAAGTGGCCAATGTACTTGATGAGCTTCCAAAACTAGTTGAAGCAGGTGAAAAGTATGATGTTGTAATTCTTGATCCACCTGCATTTACAAAGTCAAGAGAGGCAACAAAGCAGGCGGTTAAAGGGTATCGTGAGATAAATATGAAGGGACTTAAGCTGGTTGAAGATGGAGGTTATCTTGCCACATGTTCCTGCTCACATTTCATGACTGAGGAACTGTTTAAGAGAACAATTAAGGAGGCTGCTAAGGCGGTTCATAAGCGACTTCGTCAGATTGAGTTCAGAACCCAGGCGCCGGATCATCCGATTCTGTGGGCGGCAGATGAGAGTTACTATTTGAAGTTTCTCATCTTCCAGGTTATTGACGAAAGATAGAATGCTGGGGCCTTCAAAGTACTGAAAAGCCTTATATTTTTGAGGAGTGCCAAGAAAGAAAACTATCATAACTTATCATAAAATGGTGTAGTTTTATAAGTAATTGGTGTAAAAACGTGTTTTTTTATTAGTAAATGGTGTAGTAGATCACGGGAGCCTTTTTAAATTGGTGATTGCAAAGATAAAAATAACGGAGAATCTTGAAATAATCAGGATATAGCGTATAATGTAATTAATAAAACACAAAGGTGCTACCGATAGACGGTTAGCCCCATTCATATGTAATCATAAAATGACTGCCACAGTTTGGACGCTACTGGCGGTCATTTTTGTGCTCGATAAATCTTCCAACTGCAACTCCAGCTGAGAAGATTGTAAGTGCAGCCGCAATCGCACCGAAAATTTCTAAAGCTATCATCATTGCAGAGCCCTCCTTTCGTTAGATTCCCATACAGGTTTCTATGTAATCAGAGGGTCACAGTCCCTCTGTTGAGGGCTAACCGCCGTGTCTGGTATCACCTTTGCTTAATTACTATTTTACCATATCGAACAAATGTTTGCAAAAGAAAATGATTCTGCTATAAAGAAAATGTGAAGCAAAGGAAAAGATGCATGAAAGAAAAGGATAAAAGAGTAGTAGAAGAAATGTGTGCTGCGGGAATGAGCCTTGAAGCGCTTTATAAGATTTTTAAGCAGTTTGAGCAGGAAGACTTAAAGAAAATATATATAGATTTTCACGATAGTCAAAATGACTATGTGGAGGAAAGCATAAATATTAGTATAAATTGCTTATAATGTGATTGCTGATATAATGTTTCTGGAAAGATAATAGTAGGAATTAATAAATGATCAATGTAAAAACATATGGTAATCCATCGGCAGATATTGCGATTATAAGATTACTTGGAGCACATGAATCCAACATTGATGGTGAAATAGAATTGCTGTCAAAAGAAGCTAGTAACAGGGCATGGTGTGTTCTTGCAGTTGAGATAGAAAACTGGGAATATGAGATGTCCCCCTGGCCTACACATATTAAGACATCCAATGATATGTCTGAATATGACAACACAGGGGCGGGAGAAAAACTAAATTCTATAACTGAGAGAATCATACCTGAATATGAAGCAGAGTATCCAAATAGTGAGAGGGTATATATACTGGCCGGATATTCATTGGCGGGTCTGTTTTCATTATGGGCTTCATATCAGACAGATAAGTTTAATGGCATCATGGCAGCCTCGCCATCAGTGTGGTATCCGGGCTGGATGGAGTACATAAAGGAAAATGACTGCAAAGCAAACATAGTGTATCTGAGCCTGGGAAATAAAGAACATAAAACAAGGCATCCATTAATGTCAGGGGTGGCTGATAACATAAGAAAGCAGAAAGAAGTTTTAGCCAATCAGGGAATCGAAACTATATATGAAGAAAATAAGGGGAATCATTTTAAGGATGTAACTGAAAGAATGGTTAAGGGATACAGATACTTACTAGAAAAATGATGAAGACGACAGTAATGTAGAACACGGGTAAAAATCATGAAGATATGGGTAGATGATATCAGACCAGTTCCAAGGGGCTATGAAGGAACAAAATCGGTTGATGAAACAATACAACTAATTGAAGAACTGGAAGAAAAGGGAGAGGAAATCGAACTTATAGATCTTGATCATGATTTAGGCGATTATGCAATCTATGGAGGAGATGCAATAAAAATACTAGATTATCTGGCAGAGAGAGAAACATATTATCCCATAGAGATACATACAGCCAATCCGGTAGGAAGGGCAAATATGGAGAGAATGATTGAAAGATACTGGCCGTAGGCAAAAAATGAAGGATAGATATTGAAGCAATGAGGAAAGGTACATGGAAACATGTGCTTTTTTCATTGCCAAGGAAGGGTAGGTCAAATGAAAAACTAAATTCCACATGCACCTTGAACACAAATAATACCGAATTTAAAATTTCACTTTACGGATGGATTATCTTAAGCATGTACGAGTATTGCTTAATAAAGAGTTATAAACAGGACTGCAAAAATCATATTTCATTTATAGATCGAAGTGCTAATGAGCCGGAAGCTAGGCATAATAGTTTTGAATTAAATTGTATATACAATTATATATAAAATGCAAATAAATCAGAATAATGTATTGACAAGTTACGATTTGTTAGATATAATTCATTCATACCAAACAAATACACTAATACATCAAAAGACAATGATGAGAGTGTTGATGATATATAATCTATGAAAGGTGGTACGGTCCAAAGGAGAATTAAATTAATTTAAATATGTAACTGTTAATGAATTTGAGGTATGGTCCAATGGAAACTTAGTTGATTACTTATAATTTGAAAAAAGGAAGGTACGGTCCAATGGGTAGATAATCTAAATCGTAATAATATATAAAGAAAGGAAAGGGCAGTCCAATGGAGACAATAGTTTAAAAGCCACTGATGTGAAAAGTCAGTGGCTATTTTTATGTGCAAAGAGAATCAGTATGAAATATGTCAGTAAAATCTGCTAGAATAAAATGCAGGGATTCTATATTCTTTTAAAGTAGTAAAATGGGGACTTATGGTATAATTAATATATTAAACATATAGGCTAGAGAAAGAGGAAACAAGTATAAAAAAGATGAGAAAGAAAAATGTTCTTTTGAAAATGCTGGTAACGAGTCTGTTACTGATCATTCTAAGTGGATGCGAAAAAGAGCCCGACTCGGTTGACATAAGTCTGAACGAAAACCAGAATTACAATTCTGAGGAAGCTGATGGAAATCTTTCATATGATAATGACATCAGTGGGGGAGTCAACAGCAGTTCAACGATTGAAACAGACGGGGAAAGTGCAGAGACCGCTACAGAGTTAGTGACTGCCAGCAAAGGAGACTATAGTGCAATCTTTGCCAATGAACTTAAGACTATAGTCAATAATGGAGATATCAGCATAGTTATAAATGGATATAAGTTTGATGTGGATGATGATACCTACTGTACCTATTTTGAATCAGTTGGTCCTGCATTTTGCATAGGAGATCAGGTTCAGTATAAGATTAAGGTCCAGGATCGAAGCAATGAAGAGATTAAACAGATAGATGTTACACAAAAGGTAAAGGAACTGGGGGGAACCATTACAAAAGGTCCTAATACGATAATTGATGGAGATCTGGAATATATTGTATTTGAGTATGAACTCAAGGGAGAACGAGGTGTTGCCATAAATATGCCAGGTCCTGACCCAGATCACGCAATAGGGGTTCAGATCGTTGTGTTAAATGACAGCGTTAAAGCTGATGAAGCAATCAGGGCGGCAATGCTTGTGGCAAAAACTGCCAGAGTTACAACGGCTGAAGATACTACAGAGGAAGAAATAAAGCAAATATACGGCAATTCCTGGGTGTCTGGAACATCGGTTAAGAATTCGACGATTACTGATGGTGATAAAACATACAGCTTTAGTGTACCCCAAGGGTATAAGCTGACCTGGAACAGTACAGATGAAACTATGCCATTGAAGATATTTTCAAATGGTGAAGTGTCAGTAACTGTACAGTATAAGGCCAAAGAATATACAGACACTCTGTACTACGTAGAACAGCAGTGGGAATGGACTTTTGCAGACGTCAAGTCCGATATTATGATGTCAAATGATGGAAGCATTGCATATGGAACCTATCAGGAGAAGGATCCGGATATCTATGGATTAGAGGCAGGAAAAGTAATAAAAGGCGTTGGTAGCGTTCTTGTAACAGCCGAATGCGAAACACGAATGGTCAGCCTTGATGAGATAATAGGTTTCTTTGATGAAGAGTCCAGTGAAGACAATAAAGAAACAAGTGCCATAGGTCCAAAGACAGCTATTAAGCATGATCAGATATATCTGGGTAAGGTGGATGATATCGAGATTGCCAGGGATATCATTGCAGAATATGGTCGTATGCAGAGGGAGACTTATTCTAATCCAGAGGTTGAGAAGATTGAGCAGAAACTTCAGGAAAAGTACGATATAGCTGCCGTTAATCTGGGGGAAATGGATATAGAGACAGCTAAAGAGATTGAGAAGGCTGTTAGTTATATGTTTGACACATATCCGATTATCAAGGGCAGTCTGAATACGATTTCGCTGGCCAATCTTAACAGAAACGAGTCTGGATATGTTGCTCTTACTCAGACAACTGATTTTGTTATTCAGGATGAAGTTGGAAATGTTCCTAAGCTTGTCCGCAATGAGATTCTACTTAATGCAGGCAAATGGCTGGATAGAGATTATATGCTGTCTATGTGTAAGGAAAATGTTAACAGTGGATACTGGTTTAAGGGCGCCAATGATCCATCGAAGGTTGTTGTTCACGAATTGGGCCATCAGCTTTTAAATGTGCTTAGAGCGAAAGAATACAATTTCTACGATGAAATTAATGGCGAAAAGATATATATACCATGTTTATTGACAGAGGAAAACAAAGAACAATATATTGATTATTACTGGAGTGGCACTGCCATGAACCAGGAATTTGATAAGAAACTGATGAATGCAGCATATGCTGAATGGAAGACTATGGGCAATAAAGGAACAGAGGAAGATTTCAGGGGAAGCATTTCTCAGTATGCACTTGGAACTAAGAGCGATGGAGGAATATCTCTTCATGAGACATTTGCAGAAGCAGTAGCCGACATCTATTGCAATGGTGAAAAGGCAAGTGATGCAAGTAAAGCTATTCTTAAGCAGGTTAAGTAAAAAAGAAAACCAATTATTAGTGTAATAATGAAAAAAACTAATAGGGCAAATGTAGCAACAAAGCAAAAGTGCTAATGAGGCATATAATGTAAAGAGCATTTACAAATAAGGAGAATTTATGGGACCAGCAAAAAATCTAAAATATGAAGATAGATATGATGCATTTGATAATGGAAAAGTCCTTGCTAATAAGAAGAAGGGAAGTCTTCCTGCAATGGGCTGGAACAGCTGGAATGCCTTTGGAAGTAACAATACTGAAGCATTGACAAAGCTAATGGCAGACAAAATAGTTGAACTTGGTCTGGATAAGCTTGGATATGAATACATAGTTCTTGATGATGGCTGCTACAAGCCTGAAAGAGTTGAGGGAAGACTGGTTAATAATCCGGAGAAATTTGCTTCGGGATTCAAAAGTCTTGCTGATTACATTCACGCCAAGGGGCTTAAATTTGGAATGTACAATGATATTGGTGAGAAATTGTGCAGTGGAGCAGCAGTGGGAACCTGTGGCTATGAAGATGTAGATACACAAGATTATGTAAACTGGGATATAGATTTTATTAAGGTAGATAACTGCTATTATCTTTGGGATAATGCTACATTTTCCAATCCTGAAAATGCCAGATATGTATACGCACCCAATATCAAAGGAATCAGAATAGAGAGTCTTGATAGCGCTGAGTCAGAGCTTGAATTAAGCAGCTATATTGAACTTTCTGCGGTTAATGACGCTAAGATAACTGGTCCGGTAGCTAAGATAGAAAATGATTATGTAACAGGAATTGGTACCTTTGATGGAACTGGTCCACAATACTCACCAATAGATGAGAGAAGTAGTGAACTGCATTTTGAGATTGAAGTTGAAGAGGCAGGATTATATAGACTTTATGTAAACTACGCAACTGGCAAAGAGGAAGGCGTTGGTAGCTGGTTACAGCTTGGAATAAGCAATTCAACAACTGGTAATCTAATAGAAAATGACTCCGCAGAATTGTTCTTCGATGATTTTCTTGAGGAAACAGAATTAAGTGAGAGTTTTGTATGGTCTGAAGCAATTGATATAAGACTTACTGCTGGTAAAAATGTGATAAGAATCATGAATCATAGAAGGCAGGAGAATACCCTTCACAGCTATGCAACTTTTTTAGAAGGTTTGAATGCTGCAAAAGCAGATCATGATATAAGGCTGTCTATTTGTGAGTGGGGAAAGACTCAGCCGCAAAATTGGGGAAAGAAGATAGGTGACAGCTGGAGGATTCTTAATGATATTACTTTCAATGTGGGTGATGACGGTGACAACGGATCCTGCCGCTGGAAGGATGATTATACTCCTAGTATAACTTCACAGTACAACAAAGCGGTAATTATGGATGAGTTTGCTGGACTTGATAAGGGCTGGAATGATCCTGATATGCTTGTTGTAGGTATGGATGGTGTAACTGAGGTGATGGCAAGAACCCATATGGCTCTATGGTGCATGATGAATTCACCTCTGATGCTTGGTATGGATTTAAGACGTGTGCAAAAGGGCGACAGCATATATCAGATAATAGCAAATGAGCGACTTATAGCACTTAATCAGGACTCACTTGGAATACAGGCTAAGAGAGTATACTGTAGTCTTGCATTAGATACTCCTGATACAACTTACGTAAGAAATCTGGACAGAGTCGATATAATTGCAAAGCCACTTTCAGACAATTCATTTGCACTATGCTTTGTCAATGTAAGTGAGCAGGATAATAATTCAGAATATGCAATTTTACTTGATACAATTCTTGGATATATAGGTGAGAAGATGCCAGACGTTGACAGCTGGGCTAAGGCTAAAGGCTTTGAGGTTACAGATATATGGACTGGTGAAAATGTAACAGCTGATGTATTAACAACTGATAGAGCATTTGTGGTAAATGGTCTTAAGGCATGTGATCATGCTATTTACAGAATTAAGATGCTGTAGCTTTATTATACAGAGTTTCAGAATGAAGTAATATTAATCTAGTTAGAATATGGTTTACATAACGCAGATGAAGCTGGCAGAAAGGTTTACATAATATGAATATAGTCGTTTTAGGTTCAACAGGTATAGAGACAGTTCAAAATGCTTTTGGTGCACTTCCTGTTCAAAGAGTTGATTATGAGGAAGCAGTAAAAATATTAAGAAAAGCATATGAAGGAGGTATGACCTTCTTTGACACGGCTAGAGCATATAGTAACAGTGAAGAAAAGATAGGGCTTGCATTTGGCGACAGATGGTCTCAGATGAGAGATAAGATATATATTGCCACGAAGACTATGGGAAAAACACCAGAAGAATTCTGGGAACAGTTAGACACCAGTCTTAAGCTGTTGAAGACTGACTATATTGATATATATCAGTTTCACTGTGTTAACCAGTGCTATCAACCTGGAGATGGAACTGGTATGTACGAATGTATGCTTGAGGCTAAGAAGTCTGGAAAAATAAGACATATAGGTGTAACCGCACATAAGATAAAAGTTGCAATGGAGTGTGTTGAATCAGGCTTATACGAGACCATTCAGTATCCATTCAGTTATCTTGCAGCTAAACAGGAAATAGAACTTGTACAGGCTGCCAAAGATCATAACATGGGATTTATTGCCATGAAAGGACTTGCAGGTGGACTGATTAACAATTCCAGAGCAGCTATGGCATATATGACCCAGTATGATAATGTGCTTCCAATATGGGGAATTCAGAAAATGACTGAGCTGAATGAGTGGCTTTCTTATATGGATGATACTCCACAGATGGATGAGAAAATGACAGAATTCATAGCCCAAGAACAGCAGGAGCTGATGGGTGAGTTTTGCCGTGGCTGTGGATACTGTATGCCATGTCCAAAAGACATAATGATTAATCAGTGTGCAAGAATGTCTCTAATGTTAAGGCGTGCTCCATCTGCAGGATGGTTAAGTGAAAAAATGCAGACTGAAATGCGAAAGATTGAAGAGTGTATTAATTGTGGAGCTTGTATGAGTAAATGTCCATATGAACTGAATACTCCGCAACTTCTAAAGAAAAATTATGAGGATTATAAGAAGGTACTTGCCGGTGAGGTTACTGTGTAGATGTTTGCTGAAGAATTTCTAGAGATAATCATTCAGACATCCTCTAAAAAGGATAGTTCTTGCCAAAGTTCCATACTTTTGAAAATACTGTCTGATATCCCTAAAGAGGTTGACATAACAAAGAAGCAGGCGGCAATAATTGCTCACGAATATATAAAGAAGATACTCCACATAGAGGATGAGGATGATATAACAGCGGCAAATCAGTTAAGGGATCTGTATGATTGCAGAGTCTGCGCACATCATATTGCTCAGGTCTATTGCAAGGGTATAATGGGCGCTATGATTGATGCTACAGCAGCAGGAACTCATGAATTACCGATGTTATTTGGAGTAAATGAGCCTTTATCTGAAGCAGAGGCCAGTACAATTGCTGAAAGAATCAGTTTTCTATACGAAAATGTGAAAAAAGATGATTTAACTGTTGGCATTAATAGATAATTCATTTAGGACATTACAAATAAGTACTTAAAAGGAAAATAAGGCATGATTAAACTGTATGAAACAAATAGCTTTATTAAGGAGTGCACAGCACGAGTTATTAGCTGCGAAGAAAAGAATAATTTGGTTTACATAAAGCTAGATGAAAGCATTTTCTTTCCTGAAGAAGGAGGCCAGTATGCGGATACTGGATTGTTGGAATATGTTGATGCTAATGGAGAGAATAATTCTGTAAAGCTACTTGATGGACAAATAGTAGATGGTGCAATCATTTATCAGACTGACCACAAAATAGATATTAATACAGAGGTTTTATGTAAACTTGATTGGGCTAAACGTTTTGACAGAATGCAAAATCATAGTGGGGAGCATATCCTTTCGGGACTTATTAATCGGAAGTTCGGATATAATAATGTAGGCTTTCATCTTAGTGACGATGATGCGGTTACATTGTGTATGGATGGAATACTTAGTAAAGAACAGCTTTTGGAACTTGAATCAGAAGTTAATGCCATTATTTATGAAGACTTGCCAATTACAGACAGCTATCCTTCTAAGGAGGAATTAGGCAATATCTCATACAGAAGTAAAATTGAGATAGAGGGACAGGTCAGACTTATCACTATTGGAGATGATAAGCAAACTGTAGATATTTGTGCCTGTTGTGCACCTCATGTAAGAACTACTGGTCAGATTGGTATTCTAAAAGTAACAAGCGTTACGAAATTTAAGTCAGGTGTTCAGATTTCAATTCTATGTGGAAGAAGAGCACTCGAATATATAAATCATAATTTAGACACACTAAATACTCTGTCTGGAGCATTTAGCACTCATCCTGATAATCTGCCTGCAATCATAGATAGTCTTAAAAAGGATAATCAGGCAGTTAAATCAGAATTATCTGATTATAAAGAGAAGGCTATTATTGAAGGAATAGTTGCAAATCCTCAGATCAGATGCATATTTTCCAATAATCAGTTATCTGCACAGAATATGAAGAATATATACAATGTATTAGTAGAAAACTGCACAGGATATGTAGGCTTGTTTGAAGGCAGTGATGAAGAAGGCTACAGGTATTATGCTGGTGGTAATGGACTAAATGCAAGAGAACTTGCGAATCTTATGAGAGAAGCTCTTGGAGCGAAAGGCGGAGGCTCTGAAGAGATGATACAAGGCAAAACTGATGCTGATAGAATGAGTATAGAAGACTTTTGGAAAAAGCTATAACGTTGATTGAGTGTAAAGGGGACTTATGCCAAAAGGAACATTTTGTGGAATCACAAATGAGGAAGAGACAGCTAAATACCGTGAAGTAAAAAGAATTGCTGACAACAAGGTTAGCCAGATGAAATCCAATGTAGCCAATCTGGCCAATGAACTGCATGAGTTACAGGAAGTATATGATCTGGATGAAAAAGAAGGTCTGGCTCAGTGGTTCGTAAAGGATAACAGATTTAAGGAAGTCAGACAGGATCTGCTAAGAGCAGAGAGAGCATGTAAGAAGCCGTATTTTGGTAGAATTGACTTCGTTGATCCTGATAATGACAGAAGAGCAACTTATTATATTGGAAAGTCAGTAATATATGAGAATCCAGCAGATCCGCTGGTAATAGACTGGAGAGCACCTATTTCATCAGTGTATTATGAGCAAAACCTGGGTAAATGCCGCTATAAGGTGCCAAAAGAGGGCAGCTTTGAGATTGATCTGCAAAGAAAAAGAACATATGAAGTGGATAAGGATGGTGTTCAGGATTTCTATGACTCTGAGGTTGTAGCCAATGATGAACTGCTGACCAAGTACCTGTCCAAAAGTAAGAAGAATGTATTAAGCGAGATTATTGCAACAATACAGCAGGAACAAAATGAGGTTATCAGAATTAATCCTCATCATAATGTTTTGATTCAGGGAAGTGCTGGTAGTGGTAAGACCACTGTTGCTATGCACAGAATCTCATACATTCTATATAACTATGAAAGAGAATTTGATCCAAGAGATTTCTATATAGTAGGAAGTAACAGATTACTCCTTAATTATATAACAGGTGTTTTGCCTGACCTTGATGTGTATGATATTCCACAACTTACTATGGAAGAACTCTTTGTAAAGCTTCTATATGAAGAATGGGATGAAAAGCGCAGCGTAAGAAAAATAGATAAAACAGACAAAAATATAGGAATAAAGGGACAGACACAGTGGTTTAATGACCTTGAAGAGTACTGTGAAAAGCTGATGTGGGAATATGTTCCATTAAATGATATAAGGCTTAGGGAAAACAACCATATTCTTATGACAGCAGATGATATCAGGAATATTCTTAGCCAGATGAAGGGAAGGACTATCAGGGATATCTATGACAGACTAACAGATATTCTTATTAGCAGACTTGAAAGTGAAATGTTTGGCAAGGGTCTGTCTTATTCTCAGGAAATGCAGAAGCGTATGTACTCCTTCTATGAGAACTACTTTTCAAGAAGAGGTGTAAAGGACAGCGTTTTTGATATATATGATGGATTTATTAAATCTCAATATAACAAAGGCGTACGATTTGAAAATCATTCCAATGAGCCGGATTTGTATGATTTGGCATCTCTTGCATTTATTTATAAGCGACTTAAGGAAACAGAAGTAATAAGAGAAGCCTGTCATGTAGTAATAGACGAAGCTCAGGATTTTGGTATATCTGTGTACCGTTCGCTAAAGTACTGCCTTAGCAAATGTACATTTACCATTATGGGTGATGTGGCACAGAATATTAATCTGGGCTGTGGACTGGGTGACTGGGAAGAACTAAAGCAGATAATGCTTCCAGATGAATATGATTATTTTGGACTTCTTAGAAAGAGCTATAGAAATACTGTTGAGATTTCGGCATTTGCAACAGATATTCTTAAACATGGATCATTCCCAATTTACCCTGTTGAACCAATAATAAGACATGGCAACGAGGTTGACATAATTCAATTCAACTCAGATGATTCCTGGTATAAGCTTATGGCAGATACACTTAGGAATTGGAAAAATGAATATGATACTGTTGCAATTATCTGTAGAGATATAGAAGAAGCGAAGAAGATTACAGTTTCCTTGGACAGAAAACTTAGGGAAGAATATGATATTTATAATTATGTAAACCTGTTTTCCGAAGATAATACAGAACTGAGTTCAAAAACTACAGTTCTACCAATAGAATATGCAAAGGGACTTGAATTTGATGCAGTTATTATTGCAGATGCTTCAAAGGAAAGTTATCCCAGGGAAGATGGCTATGCAAAGCTATTATATGTGGCTGCCACCAGAGCTCTGCATGAGCTTAAGCTGCTGTACAAAAATGAGCTGACAGGACTGATAGCAGATCCTATTGATGCGAATCGAATAAATATAGAGTTTAAGGAAGACGACTATCATAAAAAGGCTCTTCAGATGCCAGAGGATGAGCGTACTACTGATGAGATAGCAAAGGATCAGGCTCTTATTGGTGATTCTGAACTAGTACTTAGGGAGAAGTTTGGACCTAAGAAGATTATTGCGAAGAAGCCAGTGACACCAATTGCAAGCGCTTCTGTTAAAAAGACAACAAATAGGGTTACTATCAATGAGCATAGAAATAGTATTGCTTACACAGATATAAAGGCACCTGATAACAGTATCCTTCGTTCAAGCGTATATGGTGTGGGTGGCGTAAAAATAAAGCCTAATCCTAATAAGAAGAGCACTAATGGTTTGGTAGCGGCTTCCAGAACTAAAATAGTTTCAGAATTTGGAGATTCACCAACGGGTATTAGTTTGACTCCACCAGGCCATGGACTTATTAATCACGCAGTAAAGTGGATAAATGAGGAAAAGGACAGGGTAACCATCACAAGCTTTTATGATAATCTGTGCATAACACCTGTTTCAGATGATACTGTACGAATCAACATATATAAGAATGAAGATAAACATCTTCCTGTTCCTAAGGAGATAAAGCAGAGTGATAAGGTTAGCTGGAAGTGTATTCAAGGCAGAAATTCAGTAGAAGTGGTTACAGATAAGCTTACTGTAAGTGTTGACAGAAAGACCGGTACAGTTTCATTTATATCGAAAAAGCTGGGACTTATGCTTGCGGAAAATAGTAAACTTTCCAGACAGTACAACGAATCAGACAGAAGCTGGTTCCATTTTCTGGCCTGGAAGAAAAATGAGAATATCAAGGCAATGGATGTTGATGAAAGCTGGACAGATGTAATATCGACCGCAAAGTATGTATCTCATGGACCAGAATCAGATGATGCCTGTGTAATAATGTCAATGAACGGTTACAGGCTGGTAATACCTTCAGCTAATAAGATACTATTCAATACTATACCTGCTTATTCATATGTAAAGTATGAAAAAGCAGGAGAAATAGATTTCTATTTCCAGGTTACTAAATAATTAAAATATAATTTAATTTATTAATGGGATAATTAACTAATATGCGTGCCTGTTTGAGTTTACATAATGTTTTTAAGGAATAACACTACTTTGGTTTACATAATACAATATTGGGGATAGCATTATTTGGTTTGCTCAATGCATCTTTTGGGGATAGCACTACTGTGGTTTACATAATGCGACTTTCGAGGATTGCATCATTACGGTTTACATAATTTGAGAGATTAGGGAAATGATATTAATGAAAGTAGGAGTATTAGCAGATATACATGGAAATGTAATAGCATTAAGAAACTGTATAAACTTTCTTAAAGATCAGGGTTGTGAAGAGTATATATTCCTTGGTGATTATATATCTGATGCTCCTTATCCTTTGGAAACCTTGGATTATCTCTACGAATTTGTTGCAAAACATAGTTGCCATATATTGAGAGGCAACAGAGAAGAGTATATGCTTGCACAGAAGAGGGCGCTGGAGGTTGGTGATACCGATGCTTTATGGAGTCGCAATTCCGCCAGTGGTAACCTGCTTTTCAATTATGAACTGCTAAGAGACAGGGATTTTGTTTTTTTTGATAGCCTGCCAATATCATTTGTTTATCATAAGGATGGATATCCAGCTATAACCTGTTGCCATGGTTCACCTGTAAATAGCAGGGAACTGGTGCAGTTTTACAGAGATAATTCCAGGGAATGGCTGGAAAAGATAGGCACAGATTATATGCTTTGTGGTCACACGCATCATCCGGGAGAACTGGAGTACAAGGGAAAGCATTATTTTAACCCGGGATCAGTGGGAATAGCCATAGATAATCCGGGAATAGCTGAATGCCTCATGCTGGAGTCGGTTACAAATGATAAGGCAGTAAGCTGGAAAGCTCATTTCTTTAGAATTCCATATGACAATAAAAAGCTTATTGAGGATATAAAAAGCTGCGGTCTTTTGGACTACTCTACCTGGTTTGTAAACAGCAATCTTTTAACCTTTGAAACGGGCAGGGATCTGTCATACGATATGGTTATTGAGGCGAATCGTTTGGCAAAAGAGATGGGAGATTATGTCTGGCCCAATATTCCTGAAGAGTGTTTTGAACAGGCAGCAAGGACAATGGGGGTACCGGACTACAGGCAATAAATATTTATGAAAGAAAAGAAAATAAGTGTTGTAATAACCATATTATTCATGTGTGGCTGCCTATTGGCATGCAAAACTGAAAAAACAAATTATACTGATCAGACTAATAGTGAGAATGTTACAGAGGCGCAAGTGCTAAATGATTCTTCAACAAAAACACAGGAGTCAGATACGAATGATCAGCTTAATATGGAAGAACGCTCAGATGTGGAAAATGATTCTGCAATAGAGAAACAGTCTGATGTAGAAAATGATTCTGCAATAGAGGAACAGTCTGATGTAGAAAATGATTCTGCAATAGAAGAACAGGCAGATGAGAAAATGAATTCTGATACAGAAGAACTGCAGCAGATTCATCTGGTTATGGTAGGAGACATCCTTTTGCACACAAGAGTATCAGAAAGTGCTCATTTACCGGATGGTTCTTATGATTATAATCCTATTTTTTCGAATACTTCTGATGTGATAGAAGCAGCAGATCTGGCACTGGTCAATGAAGAGGTAATCATTGGCGGTGAAGAACTTGGTGTATCTGGATATCCTGCATTTAACGCTCCTTATGAGATTGGTGATGCTCTTGTTCAGAATGGATTTGACGTAATACTGCATGCTACAAATCACGCTGTAGATAAGGGAAAGAAAGGTTTACATAACTGCATGTCTTTCTGGCAGGAACACTACCCTGATATTGAAGTGTTGGGTATTCATGACAGCCAGGAAGACCAAAATACCATATACTATTATGAACAAAATGGTATGAAAATTGCCATTCTGAATTATACATATGGTACGAATGGGATTTCACTACCTTCAGATATGCCATGGTCTGTGGATTTGCTGGAAAAGGATAAGGTGATAGCAGATTTAAAAGAAGCGGAAAGTAAGGCGGATTTTACAATAGTATGCCCTCATTGGGGAACTGAATATAATCTGGGTATATCATCTGAGCAGAAAAAATGGGCACAGATCTTTGTGGAAAATGGAGCAGATCTGGTTATTGGGACTCATCCGCACGTCATTGAACCAATTGAATGGTATGAGGATGAAAAAAACGATAATTCTGCTCTGATATTCTATTCTATAGGGAATTATGTAAACTGGACTGGAGGCGCTGGTGCTGGAACTGCAAACAGAATGGTAGGAGGCATGGCTGATGTTACTTTGGTCCAGGAAGATGGAAAAGTGAAGATTGGAGAATATACTGTTCATGCACTGGTATCACATCTGGAAAATGGAACGGGTAATGTTTCTACATATTTTTTGAGGGATTACAATACAGAGCTTGCTTCAAAAAATGAGATTATCAAACAGGATGTCAGTTTTTCGTATGATTATTGTGTAAATCTATGCAACGAAGTGTGGGAAAACTGGGAATAACTCTTTTTAAATATATACACTAATCAAACAAATAGAAAATATGTTCGATAAAAGTCTTGCAATACAGAACGAATGTTCGTATAATTGGATTGTGGACATTTATTAGCCTGTGGGTCAAATCCACAGGCTTTTTTATTTGATTATGGTGAACAGTTATGTATGATTTGCAGACTAATCTGACTTTGGATGAAAAACTGGAGATACTTGCTGATGCAGCCAAGTATGATGTTGCTTGCACCTCAAGCGGTGTTGACAGGGCAGGTAAAGAAGGTATGCTGGGTAATTCAAGAGCCTGTGGTGTATGCCATTCCTTTGCTGCAGACGGCAGATGTATATCTTTATTAAAGATTCTGATGACCAATCATTGTACTTATGACTGTAAGTATTGTAAGAACAGAAAGTCTAATGATGTTCCAAGAGCAACCTTTACTCCAGATGAGATATGTCAGCTTACTGTTGAATTCTATAAGAGGAATTATATAGAAGGTCTGTTTTTGAGTTCGGGTATTTTGCAGAATCCGGATTATACCATGGAGAAGATTTGTGAGGCCCTTAGACTGTTAAGAACCAAATATAAGTTTAATGGATATATACATGTTAAGGCTATACCTGGAGCATCACAGGAACTTCTGTATTCCGCAGGTCTTTTGGCGGACAGGATCAGTATTAATATGGAACTGCCAACACAGGAAAGTCTGGGCAAATTAGCGCCCAATAAGACTATGACCAATATTATAAAGCCTATGAATCAGATTTCTTCTACCATAGCCAATCACAGACTGGCTATTGGTAAGAATGCCCGTATGGAAAGGGCTGGAATCAATGACCATTTGGTGAACAGTATATTTGGCAAGGCTGCCATGAATGGTCAGGATATGATTTTTGGTGAGAATTATGCGGAGATTGAATCCAGCACAGGTGGGCTTGAGGAACTTAAAAGAGATAATAGCAAACTGTATCTGCCAGCTGAAAGGATGGATCTGAATCTAAAGAGACCTTTTGCGCCAGCAGGACAGAGTACCCAGATGATAATAGGAGCTTCAGGTGAATCCGATTTTGACCTTATACGAACAACACAAAGCCTCTATCAGAGTTTTGACCTTAAGAGAGTTTTTTTCTCTGGATATATTCCTCTTAATGAAGATAGCAATCTTCCAGCACTTGATACACCAGTACCTCTGCTTAGAGAACACAGACTTTATCAGGCAGACTGGTTACTTAGGTTTTATGGTTTTCATGCAGAGGAACTGCTTTCAGAAGAAAAACCTAATTTTGATAACAGAATAGATCCCAAGTGTGACTGGGCCTTAAGACATCTGGATATTTTTCCTGTAGAGATTAACAAGGCAAGCTATGATACACTTCTTAGAGTGCCAGGAATTGGACCTACAAGTGTAAAGAGAATTATGAGCGCAAGAAGGTACGGTAAGATAACTTTTCCGATGCTGAAAAAGATGGGTGTAGTACTTAAGCGCGCGCAGTATTTTATTACATGCAATGGACAGATGCTATATAAGATACCTATTGAGGAACGCTTTATACTTAATCAGCTTACGGATATGGAAAGAGCCAATACTATCAAAATTGAAGGAAGCAATCAGACTGCTACACAGATGAATCTGTTTACTGATTTTGGATTACAGACCAGTGTTGGATAACAAGGTTTACATAATATAAAGTATATCTGCTTCAAAGGATATAACAATGACAATTTATTCCTGTGAACATGAATGGGAGGCCATGCTTACATGTATTTATGAAGCCTGGACCAGTAGAAAAGGACAACAGAATATCAGACTTGTGTTAGAACCCATTGAGCAGTATACGCTTTTTGATGAGTATATACATGTTGATGCCGATCATGAGAAGGCAGTAAAGGTAATGGATGCTATAAATCAGAAGATTTCTCCTTTTTTCTACAGGGAGATAGCTTTTTGTTCCATAGCGTATGAGCCGTATATACTTGATAATATCTTTAGAGTTTTACTACTTGGTTTTGCATATGGTGAACAGGCTCTTAACATGGTTCAGTATGAAGCTGTTATGGACAACAGAAAGATTAGGAAGCGTCTGGGAATGGAAGTGGAGCATTTCAAGGAGTTTATCCGTTTTCATGAAGTAGCTGGAAGATATGTAGCTCATATTGAACCCAAAAGCAAACTAATACTTACTTTGGGACACGCATTTATGGACCGTATGCCCTCTGAACATTGGATGATTGTGGATGATGTTCATATGGAAGCCATAATTCATCCTATGAACCAGGATTATTATTATAGAAAACTCAACGAGGAAGAACTTGAACAGCTTTTGCATACAGAAGAGGCTAATGATGAGTATACTGATATGTGGAAGACTTTTTTTGATGCTATTGCCATAGAGCAGAGGGCAAATTACAGATGCCAGCGCAATCTCTTCCCCATATGGACCAGAAAACATGTGGTTGAGTTTGAACATAATTGACAATGGATGGAAAACCTTGTTTTACAAAGCTTCTTGTTAGCATACAAGAAGCTTTTTTGCTTTTATACTGTAGATAGAAATGATATAATTTAATTGCGTATGTCTATTGGCTCAATAGATATAGAGGGGAGATATTCAGTGCGTAAATTATCAGATGTTTTATTAGCATTAATACCGGCAATCCTGGTTTTCCTACTAATAGTTTTTGAACCATTTTCTGGATTGGATTCCATGATTTGCGATTTGCTTTACAGGCAGATGAATGGATGTGGAGATACAATCAAAATTATATCCATTGATGAAGAAACTTTGGCTCAATATGGCCCATTAAGTAGCTGGTCCAGAGAAAAATCAGCGGAGCTAATTGATAAATTATATGAGAATTCGGACACTGCTCCAGCCATAATTGCATTTGATATCATGTTTATTGGTGAAACTGACAGCAACACGGATAATGCGCTAGTTGAAGCTGTTGATAAAGCTCAAAATGTTGTTGTTGCCTCTAATCTTGTATATAGAGGAAAAACAGCATACACAGCGGGTGGAATTCAGTATTATGACAGCTGGAATATTGATACAGAGGAAAGACCATATGCTTTACTTGATGAGAGAGTAAACTCTGGCTACGCAAATGCAATGATATCTTCTGATGGATTTGTAAGAACTGTACAGCTGTATTCATATGTTGATGGAGAAAAGCGCTATAGTTTTGCAACTCAGATTTATAATGAATATGTGAAGGTATTTGGGCGGCAGAATGTGTCAGAACTTCCAGCAGAACAGGCTGTAAGATTTTTCTACTCTGGTAAGCCAGGCGAATTTGAACATTATTCCATGAAGGACGTGCTGGATGGAACTATACCTGCAGAAGTTTTTAAGGATAGTGTTGTAATGGTAGGAGCTTATGCTCCAGGACTCCAGGATTCATACCACAGTAGTGCAGATCGTGGACAGGATATGTATGGGGTAGAAATAAATGCGAACATTTGCAGGGCGCTTCTCAATGGTAAAACAGCAAACAGGGCTCCATTGTGGATAGTTGCGCTTGTTACTGCCGTTGGTCTGTTCGTATATACATATCTGGCAAGAAAAATGAAAATGTATCCTGCAATAATTGTAGGAATCTGGATTCTTATAGCCGGTGTATTAGTTGGAAGGTTGCTTGCAACTAACGGAACGATTATAAGTCTGTTCTACTTTATTCTCGTTCTGATACTTATATGGATATGGATAATAATTGAGAAATACGTGGTCGAGGCAATCAAAAGAAAGCAGACACTCAATACATTTAAGAAATATATGGCACCACAGGTAATAGATAGTCTTGCCAAGAGTGGTGAATTTCATATTGAGCTTAGTGGAGAGAAGAGACATGTTGCAGTTCTATTTGTGGATATAAGAGGATTTACCACCATGTCTGAGATGCTTTCACCAGAGCAGATGGTGCAAATTCTGAATAAGTATCTTTCACTGACCACGAACTGCATTTTTGAACATGGTGGTATGCTTGACAAGTTCATTGGCGATGCTACCATGGCAATCTTTAATGCACCAAATGACCAGGAAGATTATGTGTATCAGGCTATTTTGGCTGGATTGGATATGCAGAAGAAAGGTGAAGAACTGGGTAAAGAGTTGCTTGAGGAATATGGTAAGACAGTTAGCTTTGGTGTAGGAATAAATGTCGGTGACGCAGTAGTAGGCAATATTGGCTGTGAGACCCGAATGGATTATACAGCTATCGGTGACACTGTTAATACAGCTTCTCGAATCGAAGGAAAAGCAAAGAGAGGAGAAGTATTGATAAGTGAAGCGGTATATGAATTGGTTGGAGACCGCATTATAGCTGAGTTTAAGGAAGAGATGGAATTAAAGGGCAAGGCTCAGCCTGTTAAGGTATATGAAGTTAAGGGAATTAAGTAGAGGAGTAGGCTAATCGATATGAAAACTTTTTTATCAACTGTTAAAGGGAAAATAGTGGCTGCACTGATTACTGCTGCTTTAGTAGTTGCGGTGATTGTGGCAATTGTATTAATGAATAGTGGTTACAGAACGATTGCAGTTGAAGAAATCAATGGTAGCTCTGTAGTAGTTAATGAGGGCGTGAGCAAAGACGCTTTTGTAGGACAGCATTTAAAGTCAGGTGATGATGTTACAGTAAATGACAGTTCAGATATGACTTTAGCACTGGATACTGACAAATATGTATATGCCAGAGAAAAGACGCATTTTTGGATAGAAGC
>DCJA01000029.1:18919-19373 GCA_002317175.1 Lachnospiraceae bacterium UBA1712 | reverse complement strand
TGGAGCGCAGAATGGATGTGGCTATAGCGTTTGCAGAGGATAGCAGACATCAGGCCAAGGAAGCTCTTATCGCTAAGGTTGAAGATAGCACGAAACAAGCACAGGAAGCTATTATGTCCAAGGTTGGGGATGGCACAAAACAGGCCAAGCTTATGCTTTCAGAGCGTATGGAGGCTTTGGAGGCCAGATTCGAAGAGGCCAGAGAAAAGCTTACAGCTTTGGAACTTGAAGAAGAGAAGAAACGTCAGGATTTTTTGGAGCAGATTGCTGAGTATAGAGTCAACAACGCAGTTATGCGAAAGAGACTTGAAGAAAGTGCCAAGAGAAGAGGCGCTTTGTATCGCCATATGATTAGAAACAATCCACTTTCTTCAGACAAATGCAAGGAGGCTCTTGCTGAAATCAAGGCTAAGGTTGAAGAATATAAGAAATAAAATCAAGTCCAGTATATGTG
>DCJA01000029.1:0-18873 GCA_002317175.1 Lachnospiraceae bacterium UBA1712 | reverse complement strand
ACCGCGTTATGCGACGTGTTCTGTTTGTATATAATCCAGTCTCGGGAACTGGAATAGTAAGAAGAAAAATGTTCGACATTGTAGACTTCTATAATGCCAATGACTGCCTGGTGACTCTGTGTCCAGTGCTTAAGCTGCTAAACTCTGAGGACGCAGGTGAAGAACTAAAAAGGTATGACAGGGTAGTAGTAAGTGGAGGAGATGGCACACTTAATAACTTTCTTACGTTTTGTAGTAAAGTTGGATACGAGGGAGCTGTTGGCTATATCCCAGCCGGTTCTACCAATGATTATGCGGCAACACTGGGGCTTCCGGGCAATCTTGAGGATGCGCTGAGTACTACCATAAATGGTAAAGAGCAGGCTATTGATATAGGCCGCTTCAATGGCAATCCATTTTTGTATGTGGCTGCTTTTGGAATATTTACCAAGGTCGTATATACTACTCCTCAGGTAAGGAAGAATATAATGGGACACGCAGCCTATATTCTTGAGGGTGCTAAGCAACTGTCAGAGCTTCAGACCTATAAGCTTAAGCTGACAGTGGATGACGGAGTATATGAAGGCTCATTTTTGCTGGGACTGGTTACCAATTCATTTTCAATCGGAGGCATGAAGAACCGAGTATCTCTGGATATCGAGCTTGATGACGGACTTTTTGAGGTAATGTTTATTAAGGCACCAGAGAATATACTGGACCTTAACAGTATTATCAGAGCACTTACTATTGAGACTCCACAGGAATGCGACAGCATCATTATGTGCAAGACCTCGCATGTGGCTGTGGAACATTATGGTACTACAGAATGGACTCTTGATGGTGAGTACGGCGGTGCTCAGGATAAGGTAGACATATCTATTCAGAATAAAGAGTTTAAGATTATTGTTTAATGGATTTTGCAGTCAGGTCTAAAAGATGTGTTTGGCAGAAGAAGGCTAAAATAAAATAAGAATTCTGTTGAAAGCAAACACAATATATGGTATCATATCGTAGAAGTTGGAGGATATATTGTGAGACGATTGATTGGATCTTACAATTTAATAGAATGATATTTTTAATCGAAGGGATAATTATTTTCTCTTCGATTTTTTTTGAATAAAGGAGGAATGATATGAGACATCTAATGAATCCATTGGATTTTTCGGTTGAGGAGCTGGACAAATTATTTGATCTTGCCAACGATATGGAGAAGAATCCAAAGAAATACGCAGAATGCTGTCATGGTAAGAAACTGGCAACCTGCTTTTATGAACCAAGCACAAGAACAAGACTTAGCTTTGAAGCAGCTATGATGAACCTGGGAGGTAATGTGCTGGGATTTTCATCAGCAGACTCTTCATCAGCAGCAAAGGGCGAGAGCGTATCAGATACAATCAGAGTAATTTCCAGCTATGCTGACATATGCGCTATGAGACATCCAAAGGAAGGTGCTCCAATGGTAGCTGCAAGCAGATCCAGAATACCAGTAATCAATGCCGGTGACGGTGGGCATCAGCATCCAACACAGACTCTCACTGACCTGCTTACAATCAGAAGTCTTAAGGGCAGACTTGGCAATTTTACAATTGGTCTTTGCGGCGATTTGAAGTTTGGCAGAACAGTACATTCACTTATTGAAGCACTTTGCAGATATGAAGGTGTACAGTTCATCTTCATATCACCAGAAGAACTGAAGGTGCCAGACTATATCATTGAGCTGTTAAAGAGTAAGAACATTGATTATACAGAAGTAATCAGCCTTGAAGAAGTAATGCCACAGCTAGACCTGCTCTACATGACAAGAGTACAGAGAGAGCGTTTCTTCAATGAAGAGGACTATATCAGATTAAAAGATTTCTACATACTCAATAAGAGCAAGATGGAAATGGCCAAGGAGGACATGCTTGTACTTCATCCACTTCCACGTGTCAATGAGATTAGTGTAGAAGTTGACGATGACCCAAGAGCTGCTTATTTTGAGCAGGCTCAGTATGGCGTATATGTAAGAATGGCACTTATCTATACTTTACTTGGAATAGGGGAGGAATAAGAATGTTAAATGTAGGACAGATTGAAGAAGGCTTCGTACTTGACCACATCAAGGCAGGACAGAGTTTATCTATATATCACCACCTTCAGCTCGATAAGAGAGACTGTACAGTGGCTATGATCATGAATGCCAGATCAGGCAAAATGGGCAAGAAGGACATATTGAAGGTAGAATGTAACATCGAGGAGCTTAATCTTGATGTACTTGCTGTAATTGATCGTAATATTACAGTTAATGTAATCAAGGATGGAGTAATCGTAGACAAGAAGGAACTGACTCTTCCAAAGGAGATTCAGAGAGTATTCAAATGCAAGAATCCAAGATGTATCACATCAATCGAGCAGGAACTGCCACACATTTTCTTCCTTTCTGATGAAGAGAAGGGTATCTACAGATGCAGATACTGTGAAGAAAAATTCGATATGAGAAGTCTTGAACGTGTTAAAATCCTCTAAGATGTGATAGAATACTAATTGAATGACATATGTTCTTTTGAAAGGAGCAGGGGAGAATGTATACAGAGAGAAAAAGATGGCTGTTTCTGGGCTTGCCTTGGACATTCACCAAATATACTATTACAGATGATGTGTTGACAATTGATACAGGATTTTTCAAGACCTATGAGAATGACTGTTACATGTATAAGATTACAGATGTTGAGCACAGCTCAAGTCTGATGGAGAAGATGTTTGGACTTGGTACAATCAAGTGTATCACAGGAGATAAGACTCATCCAATTCTTATGATTGAGCACATCAAGAAATCAAAAGAGATTAAGAATTTTATTCTTGAGGAATCAGAGAAGGCAAGAATCAGAAGAAGAACTGTTAATATGCAGGATATAGGCGGGGCTGATCTTGCCGAACTTGAGGATGTTGACGAGTTAGAATAAAAGGAGAGGGTTATGCCTAGGCATAGCCCTAATTTTTTCTTATGAAATATGTAGACGCATTAGCATATATAGAAGAAATAGGCAAACTTAAAGGCTCTGTTCTTGGCCTCGAAAGTGTCAGGGAACTGTGCAGACGCTGGGGCAATCCTCAGGATAAGCTCAAGTTTGTGCATATAGCAGGAACTAATGGTAAGGGCTCAACTCTGAGCTTTATATCCACGATTCTTAAAGAATCAGGTTATAAGGTGGGCAGATATATATCGCCTACTATCAGGGAATACAGGGAGCGCTTTCAGGTCAATGAGAAAATGATCAGCCAGAGCGCATTTGCTGCATATATTGAGCAGTTGCAGGGCTTATGTGATGCTATGCTGGCAGATGGTTATGCACAGCCTACCGCATTTGAACTGGAGACAGCCATAGCCTTCAGGTATTTTGCAGACAAGGGCTGTGACATAGTAGTACTTGAGACTGGACTGGGCGGAATAGATGATGCTACCAATATCATTAGCACTACAGTATTGTCGGTACTGGCGTCGATTTCCATGGATCATATGCAGTTTCTTGGTAATACGCTTGAAGAGATTGCGGATAAAAAATGCGGTATTATCAAACCTTCTGTACCGGTGATTTCGACCATTCAAAAGCAGGAGGCATTGGATGTAATCAGGGCTTGTGCTAAGAGGAATAATTCACCTTTGGAGTTGCTTGAGAAAGAGCAAATCAGTAAGGTTAAGTATGGACTAGGCAAGCAGTCATTTTACCTGGATAAGGTCAAATATGAGATAAGCCTTAATGGTGTATGGCAGATTGAAAATGCGGCGCTGGCGGTTAAGGCTGCCCATATATTAAGGGATGTCTGTGGCTATAATAGAATAACAGAAGAGAAGGTACAAAAAGGTTTACATAATGCTACTTGGCAGGCCAGATGCCAGATTGTAAGCAAGAAGCCGTTATTTATCATAGACGGAGCCCACAATGAGGATGCGGCTCTTAGGCTGCGTGAGACTATAGATACTTATTTTGCAGATAAGCGTAAGTTCTATATTATGGGAATGTTCAGGGATAAGGAGGTAGAGAAGGTGGTGGCCACTATAGCCAGAGATGGAGAAATGGTGCTGACCTGTCAGACACCCAACAACCCCAGAGCTATGTCTTCCGTAGAATTGGCAGCATTAGTTAGCAGAGTCAATCACAGGGTAACCTGTTGTGATTCGGTAGAAGAGGCTGTGGAATTTGCATGTTCAATGGCAGATAAGGATGATGTGATAATTGCATGTGGCTCATTGGCATATCTGGGCAAAATCATAGATATATTTGATGTAAAGTGATATAATGAAGCCTTGAAAACTCATTTTATTAGGAACTATGGGTTAGGGCTTGCTAATAAGAGAAATAATAAAGCCTGTAAAGCTCATTTTCATTGAATGATAAGGTATAGAGTTTGATATAGAGATAATAATGAAGTCATGAATACTCATTATATGAGGAGTTATGGATTAATGGTTGATAAGAAAAAAGTTGAAGAAGCGGTTAAGCTTCTGCTTGAAGGAATTGGAGAGGATCCAAACAGAGAGGGACTTGTAGATACTCCCGCCAGAATTGGTCGTATGTATGAGGAGATCTTTGCAGGAATGGACGAGGACCCGGCGGTTCATCTTTCAAGAAGATTTACATGTGAGAACAATGAGATAGTACTGGAGAAGGATATCACCTTCTATTCGATGTGTGAGCATCACCTTCTTCCATTTTATGGTAAGGCTCATGTGGCATATATTCCAAATGGCGAGGTTCTGGGCTTAAGTAAGCTTGCAAGAACAGTTGAAGTATTTGCCAAGAGACCACAGCTTCAGGAGCGTATGACGGCTCAGATAGCAGATGCCATTATGGATGAGCTGGGTTGCAGCGGGGTAATGGTAGTAGTTGAGGCAGAGCATATGTGCATGACTATGCGTGGCATCAAGAAACCTGGAAGTAGCACAGTTACCACAGTAGCCCGTGGAGCTTTCGAGGACGAGGTTATGAAGGCAGCGTTCTTCAGAATGCTGCAGTTGTAAGAGATTAATCACATTGCGTGTTGGTTATGGTTTTAGGATATGTAAGCACGCCGCTGGTGGTTGTAGTAAATGAGAGAAGGCTTGTATGATTATAGCTGGTATGGAATACTCGAGAGAACATACATATGTTATGGGAATTCTTAATGTGACTCCTGACTCTTTTTTTGATGGAGCACATTATAACAATACAGATGCTGCTATAAAGAGAGCAGTGCAGATGCAGGAAGAGGGAGCTGATATCATAGATGTGGGTGGTGAATCCACAAGGCCTGGTTACACTATGATAAGTGACGAGGAAGAGATAGACCGTGTAGCTCCAGTTATTGAAATGATTAAAAAAGAGATTGATCTGCCAATAAGTCTTGATACTTATAAGTCCAGGGTGGCAGCTGCTGGTATTCAGGCAGGAGCAGACCTGATAAATGATATCTGGGGTCTTAAGTGGGATCCTGAAATGGCCGATACAATAGCCAGAGCAGGCGTCAGCGCATGTCTTATGCACAATCGTAAGGACACCGACTACAAGAGCTTTGTTGAGGATGTAGAAGCAGATCTGGCTGAGACTATTCAGATAGCTACAAAGGCTGGGATTGCAGATGAGAAGATAATGCTTGATCCTGGAGTAGGCTTTGCCAAGTCTACAGAGCAGAATCTTGAGATTATAGCATGCATGGACAGACTTAATATGTTTGGTTATCCGATTCTTCTTGGAGTCAGCAGGAAGTCTGTTGTTGGTAATACACTTAATATTCCAAAAGAGGAGCGACTTATAGGAACAGTTGCTTTGGATGTAATAGGGGTACTAAAGCATGCCAACTTTATACGAGTACATGATGTCAAAGAGCATGTGCAGGCGGTAAAGATGACAGAAGCGGTTATGAAATATATCTAGCTGATTAGGGGTAATGTTAGCTGGGATAAAATACAACATCTATATGTAGGAGGGGCTTACAATGGATATGATTAAGATTGAGAACCTAAAGATTTATGCATTTCATGGGGTGTACAATTCCGAAAAGGATAAGGGACAGTATTTCTATGTCAATGCAACCCTGTACACTGACTTTAGAGAAGCATCCATGGAGGATGACATTGAGAAGTCTACCGATTATGGTGAAGTGTGCAATGTAATCAACGAGACCATGACTGCCAAGAGCTACAATCTGATTGAAACAGCTGCAGAGAAGGTAGCAGAATCTATCCTGGTTAATTTCCCTAAAATTGAATCAGTAGATGTCGAGATAAGAAAACCACAGGCACCAGTTCCTATGGAATTTGATTCAATATCAGTTAAGGTATCAAGAGGCTGGTCAGAGGCATATTTGTCATATGGTTCCAACCTTGGAGATATGGAAGAGAATATAGAGACAGCACTGTTTAAGCTGTGCGACAGAAGAGACTGTAAGATGATACAGAATTCATCGCTTATAAGCACTAAGCCTTATGGCAATGTAGAACAGGACGATTTCCTCAATGGAGCCTGCTATATCAAGACTCTGTTAAGACCACAGGAACTTCTAGATGTGCTTCATGAGTTGGAAAATGATGCAGGCCGCACCAGAGACATTCACTGGGGACCAAGAACCCTTGATATGGACATCATATTCTATGATGATCTTGTATATGACAGTGATGATCTTATCATTCCTCATGTAGATGTGGAAAATCGTGAATTTGTGCTTGCACCAATGGCAGAAATAGCACCACACAAGCGTCATCCGATATTCAAGAAGACAATGCAGGAAATGTTAGACGAATTGCGCCGTAAATAGAAGTATGTATAGATCCTAATCAAGAACAATAGGGTGGAATGATAGTAAAAAACAACCGCGAATGCGGTTGTTTTTTATTATAAATCCTATATATAGAATAACAAAATACTACGGCATAAATGGTTCCACATTCACTGAACCATAGTGGCTTACGTGGTAGGTTATGCTCTGGTTTTCGAATGGAACAAAGTAAGCGTAATTGGAAGTAGTCTGTAGCTTGGTGTAGTTGCCTTCAGCAATAACGGTATCATTACTGCCATCGTAGAACATACGACGAAGTGTAGGTGACTTCGAATTGATCTGATAATAGATGAAATCTCCATACTTGTTGAAGAATTCAAGTCTTTCTGTACTGAGAGTCTGTTCTTCACCGGAGGACATATTGTAGCGCTTGAGAGAATAATTGGTAGTTGGATCCATATAATAGAGCCAGCCATTCTCGTCCATAACAGGCATATACACATCTTTCTCAAGAGCAGCACCGCTGGCTTCTGTAACAGGGTCGAAAGCATAGAGATAATGGTTATTATCCATATTGCCATAGTAAATAAGCCCACCATAAGGATCTACAAAAGACACCATCTGTCTAAGCACTTCGTGATTATTAGTTCTGTCAGTCTCAATGGAGAAAATGCTGGTACCAGAGGTCTTCTGGTAGTTCTGATAATAGAGCTTGTTGCCGTATAAGAGGGCAGAAGCTACAGGATTGGTAGTATAGCATATCGAATCATGGCCAGAATGGTTGATACTGTAAAGGCCTGCAGACTTGCGTATATATCCAAGACCGCTACCATTGGTATTGGCGGACATGGAATAATAAACACGGGAATCATCAGCATTGATTGAGATAACTGAGGTATCGCTAAGTTTGTCAGCCTTGGTCTCGTCTGAATTCATAACATATAAAGCACCATCAGCATTGGAATTGGCAAAATATACCTTGCCATCATACTCACAGAAATAGCCACCGTTGTAGAGATTGGAGGCAGTATTTCCTACAAAATCATCAGGATTTGTAGACACCTTTCCTTTTAGAAAATTGACCAATACCAAAATGGCAATTATAACAAGTATGGAAGCGGTAATAATCAAGGTTTTTGCTGTTTTATTCATCAATAATAACTCCAAATAGTACTTATTTATAAAAACAAAATAAGCTTCAAAATAGTGGACATTATTTAATATAATGATACGTCTATTTCTATATAAATATACAATCATATACTAGATAATTATATATAAATTATAGAGGCAGATTCTATTGATATCAAGGTTGAAAAGGGATAATATTACATTAATATGAGGAGCGAATTATTATGAGAATTAGAGAACTGATAGTATACCGTGTTGATGACAATGAGAAGCTTCTTGGAGACATGGCGTACATTATGGACTGCTTTGAAAAAGGAGCGCAGTCAGGGAAAAAAGAGGAGTTAAGAGACACATTTTACGGATGTATGCAGGGACTATTGGAACTGGGAGGCAACCATGGATTCTACGGCAATCTCTGGCACTGTTATCTCACCAATCTACTGGTTAATCACGAGAACAGCTACAGCAGATCCACTGAGATAGTAGGGGCTATCCAGGGTACCATCAATGAGGCTGTGCTGCATGACATCGTCATTTTTAAAGAATTGTATGATTATGACTTTAGTCTGATTCTGGAGGAACTGAATGTCCAGGGCTTTGAACTGGTAATGAACTACAGCCCAAGTACCGAAGAGAGCAAGGTTTACAACCAGCGAATCAAGGAGCGTATCTGCAGCCTGGCCAAGAGGTTCAATGAGAACAATACTCCAGAGGAGATGAAGGATACACTTACTGATTTCTATAAGGATTATGGAGTAGGTAAGTTTGGTCTGCATAAGGCCTTTAGAATAGAAGAAAATGACAATGGTGCTAGTATTGTACCGATTCTTAACATAGCACATGTCAACCTGGATGATCTGGTCGGATATGAGATAGCCAAGAAGAAACTGACAGACAATACTGACGCATTTGTCCAAGGCAAGAAGGCTAATAACTGTCTGCTCTTTGGTGATGCGGGAACAGGTAAGTCTTCATCTATCAAGGGTATCGCCAATGCATACTATGAGCAGGGACTTCGTATAATTGAGGTATACAAGCATCAGTTCAAGTATCTCAACGATGTCATTGCCCAGATTAAGAACCGTAACTACAAGTTCATCATCTATATGGATGATTTGAGCTTTGAGGATTTCGAAATCGAATATAAGTATCTTAAGGCGGTAATTGAAGGTGGTCTTGAGAAGAAACCAAAGAATATTCTGATCTATGCTACAAGTAACAGAAGACATCTGGTCAATGAGACCATATCAGAGCGTGAGAACAATATGCATCTCAATGACACAATGCAGGAGAAGCTGTCACTTGTGTCAAGATTTGGTGTCAGCATATACTTTGGTATGCCTGATAAGAAGGAATATCAGAATATCGTGCGTGTACTGGCCCAGCGTAACAATCTGGGGGTTGATGATGCTACGCTAATGCTGGAGGCCAATAAGTGGGAAATGAGCCACGGCGGCTTCTCAGGACGAAGTGCACAGCAGTTTATAGATTATATGTTGGGGAAACAGTAGAACAGGTACTAATAATAGCAAACTCCAACTGGTTATATGGTAAAACAGCGTACAAGCAAAAATACTAGAAAAACAATACAAACAACGGGGTACACATGGCAAAAAAAGAGTTAAACAATCCAGAATACTACTACAACAGAGAGCTTAGCTGGCTTAAGTTTGACAAGCGAGTACTAAGCGAGGCCCAGGATCCAGAGATAGAGCTGTTTGAGAGACTCAAGTTCTTAAGTATCACAGCATCCAACCTGGATGAGTTCTTTATGATCAGGGTCGCATCCCTGAAGGATATGGTCAATGCTGATTATCGTAAGACAGATATCGCAGGCATGACTGCAAGAGAACAGCTGGCAGAGATTGATGTGGCTACACACAAGATAGTGCTTAATCAGTACGAGGTCTACAAAGGCCTGGTTAAAGAGCTTAAGGACAATGGCCTCACAGTTATCAATAAGAAGAGCGAGCTGAGCAAGAAGCAGGAGAAATACATCGAGAGATATTTTATGGCCAATATTTATCCTGTACTTACTCCAATGGCAGTGGACAGCTCAAGACCATTTCCACTTATCAGAAACAAGTCTCTTAATATCGGAGCTATAGTTCATAAGAAAAATGACCCGGACAAAGAAATCGAATTTGCAACAGTTCAGGTGCCAAGCGTACTTTCCAGAGTAATAGAACTTCCTGCAGAGGGCGGCAATAAGACAGTAATGCTACTTGAGGATATGATCGAGAAGTATATAAGTAAGCTGTTTTTGAACTATGATATCGTATCCAGCTGTCAGTTCAGAATTATGCGTAATGCCGATTTGACAATCGACGAGGATGAAGCTGCAGACCTGCTTAAGGAAATCGAACGACAGATTAAGAAGCGACAGTGGGGTGAAGTTATTCGTCTGGAAATCAACGAATCCTGTGACGAACAGCTGGTAGCCATTCTGAAAAATGAGCTCTTTATCAAGGAAGAGGATATCTATTATATCAATGGCCCACTGGATCTGACATTTTTGATGAAATTATACGGAACAGAAGGCTTTGACCATCTCAAGGCAGCAAAGCATATACCTGCTCCGGTGTGCGATATAAGAGATAAGAATTCGATATTTGATGCAATCAAGGAACGTGATATTCTGATGCATCATCCATATGAGTCCTTTGAACCGGTTGTGGATTTTATCAAGGAAGCCAGCAAGGATCCAAATGTACTGGCCATTAAGCAGACACTCTATAGAGTATCAGGTAATTCGCCTATTATAGCGGCACTGGCGACTGCAGCGGAAAATGGTAAGCAGGTAACAGTACTGGTAGAACTGAAGGCCAGATTCGATGAAGAGAACAATATCGTATGGGCCAGAAAGCTTGAACATGCGGGCTGCCATGTAATATACGGACTTGTAGGCCTGAAGACACATAGTAAGATTACTCTTGTGGTAAGAAAAGAAGAGGAAGGTATCAGAAGATACGTACATCTTGGAACTGGTAATTATAATGATGCCACTGCAAAATTGTATACAGATATAGGCCTCTTTACCTGCAGGGAATCTTTTGGTGAGGATGCGACAGCGGTATTCAATATGCTTTCAGGTTATTCAGAACCAGAGGTATGGAATAAGCTGGCACTGGCGCCAATATGGCTTAAGAGTAAGTTCATGGACCTTATTGAGCGAGAAAAGAAGCATGCCAAGAAAGGAGCCCCTGCGCATATCATTGCCAAGGTAAATTCCTTGTGTGATCCTGATATTATAGCAGCACTATATGAAGCAAGCAGTGCCGGAGTAAAGATAGAACTGATAATAAGAGGAATCTGTTGTCTTAAGGTTGGTGTGGAAGGTGTAAGTGAGAATATCACAGTAAGATCAATAGTAGGAAACTTCTTAGAGCACAGCAGAATATTCTACTTTGAGAACAATGGAATGCCAGAGGTCTACTGTGGAAGTGCAGACTGGATGCCACGTAACCTGGAGCGAAGAGTGGAGATACTCTTCCCAATAGAGCAGGGCGAACTTAAGCGCAAAGTATATCACATACTAGAGATGGAGCTTAAGGACAATGTGAAGGCACATCAGCTTCTGGCTGACGGAACATATATTAAGCCTGAGAAGAAGAAAGAAAAGATCAATTCTCAGGAGATATTTGTTAAAGAGGCAAGAGAAGCAGCCGATAAACACATTGACAATGAAGTAAATGATTTTAGAAAGACACGAAGATTTACGGTGGAGACTAAAGTCAGATAAAGATTGATTATCATTACAAAGAGTATTATAAAAAAGATAGCATAGGAATATTACAAAATGATATTTGGAGGGTTAATAACATGTTGAATTTTGATAATGCAGTACTGGATGCGTTTTTGGAAAATCAGACAAAGCTTTTCCCTGAGGAGGTTGCAGCAACTAGAGAGGAAGCTGATGATTTTTTAACTGAGGTGATGGCAGTAGTAGTAGACTCACCCAAGGAAGTATGGCAGTATTTTGATGAGGAATGTATTGATACTGAGGGTGCAGACGAAAGCGAGATCCTTGAAGCCGATGAAGTCTTTGCCATTCCTGATGGAAGATACCTTATAGTGGAAGGCTAGTATACTTGTACAGCTTTTATAGTCGTTAGTTTATTAGCGTTGGGCCTAAAAAAGTAGCGGGATCATTTGATGTAAAGTAAGAAGAGTGATATTAGAGATAAGTATTTTGGGATG
Organism: Lachnospiraceae bacterium UBA1712; assembly: GCA_002317175.1. GTDB lineage: Bacteria > Bacillota > Clostridia > Lachnospirales > Lachnospiraceae > Colinaster. Next base: position 6,831 of record DCJA01000029.1, on the reverse strand, counting down.
CTTATCTCTTTTTTATTACAAGGGTTATTGAAAACATAATGATAATATGATAATGCATAAACATGCGATTATCATTATATAAATGATTGGACGTTATAAAAACAATATTGACAAATTAGTATTAGTTGATATACTTATCCTTGTAAGAGAAATCTTATCGGAGTGTCACTACCGTGAGTGTGAATTGTGTTGGTGGCTTAATTCGTTGCCAGATAAATACGAATAGTAAGAAGGATAAACTTATGTTTATCCTTCTTTTTTTGAAAGGCGCTATAGTGTTTGCTACATTTTATTATATAAAAAGTGACTATATACAGTTTTTGCAAATAGAAGAGATGAAGGAAAGAGGTTTTACATGTGTACCGAATGTAACATATGCTAATAAAACAAAATTTGTTTATGGTGTTGTGATGGAAATAGATAGTAATAACCATAAAATACCATATTTTGTTCCAATCTCAAGTTATAGTAAAAGACAAACAAATAATATATTAATATTTGTTAAAAATACGAAGGATCTAAAGGCTGTAGGGGCATTAAGATTTAATTATATGATACCGGTTCCAAGCTGTTGCTTAGAAAAAGTTGATTTTAATAATCCCTATTATTCAACTGATTATAAAATACTATTAGAACAGGAATACAGATATATTAAAAAGAAGATTAAATTAACAACAATACAAAGAATGGCAAGAGAAACCTATTACGAAGTGACAAATAAAACCAATATAAATTTAATAAAAAACAGTTGTGACTTTAAAATATTGGAAAAAGCCTATTGGGAGTATTGCTCACGAAAAGATTAAAATCAAAAACACCATCCTTATGATAATAAAATCATAGGAATGGTGTTTTGATGTTATATATAATAAATATTTTGCTATATCATTAAGTTTTCAAATATTCATCAACTAGGAGATTAGTTACCGCCCTTGATGATGATGTTGATAACTTCAAGATCTGTTTCATCCATGTGATTACGCTTTACAGCGAGGAAAGCATCACTGGTGATACCGAGGTTACCGATAAGTAACTGGATATCGATTGGAATATCGTAAGTTGAAACAGGTTCTGGTTCAGGTTCAGGCTCAGCCACTGGATGGAACTGTGATGCAATCTTGGCAGCGTTGTAAGCCTCCTCAAGCATACGTGTAAGTTCAAGTGCAGCCTGGTGCTCAGCCTCGGCTTTGGCTTTGGCAAGAGACTTGGCTTCAGCATCCATACGCTTCTCAATAGCGATAGCTTCTGCAGCGGCTTTTTCTTCAGCAGCCTTAGCAGCAGCAGCTTTAGCATTGGCATATTTTTCCTGAGCTTCGAGAATAGCATTCTCAATAGCAACCTGTTCTTCAGGACTAACAACAGTTCTATTAGCCATGGCAATCTCAAGTTCATGAGCTTCCCTGGCAGCGATTTCAGCTTCGTGTTTTGCTCTGGCAGCTTCATCAACAGCCTGAGTAACCTGCTGTTCAGCCATAGCAGACTGCATAGCAGCCATAGCCTCTTCAGCGGCTTTACGTTCAGCTTCTTCTCTGGCCATAGCTTCTTCAGCAGCAGCCTGTTGAGCAGCTCTTTCAGCCTCTTCAAGCTGTAGTCTGGCCTCTTCAGCACGTCTTGCATCCTCAGCAGCTTTAGCTTCTCGGGCAAGTCTGGCTTCTTCAGCAGCTCTGGCAGCTTCAGCAAGTGCTCTCTGAGCTTCAGCAGCAAGTCTGGCTTCTTCAGCGATTCTTTCTTCAGCTTCTTTTCTGGCAGCTTCTTCAGCAGCCTTAGCTTCGGCGATAGCTCTCTGAGCGGCAGCCATAGCTTCTTCAGCAGCCTTACGCATCTCAGCAGCTTTCTGTGCTTCCTGAGCAGCTAATGCTTCAGCGGCAAGTCTAGCTTCCTCTAACTGAGCAGCTCTCTTAGCGGCTTCAGCAGCAGCGGCCTCAGCAGCAGTGGTAGCATCATCGGAAGCGGGAGCAGGAGCAGGAGCTGGGGCAGGAGCACTATTGGCTTCAGCAGCCATCTTAGCAGCGGCCTGACGTCTGGCTTCCTCAAGAGCAGCGGCTTCAAGTGCTTTCTGAGCTTCAGCAGCAAGTCTTGCATCCTCAGCAGCCTTTTCTTCAGCAGCACGTCTGGCTTCTTCAGCGGCTTTCTGAGCAGCGAGTCTGGCTTCTTCAGCAGCCTTGGCTTCTTCGGCAATCTTAGCAGCTCTGGCAGCTTCTTCTTCAGCAGCCTTCTGAGCAGCAATACGAGCCTCTTCAGCAGCTTTTTCAGCAGCAATACGAGCTTCCTGAGCAGCCTTGGCCTCAGCAGCAGCTTTAAGTGCAGCAGCCTTTTCTTCAGCAGCCCTAATAGCTTTAGTCTTAGAAGGTAAAACACCTTTTTTATTTTTAACAAGATTATCTACGACGTTGACCGGATCCCAGTCACGATGAGCAGAACGCTCAGCATTGTAGTCTGCTCTGTCAATCTGGCATTCTTCGAGAAGAGCTTCGATTGTATCATAGTAACTACCGTCATAGTAAAGAGTAGTAGGCTTTTTAGCCATAATATCTTTTAAACCCATTAATACATCCCTCCATTAGTTTTATTATATTACTTTATTATGCATTTTTGAATTGTTTTTTCTGTGAATTATTTCATTTTTTTAAGGAAATGCTATAATGTTTTTATATCAAAAATCAGGAGGTTTATATGAAATCATTTGCTAAAGAATTTAAGGAATTTATTTCAAGAGGCAATGTAATGGATATGGCTGTCGGCGTTATCATTGGTGGCGCATTTACAGCTATCGTTAACTCACTTGTTAATGACATCGTAATGCCATTACTGTCACTTATTACAGGAGGTTTTGATTTTACAGAACTTTGTATCAAGCTTGGAGAGGGAGAGGAAGCAGCATCCCTTAATTATGGAGCATTTATTTCAGCTATTATCAACTTTATACTGATTGCACTTGTTATTTTCTGCATTATCAAGTCTATCAATAAAGTGGCTAAGAAGAAGGAAGAGCCAGCAGCTCCAACTACTAAAGAGTGTCCTTACTGCCATGAGACAATCTCTATCAAGGCTACAAAGTGTCCACACTGTGTATCTGAGTTGACAGAGTAAAAGCTGTGTATCTGAACTTTCAGAATAATCGCGCGTGGCGATTTGATGCTGGGAGTTGAAGCGAAGTCGCAGTATATATTTGATTGGAAATATTTAGGGAATGAATAAGGAACCAAACTATTACTTTAAAGGGGAAATGACATGAAGATTCAGGCCAAAATATTATGGGTAGTTTTGTTCCCAATAGTCTTTCTTGGAGTGATATCGTTTATCGTATCATCCATGAAGATCGAAAACGCAGTAGAGAAACAGGCTTATGCAGGTATGCAGGCAATGACTATTACTGTAAGAGAATTATATGCAGATAACACCACTGAGACTGGTGCAGTTGATGTTGCGCATATTACAGAGATATTTGACAAGATTAAGGAAGAGACCTCATTTGACGTAACAGTATTTGATCACAACATCCGTATTGCTACAACCATTAAGGATGCATCAGGGGAACGAGTTACAGGTACTAAGGCAAGTGACGAAGTAACCGAAGCGGTTATTAATGGTGGCAATGATTATCAGAGCAATGACACAATGGTCAATGATGTCAGATATATCTGTTATTATGTGCCAATTCTAAATGACGCTGGTAACGTAAAGGGTATGATTTTTCTGGGAGAGGACTATCAGGCTGTAAAGAAGATAATCAGAAGAACTCAGAAGACCATGATGCTGATAATACTTGGAGTTATTATCTTTTCAGTAGCTCTTGCAGGTTTTCTTGGAAAGAGTATTGCAACCAATATTAAGCGCTCAGGAAAATATCTGTCTGAACTGGCCAAGGGTAAGTTGTCAGTACAGGTGGATGACAAGATTATGAGGCGCAAGGATGAAGTGGGCGATATTGGTCGAAGCGTCACGACACTTTCATCATATCTTAACGATGTTGTAAATGAGATTAAGAAGGAATCGGATATTCTTAATGAAACATCGGAAAACTGTAGTGAAGGCGCTAATCAAGCATTTGAGATGGCGGAGCAGATAGATATAGCAGTATCTCAGATCGCAACCTCATCTACAGCACTTGCGGAGAATGCTGAAGAAGCAGGTAACAGTGTAGAGATAATTGGAAATGTTATTGAACATACTGGCATAAGTATGAATTCTGTGGCAACAGCAGCAGAAGAGATGACAGAAGCGTCTGTCAATGTAAGAAATATCCTTGAGCAGCTTAACTCAAGTATGGCAGAGGTAAAGAAGGCAGTTGATCAGATTCAGCGACAGACAGAGGATACTAACCAGTCAGTTCAGAATATAGGTGTGAAGGCTAAAGTTATTACAGACGTAGCTTCACAGACCAACCTGTTGTCACTTAATGCAAGTATCGAGGCTGCAAGAGCAGGCGAAATGGGAAGAGGATTTGCAGTAGTTGCATCCGAGATACAGAAGCTTGCTGAAGAGTGTAATGAGTCAGCTGTAGATATCAGAGACACTCTGGTGCAGTTGACAGATAATTCAGAGAAATCTGTAGAGGTAATGCAGCTGGTACAGACCATGATTGCAAAGCAGGAAGAATGCTTAGTACAGACCAATGTTGCATTTGATACAGTAGACGAGGGTATTAAGAAGTCTGCTGGTGGAATCAGGCAGATAGAAGAAGAGATAGCCGAATTATCAAAAGCAAGAGAAAACACTGTTGATGTAGTGACTACAGTGGCTTCAATTTCAGAGGAAAATGCAGCATCTACTCAGGAAGCATCAGCTACAGTAGATCAGGTTACACAGGCTGTCGAGAACCTTTCAAGCCAGGTAGCGGGTCTTAAGGATATAGCGGCAGTACTTCAGGAGAAGACTTCGGTATTCTACTAATAGGTAAATGGTAACATAAAAAAGCCCTTAAGGTTAAATCCTTAAGGGCTTTGCTATTATATGTGATAATCGAATTATCTGCTCTTGATGATAGCGTTAATAACATCAAGATCTGACCAGTCACTGTGGATCTGCTTAACTAACTGGAAGCCGATCTTTGGAGTATTAAGGTTGTTAAGAAGTTCATCAAAGTCTTTTGATGTCTCACCAACTGGGTTACCCTTTGTTGTAAGGATAGCATTGATGATATCAAGATCAGACATATCAGACATAACCTGCTTAACTACGATAAAGCCTTCCTTTGCAATATTAAGGTTGACTAACAGTTCGTCAAATGCCTTTGCTGTGCTTCCGCTTGGAGCAGGTGCTGGCTGTGCAGCGTTCTGTGTGTAATCGTACTCGTTCATAGTTGTTTCAACTACCTCCTTTGTGTTGTCTTCTGGTGTTTCTTTTGCGTCCTCAATCTTAGGAGCTTCAACTTCAACCTTAGCTTCCTCAACCACTGGTTCTTCAGCTGCAGGAGCTTCCTCAACTACAACTTCTTCTTCCTTTGGTTCCTCTGCCTTTTCTTCTTCAACAACAGGAGCCTCTTCAACTACTTCTTCAACAGGAGCAGCTTCAGCAGCAGCCTGAGCTTCAGCTTCAGTTTCCTTCAGCTTTTCTTCAGCTTCTTTTACTTTCTCCTCAGCGGCTTTAGCCTTTTCTTCGGCAGCCTGAGCAGCAGCAACAGCAGCTTCAGCAGCAGCGGCAGCGAGTCTAGCCTTATGATCTGGATTCTTTGAAGGTAAAACGCCCTTGTTAGACTTAACTAAGAAGTCAACAACATTCATCGCGTCCCAATCACGATGAGTAGCCTTTACTTGTGTGTAATCCGCCCTCTGAATATTACATGCAGTACATAATTCATCAACACTGCTATAATACTCACCATCAAAAAACAAGGTTGTAGGTTTTTTGACAGTATCAATAACATCTTTTATTCCCATAATCATTCACCTCTCTACAAAATATTATATATGGATTATAGAAAAAATCAAACTGTATTTTTGCAAAATTGTGCATTAAATTATCTTATTAACTATATATTGTGATAGTCCTTCAGAATTGTTGTCAAATTCAGTAATATCGTCAGCAAATTTAAAAATTCCAGGGTTAGAATTGCGCATTGCAACTCCAGTTCCGGCGGCTTCAATCATGGACACATCGTTGAACTCATCACCGGCGGCAAAGGAGCAGTTAAGCGGGATGTTCAGGTAATCGCACAACCATACCAGAGTATTGCCTTTGCCGGCCTTGGCATCAAAAATCTCCAGATACATAGGATTGGAGAAGCATACTGACAGATGGGGAAATGCGTCAGCAATCTTTTGTCCAAATCTGTCAATTCTCTCGTGGTCCTCAAGGTCGATACAAAGCATCTTTACTGGTGGCTTATCAAGCACTGCCCAGGGCTTTAGAGTCTCTATTACAGGGTGGTCGCATTTGATGAGATAGAAGTCGGTTTCCTTATCGTGCTGCGGAACCAGTAAATCGTGATCACTATAGGTCTGGATGTGCATATTCTCAGCTATGGCAATAGGCCAGATGGCCTTCACATCTTCCATATCAAGACGACGCTCGTAGATAATCTGCTGGCTGTCACAGTCATATACGATGGTGCCATTGGTGGCGCAGATAAAGATACCTGGAAAATCCAGTCCCAGCTTCGCTTTAGTATTAATGATATTGTCGAGAGAACGGCCGGAAGAGAGCACCAGCTTATGGCCGGCACGAGTCATCTGCAGCAGTACTTCTCGAGTGTGGTCACTGATAGTAGCGTCATCTCTAAGAAGGGTGCCATCCATGTCAGTGAAGAGTATTTTTTTTGTAACATTTTTAGTAGTGTTCATATATATTTTTTTAAAACCTATTTATTCTTTCAAAAACAGTTGTCGTTCT
>DCJA01000011.1 GCA_002317175.1 Lachnospiraceae bacterium UBA1712 | reverse complement strand
GCACCTTTGGACTTGCACATATTAATAAGCTTTATAAAACACTCAGCTGTTGCTTCAGCATCATTTACAGCTCTATGATGTCCTTCCAGACTAACCCCCAGATCCTTACACACCACGTCAAGCTTATACTTAGGCAGATGTGGAAGCAGATCTCTCGACAGTTCCAGCGTATCCAGATAGGTATCATCAAATGTTAGTCCCTGCCTTGATGCACATTCGTAGATAAATGAGGTGTCAAATCGCGCATTATGCGCCACCAGAATACTGTCCTTTACAAATTCCTGGAATTTAGGCAGTACTTCTTCAATAAACGGTGCATCCTTAACCATATCATCCGTAATATTGGTAAGCTTCACAATACGATATGGAATAGGTTCTCTCGGATTAACAAATGTTGAAAATCTGTCTACAATTTCCCCATTGACAACTTTCACCGCTCCAATTTCCGTAATATTATTTTTGACTGGAGAAAAGCCTGTAGTCTCAATATCAAATACTACATATGAGTTATCTATCGGCTGACCCTTACTGTTGGTTACAATCTTTGCAAGATCATCTACTACATAAGCCTCAACGCCATATATAACCTTGAAGAAATCATTGACGTCAGGATTCTCATCTCCTGCCTCTTTCCTCTTACCCTTTTCCTTTTTCCATAGATCTTCCCAGGTGTGATTAGCAGTAGGAAAGGCCTGTACTACACCGTGGTCAGTAATCGCGATGGCAGGATGTCCCCATGAATATGCAGTCTTTACTATGTCTGATACCTCAGAGACGCCATCCATATCCGACATTTTGGTATGGCAGTGAAGCTCAACACGTTTTCTTACACTGTAGTCCATACGTTTCTCTCTGAAATCCTTGCTGGTCATAATGCCAGCAACCATACTCATGCTGACTTCTTTGCTAAAATTATCATACTGAAGCAGGCCCTTTATCTTAATAAATGATCCCTTTTTAAGTGAAGCTCTAGTCTCATCCAGCTGATTATTTCTTACAAAAAGCTTAACAGTAATTGAATCCGTAAAATCAGTAATATCAAATGAGAAAATAGTCTTCTCATTTCTGATAGGCTTCTCTTCAACTGCAAATATCTGTCCACGCAAAATAGTCTCTTCCGAGTCTGCCACAATATCAGTAAATGCAATTGGTTCTCCTTCAAATTCCTTTCCATACAGCACATCAGGATGATCTGATTTCTTAATAGATCTGACACGCTCCTCTGGCGCTTCTTTGCCTGGTGCAGAATCAGTCTTTGCTGCTTCAGGATGAATATCCGCTGCTGATACACTGATCTTCTCTGCTGCAGCTTCATCTGCGGCATAGCTTGCGGCAAGTTCATCATCATAATTGTTCATAGACTGATTTGCATCTATATCTGTAACAGTATCTGTAATCTGCTGAGTAGCTTCAGTGGCGATGCCTGCTCTGAAAGCTATCATCGCAACTTCTCTCTGGATCATTATCTCTGCTTCTTTTGCCCTGTGATCATCCTCAGATTTCCTGTAATCAATTGAAAGAATCATGGACACGCCACAACGCTCCTCGAAAATCTTATTAAGGATTCTGTTCAGTTCTGCAGATGAATCTCTCGCGACCGTCGTATCTTCCAAGGTCAGAAGCATATGCTCATCATCCGAAAATTCTATTTTTGCATTCTTGTATAATGAAAATAGTACCGGGTTGTATTCCTTAAGTTCTAAAAGAATACTTGCATTGTATGAATCATAAAGAGTTTTAACATTGAACTGACTAGAGAGGTTAAATTCCTCGATAATCTTCACCTCAACGTGATTCCCCATCATAACCTGCTTCTCAATGGTTCTCTCCATCTTGAATACATCTTTTTTATCAATGATATGATCAGACAAAGTATATACACGCAAAAGACTCTTATTATGATTAACCGATATTTTTTTTACAATGACCTCTTCAAAAACTAATCTTAGTTCTTCGTCGATTAACAAAGTATTAAATACTTCAAAAAACTCTTTTGGTTCCATGCCAAACTATTGCTCCCAATTTAACAGCTCTTCTTTCAATGTCTCTAAGAGCTGGTCTTCCTTAACTTTCTTAACAATCTGTCCTTTTTTAATCAAAAGGCCCTCGCCATTTCCACCGGCAATTCCTATATCTGCCTCCTTGGCTTCACCAGGACCATTAACCGCACACCCCATAACTGCAACTTTGATATCAAGTGGAATACCTGCCACCATATTCTCAACCTGATTTGCCAGACTAATCATATCAATCTTTGTACGACCACAGGTTGGACAGCTTACAACTTCTATACCACCTTTTCTTAGTCCAAGCGTACGAAGTATAAGCTTGGCTGATTTGATCTCTTCAACAGGATCACCAGTCAGCGATACTCTAATTGTATCACCTATTCCTTCATTGAGTATAAGACCAAGACCTATTGCTGACTTGATATTACCACTGGTTACTGTTCCTGATTCAGTGATACCTACATGAAGCGGATAATGGGTTCTGCTAGCAATAAGCTTATGAGCCTCAACGCACATCAGTACATCTGAAGACTTAATGCTAATCACCATATTGTCGTAATCACAGTCCTCAATCATGGCAACCTTATCCAATGCACTTTCCACAATTCCCTGTGCTGTTACACCATTATATTTTTCAACCAGCTCCTTTTCCAAAGAGCCACTGTTAACACCTACCCTAATAGGAATATTTCGTTCCTTGGCAACCTTAACTACAGTTTCAAGATTGTCCCTTCCTCCAATATTACCAGGATTGATTCTAATCTTATCCGCTCCATTCTCCATAGCAGCGATTGCCATCTGATAATTAAAATGGATATCTGCCACTACAGGAATGTGAACCTGCCTCTTAATCTTTCCGAGACTTTCAGCAGCCTCAATGGTAGGTACTGTACATCTGATAATCTCACAGCCAGCTTCTTCAAGTCTAAGTATCTGCTCTACGCAAGCTTCTGTATTCTCTGTAGGAACATTAGTCATGGACTGAATAAGAATAGGATTGCCTCCACCAATTATTCTGTCACCGATATGAATAATCTTAGTATTGTCTCTGTACATTTTATTACCCTTTCTGTTCTTGTTCTTGCGAACACATTACACAACTTCTTTTTCCAGTAAACATATTAGCATCCAAAATTAAACTTTTATTAAATCTTGTTTTAACTTTATTCGGCATAATTATTGATGAAATAGCCCAAAACAGCCCATGTTTGCAATGAATAAAAGAAACCATGTTTATCTCTTCCATCATTATATATCTTCCTTGCTGCTTCTACATCCAGCACTTCAAAACCATCAAAAAGTTCTGATCCAACTGCTCCATTATGGTTAATTTCATCAAGGTTATCAAGATGCAGCTCTGCGCATACAAATGCATTGCTTTCATCTGTCATTCCCGGAGATGAAAAAGCACAAGGATTAATAACTCTAATTGTATCAGTTTTCTCGTTAAACTTTAAGCCAGATTCTTCATTAATTTCTCTTACAGCTGCAGTTTTTAAAATATCACACGTTTCCTTATCTTCTGGATCAATCAGTCCCGCAACGGGGCTCAAAAGGAATTCTCCTACTGGATATCTGTATTCATAGGTGAGCAACAGCTTGGCTGACTCCCCTGGAAGAAAAACTATAATTGCAATTGTAACTGCATCAGCAATCAAATTATTTTTTTCATTATGTCCTTTTACAACTACCACATCATCTAGTTCTCTTCTGGTTGCCTCATAATAATGCTTACCTTCTCCATACTGCAGGTCACACAATTTTAGGAAACGTCCGTTATACAAGTTTTTAATCATTTCTTTTGTTACAATAATTTTTTTCATTTTATCCTCCATTTTATGTTCTTATTTTTAATTAGACTTATTTTTTCTCAAAACTCCCTTTGTTTTGACGTCCTCGTCACACGCTTTCTCTGCTTTATAGCTGTCATTCTATTAGCAGTGACATACTATCCATTTTGATGCCAATAATCGCATTATCAAAACAGTTATTGTTGACCGCTTTGGTTAATAAAATGTCTATTATTCGGTCAATATATTCCTCTTCTATTTTATCACAAAAATCTCCTGATTTTTCATAATACGCTCTATTCTGCCCAAAATCATTATTCCATCACCACTATATCTAGATTCCAGTTATATTTAGAATTAAATTTCATTTGATATTTAATTTTTAGTTCTTTACATTTTCTCATATTGGTTATAAAATCATCTAATCACATCTAAAATCAAATAGGAGTAAACATGCAAATCTCTTCTGAATTCATCTGGAAAAGAAATTCCAGACCTGTCAACGAAGATTCACTCTGCATCTGCCATGTTCTTTTCAACAATAAGCCTCTTCTTATGGCTGCTATTTGCGATGGAGTAGGTGGCCTGCCTGATGGTGAATCTGCCAGTAGTTATATAATTGCCAATCTTAAAAACACTTTTAGTTCAATTCCAAGAAATAAACACATTTCTTTTAACCAGTTATCTCACCTTTTCAGTCGATGTATTTTTTCCTGCCACGAAGATCTAACTAACGGTGCAAGTACTCTCTGTATGGTCATAATTTATCAAAGGAAATGTCTTCTTATAAGTTCTGGAGACTCCCGTTGCTATTATGGTCTTAACAAAATGAAGGTCATTAGCAAAGATCATATCGATTGCAGGGGCCGATTAACCCAAGCAATAGGAGCAGGAATCTACTGTAAGCCTTATAAAAAATTCTTTCATATTAGCTATAAATCAACCATTTTACTGTGTAGTGATGGCTTTTACAGGCATAATAATGCGATTATTATGCAAAAAAACTGCTTTAAAACGTGTTTTGATGGAGAAAAATGGAAAAATACGATGGAAAATATGTACTCATATGCAGTAAATCAGGGAGAAAAAGATAATAGCAGTGCTATCGCTATATGGTTTTCCAAATAGAAAGGAGTAATAAATGGAATATGGATACGTAATTGCAGACAGATATGTATGCAGAAAGCCCCTTGGAAGTGGAGCAAATGGAAGTGTATATCTTGCTTATGACAATAAATTGTGCAAGTATTGGGCAGTTAAAGCCTGTAATTCTCATTCTGAAGCAGAAATATATGCTTTGAAATCAATTGATTATTACGCTTTTCCAAGGATAGTTGACGTCATCGAGCAGGACAGTACAGAATATATAGTTATGGATTATATAGAAGGAATTAGTCTGAGCAGTTATATCAGACTACACTCTGTAACTGAAAAGCAGGTAATACGCTGGGGGCAGGAAATTGCTCTGGCCTTGTCCTATCTACACAGCATGAATCCTGCAGTTTATTATACAGATTGCAAACCTGATAATATAATGCTTACTCCATCTATGGCTATTCGAATTGTTGATCTGGGCAGCATATTTATTAATGATTCAAAAGAATATATTATAAGTTCCAGCAAATTTTACGCCCCCAAGGAACTTGAGCTTTCTAAGCCATCTGTCAGCTCCGACGTGTATAGTCTGGGTATGACCCTATATAGACTTATAACAAGAAGTGTTGTTGAATACAGGGATAAAAAAGGTAATCTTCGTCCTGAACATATCAATAAGAATATTTCTCCTGCTTTGTCCAATATAATCAGGCGTTGTAGTAATAAATCTCCTAATAAAAGATTTCAATCTATGAAGGATGTCTATGAAAGTCTGTATTCTATATCAAATGTCAAACTAGCTAAAAAATACCTAATTAAGTCTGCCTCCTGTGTATTTACAATCTTCTCTTATCTTCTAAAAAGTATTCTGGCACTATCAGTAATAATTAGCAGTAAATTATGTGCATATGAACGTCCATATATTCCCATTATTCTATTTCTGCTACTATTATTCATCTGTCAAAAACCGAAGTACTATAGTTGGGAAACCTGTAAAGAAATAGTACGTTGTTCTGCACCAGCAATCATTCTGTTTTTATTGCTTTGGCATTACAACGATGCAAATACTGTTTTTGCCAAAGAAAAAGACGTTCCGAATACAGAACGTCTTGATATAACTTTATATGATGAGAAATTTAGAAAAACTCTTATTCGCCCGGGAACTGTATGGCATGTGGAGGATGATGTATTTCTCTCAATCTCCAGTAAAGAACTTCTAAGCGAAGACTGTTTAATCACAATCAGCTGTTCCAAAAACAGTGGAGAAAAAACCTATGAATTCCTTTGTCAGGCTGATCATTAAAATCCTAATTCATAAACCTCATAATGTCATTGAACATAACAAATATCATAAATGCAAATAACAATGCAAAACCTGCGAGATGTACTATTCCTTCCTTGTCAGGTGGTACTGGCTTTCCTCTTACTACTTCAATGAGCAGGAATATAAGTCTTCCACCATCTATCGCTGGTATTGGAAGCAGATTCATCACTCCAAGATTGATGCTAAGCAACATAGCTATATTTATCATATTAAGCAGAACTACTGAAAAGCCATATGGTTTAGATACTTCCTCAACATCTCCAATAATCTTTGCCATTCCTATTGGTCCGGCAACATCGTCCTTGCTGCCCTTACCTGTAAATAACATCTGAAGACTCTTTGTAGTAGCAACCAGGCCATATCTGACTTCGTATGCAGAATAGAGAAAAACAGAAGCGTTTCTGCAATCCACGGGCTGCATATAATCATTGAGTCCCATGAGATATCTGTCCTCTTCCTCGTAATACTTAGGCACGATTACAGTAGTATATTCCTTACCATCTCTTTCATAGGTTACTTCCATTGGCTCGCCATCTTTATTAACAAATGTGTTAACATATACTTCACGACCAACACATATCCTACTACCATTAATCTTTGTAATGACATCTCCTGCCTGCAAACCTGATTCTGCCGCTGGATATCCTTCCATCAGATCACCAATTACAGCCTTATCAGAGCCACAAAACCAGACAATAACCAGTGCAAGTAAATATGCAAGAATAAAATTAAACAATGGTCCAGCAAGTACAGTTGAAATTCTTGCCCAGACTGGAGCATCCTTAAACTTAATCTGCTTCTTTTCCAGCGCTATTCCTTCATCAGTAGCAATGCACTCTTTTGCAGAACCAGTTCCTTCTGGTGCTATGTCCTCAATAACGATGTATTCTTCATCATCGCTATTATCAGTATCATCATTTTCTTCATTATCTGCATCAGTATGCTTATCTTTTTTAATGCTCTCGATTATATCCTCGTCTGTCATTCCTCCGAAGATACAGGCTCCACCCAAAGGAAGCCATCGCAGCACATAAAAGGTACCATTTTTATGAAATCCCCAAATCTTTGGTCCCATACCAATAGAGAATTCATCTACCTGAATTCCATTCATCTTGGCAACAATCATATGACCAAATTCATGTGACACTACTATGATGCAAAAAACAAATATGAACCATATTAATGTTGTAATAGACATCTTAACTCACCTTTCCTTTATCGGGTAGCAACAAACTCTCTGTCTATATAATCATAACAGTCTGCCTCTGCTTCAAGTATCTGATTAACAGAAGGATTTGCAATAACCTTATGTCTATCCATAGCTTTTTCAATAATCTCGTATATTTCTAAAAACTTAATCTTATCATCAAGGAATAATGCAACTGCTTTCTCATTGGCTGCATTAAATACTGTAGGCATACTTCCTCCTTCTTTTGCAGCACGATAAGCAAATTTAAGTCCAAGAAAAGTATCCATATCCGGCTTATCCAGAATAATACTTCCTAATGCAAACAAATCAACTCTGTCTCCAGCCATAGGTCTTCTGTCCGGATAGAACAATGCATACTGAATAGGAAGCTTCATATCAGGAGTTCCAAGCTGCGCGATAATTCCACCATCTACATACTGAACAGCAGAATGAATAATACTCTGTGGCTGTAAGACCACCTGTATATTCTCTGGCTCAACATCAAACAGCCATTTGGCTTCAATAACCTCAAGTCCCTTATTAACCAACGTTGAAGAGTCAATAGTAATCTTTCTTCCCATAGTCCAGTTGGGATGCTTAAGCGCTTCTCTCCATGTTATGTTAATCAATTCGTCTCTTTTCTTTCCTCTGAAAGGACCACCTGAAGCTGTAAGCAGAATCTTCTCAAGTCTTTCCTTTGGGAATCCCTGAAGCGACTGGAATATAGCACTGTGTTCACTATCTACAGGAAGTATCTTTACTCCCATCTTTGCAGCTAATGGCATAATAATATGTCCTGCACATACAAGTGTTTCCTTGTTGGCAAGAGCTATATCCTTCCCAGCTTCAATAGCAGCTATTGTCGGTCTGATTCCAATCATTCCAACTATTGCAGTCTCAACTATATCAACCTCATCATCTTGACACAGTTCAATAAGGCCATCCATTCCACTAAGAACAACTGTCTCTGTATCAGCCACCTTCTGCTTAAGTGATAAGGCCGCCTCTTCCTGATACATGCAGACCTTTTTAGGCTTAAATTCTCTAATCTGCTTTTCCATCAGTTCAACATTGCTGGCTGCAGAAAGAGAAACAATATTCAAATCCTGGCTGTATTCTCTAACTATTTCAAGAGTCTGAGTTCCTATAGAACCAGTGGAACCCAATAAACATATATTTTTCATATTCAAATCCTTTGATTATATAATAACCATCCTCTGTGAAGATTTTATGACCTACTTCAATAATAATAAAGCAAGGTAATAAATAATTGGAGCTGTAACACAGATGCTGTCCATACGGTCCATAATTCCGCCATGCCCAGGAATAAGATGACTGTAATCCTTAATATCGTGATCTCTCTTAATTGCAGAAGCCGCCAAATCACCAATCTGTGAAATGATACTTCCAAATCCACCAATAAGAGCAAATCCCCAGGTAACCTCAAGTTGTGTAAATACTCCTGTTTTATAAAGGACTATTCCATATATAAGACCAATAATAGCAGAACCAAGAATTCCTCCTATCGAACCTTCTATAGATTTCTTAGGACTTACCAATGGTGCAAGTTTATGCTTGCCAATACTTACACCAACAAAATATGCACAGGCATCACTAATAGAGCTGGCTACAAATACAAGAAACACCAGATATTTACCCTGTTCAAATTCTGTCATAATTGGATAAAGATAAGAAAGCATAAGAGGTGCATATAACAGGTTAAATGCACCCGCCATAATCTGTCCTGTTTTAAAACGTGGATATGTAAACACATATACTGCCAGCTGCCATAAAACAACAATAATCAGAATAATCGCATTGATTATATAAAAGCTTTCCTTCGCTCCCCACATAAGATTTACATAGAAAGCAACAATTGCAATATATCCCATAATAGTTGCAACATTTACAGGCTGCTTTTCCTTATCAAGAGTTTTGCAGGCCTTACACAGTTCATAGTAAGCACCAAGTGCGATAAGCATCACTATAATACCCGCAAAATTTCCTCCTACAAATAACGCAGCCAATCCCCCTGCTGCCATTATTACTCCACTAATAATTCTTGTACGCATTTCCCTTTACTCCGTCTTCAATCCACCATATTTTCTGTCTCTGCGGTTATAACTTATAATAGCCTTCTCCAGTTCATCTGCATTAAAGTCAGGCCAAGCCTTATCACAGAAATAGAATTCCGTATATGCGCTCTGCCATAATAAGAAATTAGAGATACGCTGCTCACCACAGGTACGGATCAGCAGATCAGGATCTGGATAATCTCCAGTATCCAACATGCTTCCAAGTATATCCGCTGAAACCTCATCAATAGACATCTCACCAGCCACAACTGCCTCACACAGTTTCTTTGCCGCACGAGTAATCTCGTCTCTTCCACCATAATTAATGGCTATGGTAAAATGCAAGCCTGTATTGGCCGAAGTAGCCTCCTCAAGATCTGCTATACTGTCCTGCAGATCCTTATCCAGTCTGGATTTATCGCCAATTACTCTGACCTTCATATTGTTCTTGTTGGCACGCTTCTTGGCTGTTGTCATATAGTTTCTGAGTAGCTTCATAAGGGCTGCAACTTCATCATCTGGTCGTGACCAGTTCTCAGTTGAAAATGCATATACAGTAAAATAGTCTACTCCTCGGTTATATATTATCTCACACATATCCTCAACGACCTTTGCGCCCTGGATATGTCCGGCATTTCTAGGTAACCCCTTAGCCTTTGCCCATCTTCCATTTCCGTCAAGGATAATTGCAACATGCTTAGGTACTCTTAATTCTTCACTCACCTGTTAATTCTCCATTACATCCAAAAAGGGACACCTAAGTGTCCCTCATCTTTACACTGTCATGATTTCTTTTGACTTGCTGTCAACAGCTGCGTCTATCTCTTTAATAAATCCGTCTGTAATCTTCTGAAGCTTATCTTCAAGATCCTTAATCTCATCCTCTGATACATCTTCCTTAGCAAGCTTCTTGAATGCGTCATTACCATCACGTCTGATGTTTCTGATTGCTACCTTGGCATCCTCACCCTTTTTCTTAACTTCCTTGGCAAGTTCTTTACGTCTGTCCTCTGTTAATTCAGGAAAAACAAGACGGATAACAGCGCCATCATTAGATGGTGTGATACCAACATCTGACATCATAATAGCCTTCTCGATTTCTTTAATAAGTGACTTCTCCCATGGAGCAATCTGAATCATACGTGCTTCTGGAACAGAAATATTACCAACCTGCTGAATAGGTGTTGGTGTTCCATAATAATCTACTTTAATCTTATCAAGCACATGTGGATTAGCTCTTCCAGCTCTTATTGTCTGATAATCAGATAATAAGAAATCATATGCCTTCTGCATCTTTTCATTAAATCCTTCTATTCTTGCGTCCATTTTTATAACCCTCCAAAATATTATACTGTAACCTTTGTTCCGTTTAAGTTGCCCTTAATTGTGTTAACAATACTGTTCTCTTCATTAAGGTCAAATACCCACATTTCTTTTTTGTTATCCCTTGCAAGTATTGATGCTGTCATATCAACCACCTGAAGATTCTTCTCAATAACCTCATCGATTGAAATTACATCATACTTCTTTGCATCTGGATTCTTTGCTGGGTCTGAATCGTATACTCCATCGATTGATTTGGCAAGAAGAATAACCTCTGCTTCAACTTCAATTGCTCTAAGTACAACACCTGTATCTGTTGAGAAATAAGGATGACCTGTACCACCAGCAAAGAATACAACCTGTCCCTTGGCAAAATATTTATTGGCTCTGTCCTTGCTAAACAGCTTGGTAAATGAGCCACACTCAAAAGGTGTAAGAATATTGGTCATCATTCCAACACTTCTGAATATCTCTGATACATAAATACAGTTCATAATGGTTGCAAGCATTCCAATCTGATCTGCCTTAGTTCTGTCGATATTTTCGCTGCTTCTTCCTCTCCAGAAATTTCCGCCACCGATTACAATACCAACCTCTATTCCGTCGTCGACAAGCTGCTTAACCTGCAAAGCTACTCCTCTGACTGTCTCTTCATCAAATCCCTGTTTCTTGTCACCGGCCAATGCTTCACCGCTGAGCTTAAGCATAATACGCTTCATATGTAATATCCTTTCATATGTAATATATATTTATTCTCTAAAGAATGCTGAAGGGCTGACATCTGCATAACACTGAGAGCACATACCCTCCACAGCTGCACCACTGTTAATCTGCACTGCTTTAGATTTAATATTTCCCATTACAATAGCAGTAGAATCAAGAATAACTGGTCCATGAACATCTATGTCACCCTTAATTGCGCCTGAAATAACTGCGCTTGTGGCATAAATATTACCTTTAATCACTGCCTTTGAACCAATCTTGATTGAACCTCCACTTACAAGGTTACCCACTATGTTACAATTTGTTGCAACAATAGTTGCTGCTTCACAACTACCATTTACTACACCAGAAATATTAAGTTCTCCAAGTACCTTAATATTGCCTGATACAGTACCCATAACATCAAGAGAACCTGTTGATGACATATCACCATTGACTACCATGTTGCCTGTTACTACAGCAAGCTCATCTGTAGGCTGAATCTCAACCTTCTCAGGATATGTTGTTTTCTGCTCTTCATATGAATAAGACTTCTCCTCGTATGCAGAAGCATAAGAACTGTCATATGTACTCTCATACTTTTCTGGAGCAGGTGGAATCTTATCCTCGTAAGCGGCTATAGCAGCCTTGGCCATGGCAGCTTTCGCAGCAAAGCTCATTTCCTCAGTTTTAGGTGTGATCTTTTTCTCTGGAATATCATCAAGCCTATCGTCATACTGAGTTTCTGCTTCCTCTGCCTTGGCAGCAACCTGATCTAAAAATGAACTCAATGCTTCTTCTATTACAGGTTCGCTTTCCACTTCCTCTTCCACGTGTTCTATTCCCATAGCTTCTTCTGCTGCAGAAAACACATCTATATCTTCAGTTTCTTTTTCACTAATGTCCACTTCATTGGCGAACTCACTGACTGCCAATGATAAATCCTCTTTAAGGTCTTTAAAAAATCCCATTAAAACTCCGCCTCCAATAGCCTAATCTTCTGATTCATCCGCACTTACATGCCATACCGGTTTGGTATTCATACTAATAGGCAATATAACTGTCTTTTCTTTCTTCTGTATTCCTTCAATAATTGACGGCAATGCCTGCACGGTAGCATATTTGTCGCCACTGTCATGCATAAGCACTATGCTCTGCTGATGCTTTCCAATTCCCGTCAAAACATTATTAACAATAGTTTGTGAACTCGGTGTTGGATTGCTGGCATCCTGGCTGGATACATTCCAGTCATAATACTCATATCCTCTGCTGTGAACAAGCTTGCAAAGTTCGTCCATCGACAAGCTGCTTACACGATTGCTGGAACCACCTGGAAATCTGTAAAAGCTACTGTTGATTCCTGTCGTATCAAGAATATACTGATGAATCTGTTCTATATCATCTACAAATGCATCCTCATCAGCATATACACTACTGTACACATGGGTATAGGAATGCATTCCTATTGTATGTCCTCTTTCAACTATCTCCTTGTACCATTCTGGATGAGCATCCTTCTGGGCCCCGGTCACAAAAAATGTAGCCTTAACTCCATAAGAATCCAGAATGTCAAGAATCTGGCTTGTATATACGCTTGGCCCATCATCAAAAGTCAGATAGACACTTCTGTAATCATCTGGAAGATCCTTCTCGCTTTCAATCTCAGGTTCTTCCTCCAAAACTTCCTCCGGCTCCTGAACCTGAATATCTTCTAAAGAATCCTTTGCTGTCTCTTTGAGCAGATAAGTCAATTCCACTTCATCAAGTTTCTTCTGAAGTTCATCCACTGTATTGTTGATTACAGACAGTCTGTTCATGGCATAAATGCTTATTACAGTAGGCGTTATCAGAAGAATAATTACAAGTACAAGTATATACCTCTTTATTCGATTAACTCGTCTTCGTCTTTCTACAGACAAATTGTCTTCATTCATAATAATTACTGCTGCAAATGCACAGCACTCCAACTCTAATTATACAAATGAAAGCCTTTTTTGGCAACCAAGCATTTTCCTATTTAAACTGATTCTGCTCTGGATTGTATCTGTAATTAACAGAAGCTAGTTTTGCAACTATTTCAGCCTTATCAATATCCATTCTGTCACACATCTCATCCAGTGAAGAAAATTCATCTCTGAGTTTTAAGTTTACATAACTCAGGAGCATTATTGGATCATTAGGTATCATATATTTCCTCTCATTCTAATAGCATTCACAATGAATTAATTTTTGAAGCCCTGTATCATTGCCGGCTTGCAATCATTCTTCTCGAAAAAACAGAGTGGCGGATAGTAATTCCACCACTCCATCATTTTACATTATTCCTGCAACTAATTCACCATTAGTTACATCAATTTTTATCTTATCTCCTGCGCAGGCCTTGCCTTCAAGAATTATTCTTCCAGCCAGTGTCTCGACATATTTCTGCATATAACGCTTAAGTGGTCTCGCTCCATATACTGGATCATAACCTCTTTCTACTATATAGTTCATAGCCTCATCAGTTAACACTATCTCCAGTTCACGGTCTGCAAGTCTCTTATTAAGCTCTGCCAGTAGAAGAACAATAATTCCAGATATATTATTCTTGGTAAGAGGCTTGAACATAACAATCTCATCAAGACGATTTAAAAACTCTGGTCTGAAATGACCTCTGAGTTCATCATTAACCGCTTCCTGAGCCTCATCTGTGATATTGCCCTCATCATCGATGCCTTCCAGCAGATACTGAGCTCCGATATTGGAGGTCATTATAAGTATAGTATTCTTAAAGTCTACCAGTCTGCCCTGTGAATCAGTGATACGACCATCATCCAAAACCTGTAAAAGCAGATTGAATACATCAGGATGAGCCTTTTCGACCTCATCAAATAATATAACCGAATATGGTTTTCTTCTTACTGCTTCAGTAAGCTGTCCACCTTCTTCATAGCCAACATATCCTGGAGGTGCTCCAATAAGTCTGCTTACGGAGAACTTCTCCATATATTCGCTCATGTCAAGACGAACCATATTGTTCTCATCATCAAACAGACACTCTGCAAGCGATTTGGCAAGTTCTGTTTTACCTACACCAGTAGGTCCCATAAACAGGAATGATCCGATTGGCTTGTTTGGATCTTTTATTCCAGCCTTACTTCTAATAATAGCTTCTGTGATCTTAGTTACACCTTCATCCTGTCCGATTACTCTCTTGTGTAGTTCCTCATCCAGATGAAGTGTTTT
Organism: Lachnospiraceae bacterium UBA1712; assembly: GCA_002317175.1. Lineage (GTDB taxonomy): Bacteria > Bacillota > Clostridia > Lachnospirales > Lachnospiraceae > Colinaster. The sequence goes on along the minus strand of DCJA01000011.1, from coordinate 55,136 downwards.
ATTTCTTTCGGATTCATTGAGCTTTGAAACAGGTATTCCTGTCCAACGTGATACAATCCTTGATATCTCATCCTCTTCTACTGCCTTGTGAACAAGCTGAAGCTCTCGGTTCTCGTTATCCCTCTTAGCCTGCTCCAGTTCCTTTTCGATAGCAGGAAGTTTGCCATAGGTTAGCTCTGCAAGCTTTTCAAAATCTCCTGAACGCTCAGCAATACTTATCTCTGTTTTTATTGCTTCACGTCGCTCTCTTAATTCATTTTCTTTATCAACACTGTTTTTCTCATTGTCCCACTTAGCATTGAGAGCATTGAGTTTGTCTTTAAGTTCTGCCAGTTCTTTTCTTATATTATCCAGTCTGTCCTGACTAGCCTTATCCTCTTCCTTGCTAAGAGCAGTCTCCTCGATGGAAAGCATATTGACCTTACGCTGAAGTTCATCTATCTCTGTAGGCTTTGAATTCATCTCTGTCTTAACCAGTGCACATGCCTCATCCACCAGGTCTATTGCCTTGTCGGGAAGAAATCTGTCTGAAATATATCTGTGAGAAAGAATTGCCGCTGCTACCAAAGCATTATCCCTTATTTCCACGCTGTGATATACTTCATATCTCTCCTTCAGTCCACGCAGGATAGATATTGTCTCCTCCACTGTTGGCTCATCAACCATGACGGGTTGAAAACGTCTTGCCAGCGCAGGATCCTTTTCAATATACATTCTGTATTCATCCAGGGTAGTAGCACCAATACAGTGAAGCTCGCCTCTTGCAAGCATTGGCTTAAGCATATTGCCTGCGTCCATGGCTCCTTCAGATTTACCAGCACCAACTATTGTATGAATCTCATCAATAAATAAAATTATCTCGCCATTACTGTTTTTGACTTCATCAAGAACAGCCTTAAGACGCTCTTCAAATTCACCACGATACTTTGCTCCTGCAACCAGAGCACCCATATCCAGTGAAAACAGTTTCTTATCCTTAAGTCCTTCCGGAACATCCCCATTGGCAATTCTCTGAGATAAGCCCTCAACTACTGCAGTCTTACCTACACCAGGCTCACCAATAAGAACAGGATTATTTTTAGTCTTTCGTGACAAAATTCTGATAGCATTTCTAATTTCTTCATCTCTGCCAATAACTGGATCTATATCGCCCTTCTTCGCTTTTTCCACAAGCTCAGTTCCGTACTTGGCAAGTACATCATATGTTGCTTCAGGATTGTCTGACGTGACTCTCTGATTACCTCTTACTGTCTGAAGAGCCATCAGAAATCTTTCTCTTGTAATACCATATTCATCCCATATAGCCTTTATAGCCTTATTAGGATATTTGATCATAGCTAAGAAGAGATGCTCTACTGCTACATATTCATCTCCCATGGCCTTCATCTCATCCTCTGCCATAGTGAGAACTTTATTAAGATCCTGTCCTACATAAGAACTGCCTCCCTGTACTTTAACTCTCTTCTCAACTGATTTTTCAGCCTTATCTACAAAATGCTCAACATTAATCTCCATCTTTTCTATAAGATTCTTTATAAGGCTGTTATCCAGTTGCAGTAAAGCTAACAGCAGATGTTCCTGCTCAATCTCCTGATTACCATATTTGACAGCGAGACTTTCGCATTCTGCAATTGCCTGCATTGAGGCCTGAGTAAACTTATTAATATTCATGGATCTTCACCCCCTTTTTGTGGTATATCTTTCTTTCGTTTTCAATATACCACTCTCAAAACTTATATCAATTAAGAGATTTGAAAATAAATCTAAACTGTTTATAAAATGTAGCTGTTAACTGGTCCCAGATAACTCTGTGGAAGTTCAACATCAGCTCTGTAGACAACAATTTTGTCAAATGACACATTTGGGCTCTGCGCATATACATAGAGACTGTTTTTACCTTCCTTTAATTCTATCTGTGCTGTAATTCTTCTAACGTTATCCAATACTCCCATGCACCACTGTGGGCAGGTATGACCCGCATAAAAGTCTTTATCAACTGCATTAAGATATACCTTTTCGCCATCATCCACTGCAACAGCCAATAACATATCCTGTCCCATTACCACTGGATTTCTTGCCAGAATGTCTATCTCTATGTTATAGCTACCTCCTTTTTGCGAGAACAAATCATATCTTATTGAAGGTGCCTCTGTTTTTTTGCAGAAATCTGCTGTAGAAGGGAAGCATTTAACTGCGCCACGCATTCTTCCAAGGTATTTTACTCTGTCATAGCATGCCCCATCTACAGTTACTGCTTCCTTATAATGACAGGCGTCCATGCTGATGATTCCATTATGCTCCATGAAATAACCCTCAGGTCCATCTAAAGCTGGAGCAGCACTAACAGCCAGCTTACCAATAGTAGAACTGCCATCTGCAAACTTTACATCAACATTGATGAGCGCTGTTTCCTCCTGGCCAAGCTTACTCTTATCACATATTACCTTTATCATGGCTCTTGGATATTCTGTAGCATTAACCTTGCCTGATGCAGGTTCAAAACTGATCCATGATTTATCTGACTTAGCTTCATAGCTAAAATCAACATCACCTCTGCTGTCCAGATATATAACTGCACTATTGACATCAGCTCTAAGCATATCGTTGTTGCTAATCGGCTTTCCATCCTGCCAATGGGCTCCCAGATGGAAGCGGTTATCCCCTGCAAAACCAATCATAATCTTAGCCTTGTGAATAGGCTTAACTCTTGTAATAACTGGATAGCCCCAGTCATAATCATCCCAGCTTCTAAAACCAGTGAATCCAGAATCCAGCATGTGCTTCCATTTACTATCCAGCATCTCATTATATTCATCAATCAGAGTCTGAATACTGTTGATTCTCTTTTCCACCAGGTCTGCATATATATTCGCAGCAAGACTTCTGTTCTTTGCCAGGAATTCACCAATGCCCGCCTCAGTCTGCATGAGCAATATGTTCATACTTCCTGCCATCTGGTAATAGAAAAGACTGTCAAATGCGCGCTTGCAGTTGCCTGTCAGTTCATAGTGCAGACTCTCGGCTATAGCCAGGAGTTTTCGAGCTTCTGCCACAACTTTTTGGGCTTCCCTGTAATTAACAGGGTTATAGACCTGACTATTCAAGGCCTCTGGCTTTCTCAATATGTTATAACGGGTTACACCCTCCATAAGGACTTTGAGTCTCGTCTTCTGCTTTGGATCCAGTTCATGGTGGAAATGACTTTCAATCCATTCCTCCACAAACACATCTACCATATTCTTCTGGCTCCAGGTCTCATAATCATAAGCCAGGGCCATAAGATATGTAAGTGGATATTCATTGCCCTTAAGATCACCGACATTGACAATCCACTGCTTTCTTACTCCATACTCGTATGCCTGAGTAAGCTGTTCCCAGGTCTTTGTCAGTCTGCTTGTATTCTGCCATTCGTAGCTGATAGGACCACCGTGATAATCAAAATGATAATACATACCATATCCGCCTGGATGACTACGCTCTTCCTCCTTAGGAAGGCCTCTTGTATTGGCCCAGTTATCATCACTTAACAGGAAAATGACATCCTTAAGTTCTTCCCAGTCCTTAAGTCCTTCGCAGGTCTCATCTCCATAGTAATAATCTTCAACCTCTTTATAGATTGCAAGTACTCTTGGTACCTTTGACAAATCCTCGTTGACAGTTTTTCTTAATATCTCATGCTGGGCAAGAATAGCTTCCTTTACAACCTGTATATTATCAGCCATAGTTGCGTCTTCACCAAGCAGCTTCGAATCAGCTTCACCACGCATACCAATGGTAATGAGATTCTCAAAATCCTTGTTTCTAAGCATTCCATCTTCCCAGAACTTCGAAATAGCCTCTCTGTTGGCCATAAAGTTCCATGCATTATTATCGCCATACTGCTTATATATGTGCTGCCATTCCTCACCTGCTCTGCATAGTGGCTCATGATGAGAAGTTCCCATAATGACACCCAAACAGTCTGCAAGCTTGGCACTTGCTATACCAGGTCCGTCCTCTGAAAACGTAGAACTCCACATTGCTGGCCACAGGAAGTTACCTCTCATACGAAGTAAGAATATAAACAGCTTTTCATAACAGTCTGCAGTAAAGCCTCCAAAATGTTCATTGCACCAGTTACCAAATGCAGGCCATTCATCATTGATAAAGAAACCTCTGTATTCTACGGAAGGCTCCTTGGATACATAAGCTCCATCCAATTTTGTTAATGCTCTGTCCTTATCAAGTACAGCGTTAGTTAACATAACATTATCTGATTTGTTTGGTAATGCATCTCCCATATACACAAGTGACGTCACTCCACACGCTTCAGATATTGAAAACATACCATATATACTTCCTCGCTTGTCTGAGCCTGTTATAATCAGTGCTTGACCTTCTTGGTCAATCCCCAACTTTGACATTGCAGTCTCTTGAATCTGATATGCTTCTTTCCTGGTTTTTATGACAGATGTGTCAATTGTACCATTTGCAGCTAAACTGCTGATTAACTGGCTGTTGTCCAATGTAGCACATACCATAACCCTGTCAGCGGTTACAGCATCTTTGCTAGTTATTATCTTAGGTCTTTGTCCGCATACCAGCTCTATATCCTCTGCAAGCTGCTTTGCAATCCTCTTAACACCCTCAAAAGCATCCTCTTCCACCAGAATCTGAGCAGGAAGTCCATTTTTTATAATACTAAATTCCATATCTAACCCCTTGTGTCTCACTTTATGTAAACTATCAACCAACAATCTTTTTCAACTCGTGATATAGCTTTCCTACTGGAAGACCTACCACATTATAATAATCTCCCTCGATAGCTTTAATGTGCTTTGCAAAATATCCCTGAATGCCATATGCACCTGCTTTATCAAGTGGATCCCCTGTATCAACATATTCTTCTATTTCATCATCCGACATCTCATAGACGGATACATCAGTTTTGTCAAAGAAGCTGTATTCGCCAACTCTTCCATCACTGGCCATAAACACAAATGTAACGCCTGTATACACACTATGTGTTTTACCAGACAGTTTGCGAAGCATTGTCTTTGCTTCCTGCTCATTCTTCGGTTTTCCAAGAATCTCATTTCCTACAGCAACTATTGTATCCGAACCAATTATTATCAAATCCTGTGGCTGTGCAATATCGGCATGTTCCTCATTATATGTATTAATTGAAGAGGCTACATCAACCGCCTTCTGCTTGGATAATTCAACACACACCTCTTTAGGAATCGTCTTTGTGATTATCTCCTCACATCTTGAAGGCCATACTTCAAATTCAAATCCTATCTGTTCGAGTAGTTGTTTTCTTCTCGGTGACGCTGAAGCAAGAATTATCTTATATCTACATTCCATATCCGTAATCACTTCCTACACTTTCTATATCCACAAGATACTTATCCATATTGTTTGGATCCACAAATATTCTGATTTGTTTTCCAATATAACTGTCTGGATTATCCTGAAACCAAACATTCTTACTGGTAAAGAATCTGTTGGTGGTAATTATACTTTCGTCTTCATATTTGACGTCCAGCTTATAAGGATGTCTGCCATTGTAACTGACACTTCTATTTTGCCATACATTGACGATGGTTCCCCAGTAACTAATTCCCGTTGATCTGAGTTTCTCCTCAGCCTTTCTTTTCTTATGAATGATTATTAATGGAATGGCACCGATTAACCCAAATACAAGTCCAAATCCTCCAAAACTTAATCCAAATATGGTTCCAAAATTACCGGTATAGAACTTAGTTGGATTATTGGGGTTAATCATTACCCCAATAATCTGGCCCTCGCGCATACCTGAGTTCCATCTATTATATTTGACGTGGCTGTATTCTTCACCTTCGTAAAAGTAACTGACATAGACATGGTGATTATCTCCCCACTTTTCTATCTCATCAATTGAAGCCATGACTCCTACATAATCGTTCTTATTCTCATTGCCAAGCACCAGTGCAAGGCTTATTCCTATTGTAAAAAATACAATTCCAAATGCCAGAAAAATAGCAAATATCAATTTTTCAACTTTATTATTATCCGCTTTCATATCTCTCTCCTATGATAAATTCATAACAAAAACATTATAGCAAAAATGCAATGTTTATTATAGGCATTTGTGGTAGAATATAGGGGTATCTATTTAGTTCAAATGAGAGAAATACTATGGATCTTTTTGATTTTATGCGTGAATCGAATAAAGATAAAGAATCTCCGCTAGCTGCAAGACTTCGCCCTACTACTCTGGACGAGGTTGTAGGCCAGGAGCATATCATTGGCAAGGACAAACTGCTCTATCGTGCCATTAAAGCCGATAAGCTTAGTTCTGTCATTTTTTATGGTCCTCCTGGAACTGGTAAGACTACCTTAGCCAAGGTTATTGCCAACACCACCAGCAGTGATTTCAAGCAGATTAATGCTACTACCTCTGGCAAGAAGGATATGGAGGAAGTGGTGGCACAGGCCAAAGACCATCAGGGTATGTATGGAACGAAAACCATTCTGTTTATTGATGAGATTCACCGTTTTAATAAAGCGCAGCAGGATTATCTTCTTCCACATGTTGAAGATGGAACTATTATTCTTATTGGTGCTACAACAGAGAACCCATATTTTGAGGTCAATGGAGCGCTTATATCCAGATCCCATGTATTTGAATTAAAACCGCTCTCCATAGATAATATCAAGACACTTATACTCAGAGCAGTCAATGACAAAGAAAAGGGTATGGGAATATACAATGCCCAGATTACAGATGATGCCCTTAACGGACTGGCTGATATCTGTGATGGCGATGCAAGACATGCGCTCAACGCTATAGAACTGGCCATCATGACTACTGACAAATCTGAGGATGGTATTATTCATATTACTACTCCAATTATTGAAGACTGTATACAGAGACGTGTAATGCGCTTTGATAAGACTGGGGATAATCACTATGATACAATTTCTGCATTTATTAAGAGTATGCGAGGCTCTGATCCGGATGCAGCTATCTACTATCTTGCCAAGATGATTGAGTCTGGTGAGGATGTTAAGTTTATTGCCAGAAGAATTATGATTTGTGCCAGTGAAGATGTAGGTAATGCAGATCCTCAGGCCCTTCAGGTGGCTGTTGCTGCTGCCCAGGCAGTTGAGCGAATAGGCTGGCCTGAATCAAGCATTATTCTCTCTCAGGCAGTTGCGTATGTAGCTACTGCACCAAAGAGTAATTCCAGCTGTGTAGCCATTGAGGAGGCAGTTAATACTGTTCGTGAAACAGGTAACCTTGTAGTTCCTACTCATCTTCAGGATGCCCATTACAAAGGCGCTGCCAAGCTTGGTCATGGTACTGGCTACAAATATGCTCATGTATATAAGAATAACTATGTCAAGCAGCAGTATCTTCCTTATGAACTATCAGGAAAAGAATTCTACCGACCATCCAACAATGGATATGAGGTTAAGATAAAAGAACATATGAAACGCATTAAAGATGAGGCCGAAGAATAGTTCGTTGCCTGCTTTGTATGTATAATGATATTCCAGTTCCTGTTTAGGAAAATTCTCATTCCTCCTAAAATGGAATAATCAATCTTTGTATCCAATTATGTAAACCCCCCTTGCTACTTGTGATTTAAATCAACCAAGTAACAAGGGGTTTTAGTTTGTACATCTTATGTTGTATATCCTATGGAGAAGCATAAACTGGATTTAACACTCTCCTTTCAAATTCCTCCTTTGGAAGCGGTTTATCAAAGAGATATCCCTGTACAGTACTACAATTCCAGTTTTTCAGAAGCTCGTACTGTTTAACATTTTCAACACCTTCCGCTAAGGATTCCATTCCCAGCTCATTTATCATATTGATAATATTTCTAACCATACTTCTATGTTTTTCCGGCTTTGTATCAAGATCATCCATAAAGGATTTATCCATCTTAATAATATCAGTTTCCACTGAAGTTAACATATTAAGTGATGAATATCCTGTTCCGAAGTCATCAAGTGATGTAGCAATTCCTGCCTCATTCATTAGGCTAACAAATTTCTTAACCATAGTGAAATCATCGCATGAATACATCTCAGTAAGCTCAATCTCAATATTATCATGTTTAATTCCATACATATCGATTATGGCTACTATTCTATCACCAAAATTTTTATCATTCAGATGATGCTTAGAGAAGTTAACTGATATCTTACCAGGGTTAATACCTCTTGCTTCCATATCTGCTATATCCTGACAAACCAGTTCAAGCATATAAAAATCAAGTTTGATAATAGATCCATCTACTTCAAGGTCAGGAATAAAGTCCATAGGTGAGACAAACTCACCATTTTTCTCCCATCGGCAAAGCGCTTCTGCTCCACAAAGCTTAAGATCCTTAAGGGATACCTTAGGCTGATAGAAAGCCACAAATTCTTTATTCTTTAGTCCTATAGGAAATGATACCTGTAAATCTCTAAGTTTCTTTCCATTTTCTCCCATATATGGCTGATACCAGACAAAATCAAGTGAATCAGGCAGTCTAGCATATTGAAGTGCTGTGCTCATGCCCTGCATCACTTCATGCATACCGTCGCCTCTGTTAAGAGCATACAAACCAGCTCTTACCTTTGGTTTAAACTCGACTTTTTCACCTTCAATATTAAGAGAAAAACTCATATTCCTAAGTTTATCGTCTTTATCTATAAGATTCTCTTTTTTTACAAGTGCAACGAAATTATCTCCGCCCAGCCTAGCAAACAGTTCTTCTTCTATCATTTGATTCATGCAACGTCGGCTGAACTCTTTAATATATTCATCTCCAGCTTCAGATCCGTATTTATCATTAATCCATCTGAAGTTCTTGATATTCATAAATGCTGCGACATATAGATGACTTTTATCCTCTGCAGCAAGCTTGGAAATAAACCTGACCAAAGCAATCTGATTAGGTGCTCCGGTCGTAAGGTCTGACAGGTTGGCTTTTTCATAGGAGGTATATACACGGCCTCTTCCCAAAGCAATAAATATCATATTCATAACCATCAAAAGATCTTCACGCATCTCATCTGTCCAGATATCAGACTCAATACGATACATCTCCAGGCCCAGATTTCCACCATTAGGAGTATGATAATCCTTGGCCTCAACCACTGTTGGCGAATCAGCTCTCGACTCATCAATTATAAAAATATCCTCTGCACGAATCTCTTCCTTAATGACAGCATCAACCAGAGTATAATAAATGCACTTCCACTTAACCACGCCTAATTCTTTGAGCACTTCCTGACCACTGGTCTTGATAACTGCAAAGGTTTCCTCTATTCCATTGATTCCAACTAACGCATCAACAAATTTGTTGAATAGTTCTCTGACGTTATCTGTCATTATCATTCCTCAACCAAATACTGCAATTCTAAAGGAGTCAGTTATACTGTCTGCACAATAATCTTATCCTTTTTCCAAATTATAGCACATTTATTCACCTTTGGTATTAATAATTATTATCGCAAATATTACCAATACTACACCTAAAGCTGTCATCATTGTAGGCTTCTCTCCAAAAGAAACCCATCCAACCAATGTAGCTACTACAGGCTCTATACAGGCAACAATCGCAGCCTTTCCTGGCTCCATAAGCGAAAGTCCGGCGGTATAGAATATGTAAGGCAAAAATGTAGTAATAGTAATAAGCAGAATACTATACAGCAGTCCACCATTGCCAGTTAATATCTCTACAATATGCCTGATATTGATAAATGGCAAAACTCCTATACTGGCAAATATAAAGGTGTATAGAGTTATGCTAACCGAATTATATTTCTTATCCGCTGCCAGCTTACCAAATATGCTGTAGAGGGCATATCCAACACCTGCGCCTATTCCAAACAAAAAACCAGCCATGCCAATAACCATTTTACCTATAAAGGCACCTGTTACTATTCCGCATCCAGCAAAGGCGAGTATCAAGGCAAAAACCTTGTACCTGTTAAGCTTATTCTTAAACACTGGAACGCTGATAAGCATAACAAAAATCGGTGCAGTATACAGCATAATTGCGGCTACTGACAGTGACGTATGAATAATTGTATTGAAATAACAGAAATTAAAAAATACTACACTTATAATTCCTGTCCCCACAAATACCCATATATCTTTTAATCTAATTCTTACTGCCTGCTTAACAGAAGTATTATTCAGTTTACATAACAGCGGTAACCCGATCAGAGTTAACAACACTGTTACATAGCTTCTCAAGCCTACTATATCCATAGACTGTAAGCCCATATTATTAAGGGGACGTACGAGTAATCCCATACATCCCCACATAGTTCCTGCAAGCAGCACATATATAATACCTTTTAACTTATTCATGTGCTTATTCCTTCAAAACATTTTCTATTATTTAATGCATGCCTTAACTGCATCTGCAACGCGCTTTGCAACGTCTGGATTAAATGCTTCAGGAATTACATTTTCCTCATTAATCTCATCATCAGGAATAGTACCAGCGATAGCGAGAGCAGCTGCAAGCTTCATCTCTTCTGTAATCTGCTTTGCTCTTCCATCAAGAGCTCCTCTGAAGATACCTGGGAAAGCAACAACGTTATTAACCTGGTTAGGGAAATCACTTCTACCTGTACCAACTACACGTGCACCAGCAGCCTTTGCTTCGTCTGGCATAATTTCTGGAACTGGATTAGCCATAGCGAAAATAATTGAATCACTATTCATAGACTTAACCATCTCCTGTGTAACTGTACCTGGAGCAGATACACCGATAAAGATGTCAGCGCCCTTCATAACGTCAGCAAGAAGTCCCTGCTCGTCGTTAGGATTGGTAATCTCAAGCATCTCTTTCTTAGACCAGTTAAGATCTGTTCTAGCTGAGCTGATAGCACCCTTTGTATCGCAAAGGATTGCATTCTTGAATCCATAGTTTAAGAGAAGCTTTGTAATAGCACAGCCAGCTGCACCAGATCCATTTACAACAATCTTACAAGCTTCCTTTTCCTTCTTAACAACCTTAAGTGCATTGATAATACCTGCAAGTACTACTACTGCTGTACCATGCTGATCATCATGGAATACAGGGATATCAAGTGTCTCCTTAAGTCTTCTCTCTATTTCAAAACATCTTGGTGCAGAAATATCTTCAAGATTGAATCCACCAAATGTAGGTGCAAGATATGTTACAGCCTTGATAATCTCTTCTGTGTCCTGTGTATCAAGACAGATAGGTACTGCGTTAACACCACCAAATTCCTTAAAGAGAACCGCTTTACCTTCCATAACAGGCATAGCTGCTTCTGGTCCAATATTTCCAAGACCAAGAACTGCACTACCATCAGATACAACTGCAATTGTATTTGACTTCCATGTGTACTTGTAAGCTGCTTCCTTGTCTTCTGCAATTACCTTACATGGTTCAGCAACACCTGGAGTATAAGCAAGCGCAAGATCTTCTCTTGTCTGTACCTTACTCTTAGCTGTTGTGTCAATCTTTCCCTTCCACTCTTCGTGGAGCATCAAAGCCTTTTCTGCATTAGTCATTTATATTTACCTCATTTCATATAATAACATTTTTACCTTGTAATAATATAATATCTGCCTTCTAAAATGCAATAGAAAACGCTAGTGTTTCCTTATTTGTACACAGCAAATTATATGCATTATCAGCGAATATATTATATACTATATTAAGTTAATGAAATATACATATTATTATTCAAAATAAATGAGAAAGTATAGAGAAAAAATATGCTAGAAATAATAACAATTATATGTACAGCAGCGACTGTCATAGTCTTTGGATTATATGCAGTAAGATTGACAACCTTTGATAATATTATGCAGCCCGCCATAAATGATTTTGAAAAAAGAAATAAGACCTTTTACAATTCTTTTTGGACTTTCTATCCCAAAATCAAGAGACGCCACAAAAAGAATCTCGATAAATTCATGCTCTACTTTCTGGCCCAGCGTGGATATATAAATATAGATGTTGACTCCAACAATATAGTAAGAGTAGTCAAAAATACCATTTCCTTTGACAAAGCTTCTATCGCAGAACGTTATCTTCTTGAAGCTCTTTTTGGCAATGCTGATCTTATCGAATATGCAGATGAAAATGCAATCATCAGCAATGAATCGGTTGAATTGAGCAGAATCAGTGACTATTACAAGCAAATGGTTAAAACCTGCCCTTTTAAAGAATCTGTCAAGGCTCCTGTAGCCAGCAGCGACGGAGAAAGAGCCATCGATTATGCCTCAATCAAGAAAGAATCACAAATATATAAATATTGCATTATTTTAATGCTTTTTTTTGCCCTTCTTCCATCTGCAATCTATGAAGGTTCAACTTCAGCTATGCTTCCAATAATATTCGCATATTATTGCGTCATTTCAATTCTCGTACTGTTGCTGTCCTTGTCACTTAGCAATCTATCAGAATTATTGGGATTAAAAGCAAATGTTGAACCTCCGAAAAAGGATGCGCCTTCTCCTTCTAAAACTATTACTTTGAAATCTTTACAAACTACCTGTAAAAGCAACAACCATGTTATATTAGCATATATTATTGCTGTACTCCGTTTCTTACTTTGGTCAGCAACAGGCATATTTGCTTCCATTTTCATACCAGGCTTCATATCGGTCACTGGGACTTATGAGCAAAGACTTCTTGGCTTTTTAGGCTTAGTATTAGTGATAATTGCGTGGATTATCAAATGCACAAGAAGAGCCGAAAAAGAAAAATATTTCGCTATGAGAAAAAAAATCAGGAAGAGTTATATGAAGTTTTTTAAAAAAGCTTTTACTCCTAAAATGCTTGGTATGTACAGCGCGAATCCAAAAAAACTTTCTTATTTAATCCCTTACTCTGTGCTTATGGGCAAATCCGACGTACTTAAGGATGCTCTTCCTGTAAGCCCTGATTCTATGCCAGACTGGCTAACCCAGACTCAGGATTTGACATTTGACGAGATTGATAATCTTGTCGACAATAGTTTACATAACGTCTCTTGACCGTTTCATATTTTTATATCTTGCCTGAGCAATTGCGCCAATATTGGCAACGAATACAAAATATGCAAGTCCCAAAGCCATATAAAGTATGGTCAACGCAGGAGCAGCATGTCCAAACAGTTCTTCACCATTCTGCTGTGCAAGCTTGCGTTCATTTTCAAAAAGAATAATGTCACAAAATATACCTTTCACTACCCCTACAACACCAGTTGTCAATGCCCATAGGCCTGCAATCCAGAAGTGATATTTCACTTCATATCTTTGGTCTTTTATTGCAAAATGAATCCATACAGCTGTGCCAATCACAACAAATATTCCCATCCACATGTCAACGTTTACCACTGAATCACCATACGCTTTTACTGCAGCATAATTCTTATTTGTGGCTGCCATAGTAACCTGTACCTGCAAAATGACAATATCCGCAATAGCCTTGATTAGCATAAGTATTAATAACAGACACCATTTTCTCTTTTTGTATTTTTCTTCCATCTTTTTCCCTCATATAATACTATTTTGCACTATTATACTACTTTCTATTATAGTCAATAAAGACCTCGGAATAATCTTCCCGAGGTCTTCATTCCAATATATCTTTATTTATGTGCAGCAACGTAATCCCTGATAATTTCTTCCTCACAGAAGTATCGTTTTACGCCTTTGACATCCTGATATGTCTCATGACCTTTACCAATAAGTGCAACAATGTCACCTTTCTGAGCTGTGTCAAGAAGATGCTCAATTGCTTCCTTTCGATCAAGAATGATTTCATACTTGCCATTATGTGCATCAAGACCCACAATGATGTCATTGTTAATATCTTCTATCTCTTCGTATCTTGGATTGTCCTCTGTAAGAATTGTCAAATCGGCATATTTTCCAGAAGCTTCACCCATATCATATCTACGCTGTTTTGGCTTATTTCCGCCACCACCAAAGAGACAGATAAGTCTGTTAGGTTTGTATCCTTTCAGCATAGAAAGCAGGCTCTCCGTACTCAATGCATTATGAGCATAGTCAATAATAAATGTTGCAATGTGTGATGCCTCTCTGATAACCTGAGTTCTTCCCTTTACAGTTGTTGCCCGAAGTCCAGCAGCAATATCATCCCTGCTCATTCCACACATTCCACAGATTGTAATAGCAATAAGTGCATTTTCAGCATTATATCTTCCAGGCATAGGCACTATATACTCACCAGCTACGGTAGCAACAGCTGTATAGTCGCCTGCTTCTTTTACTATAATCTTAGAACCAAGCAAATCCGGCTCCCAGATATCCTCCATTGCCTCAACATACACAGATGCTTTTTTTCTGGTTGAAATTGTATAGACCTTTTCTGAAGCAACACCTTCATTTACAAATGCGGCTCCATGCTCATCATCAATATTTATTACAGCGTTGCTTGTCTGTTTGAATATTTTAGCCTTTTCTCCCAAATATTCTTCAAATGTATTATGCTCTCCAGGTCCTATATGATCTGGAGAAATATTTAAAAATGCGCCGTACTTAAATGTAATTCCATATGTTCTGTATAACATCAGCGCCTGGCTTGAAACCTCCATAACGCAATGAGTTACACCCATTTCCAACATTTTCTTAAACAGCTTGTGAAGTTCATAAGATTCAGGAGTAGTGTTCTTGGTCTCAATCTTCTCTGTTCCAATAAAGGTTCCAATCGTACCAATCATACCAACCTTGTTGCCAGCTGCTTCAAGAATGCTCTTAATCATATGAGCTGTTGTTGTCTTTCCTTTTGTGCCAGTAAGTCCAATAATGGTAAGCTTGTCTGCAGGATTGCCAAACCATGCCGCACTTACAAGAGCAAGTGCCTTTCTTGCATTGGCTACTCTGATAACAGTCATATTGTATGGAACATAGGTATCTCCAAAGCCCTTCTCCTGGGCAAATTTTTCCATTGCCTCATGACATCCTTCAAGGTCCTTCTCAACAATAATTGCCTTGGCTCCCTTTTCATGTGCTCCTGATATATATCCATGTCCGTCGGTTTTAAAACCACTTACACATACGAAAAGTGCATTTTCCTTTACTTTTCTTGAATCATATTCAACATCAGATATCTCTATATCTGTATTTCCCTGCAAAAGTTCGTATTCAACTCCAACGAGTAAATCATTAAGCTTCATAGTAATATTCTCCTTCGTATACCACTGTAGATGGCCCTACCATATGAACATTGTCCTGCTCATCCCAGTCAACGTGAAGCATGCCGCCTATCTGCATAACATCCACATGTCGTCCGGTGTATCCAAGTCTGTTGCCAAATACAACTGCACTACAGCAACCTGTTCCACAGCCAATTGTTTCACCTGTTCCTCGTTCCCACTCACGAATCTTAATATTATTCTCATCCACTACCTGGGCAAATGTAACATTCGTACGATTTGTAAATATTTCGTGGTTCTCAATCTTTGGACCATATTTCTTTATATCAAGTGTGTCTACATCATCAATAAACATTACAGTATGTGGATTGCCCCAGGAAAGAGATGACATGTAGAATGTCCTGTCTTCTATCTGAATTGGCACATTGACAAACTCCTTCATTTCAGAGCTTTCTGTGTCAGTTGGATTATTCTTCGGCATCTTTGTTATGTCAACCACATTTCTTGCCTTATCCATATCCACTACAATCTTGTCCGGATCAAATACTGGCTTACCTATATTGGCATGAATAGATACTACTTCTCCATCCACCACGTCAAGTTCCACCTGCTGATGCCCGCCAATAGTCTCAACACTAAACCTGGTTTTATCTGTAAGCTTATAGTAATATACATATTTCGACACGCTTCGAAGCGCATTTCCACACATTTCACATTCGGTTCCATCCGGATCAAATACACGCATTCTGAAGTCACATACTTTGGAATCACATATAAGTATCATTCCGTCGCTTCCGACTCCGAAATTTCTGTTTGAAACCTTTATAGCCAGGTCATTCCAGTTATCAACAGATACCTTCATGGCATTGATATATACATAATCATTGCCATATGCCTGCATTTTGGTAAATG
Source organism: Lachnospiraceae bacterium UBA1712 (assembly GCA_002317175.1). Classification (GTDB taxonomy): domain Bacteria; phylum Bacillota; class Clostridia; order Lachnospirales; family Lachnospiraceae; genus Colinaster. The sequence goes on along the minus strand of DCJA01000011.1, from coordinate 39,107 downwards.
GTATATTCATAACTTATCCTCTTTAACTAATCAGCCTTAATTTCTATCCGTTCTATGAGCTAATAGACTTATATTTATAACGCAAAATTGTGTGCAATACTATATAAGCATTGCACACAAATCAAAAACTAAATCATTCAATTATCCAAGTGCCTGCTCAAGATCCGCAATAATATCTCTTACATCTTCGATACCTATAGAGATTCTTACAAATCTGTCATTAATTCCAAGCTTTTCTCTGATATCAGCAGGTATTGACTCATGTGTCTGAGTAAGTGGATATGTAACCAGTGTCTCTGTACCTCCAAGACTTTCTGCAAAGAGTATCATCTTAACATTGTTCATAAGGTTAACCAAAGTCTCATGGCTGTCAAGTTCGAAGGAAATCATACCGCCGAAACCAGTAGACTGTGATTTGCTAATAGCATAACCCTTATGGTCCTCAAATCCTGCATAATATACCTTCTTAACCTTTGGATGTTTACGAAGCCATTCTGCAACTTCCTTTGCATTGGAATTGTGTCTTTCCATACGAAGTGAAAGAGTCTTAAGACCTCTGAGTAATAACCATGAATCCATAGGAGCAAGTCCATTACCACGGCTCTTAAGCTGCATATGAAAATGATCTGAAAATGTATCATCCTTGATTACAATAATACCTGCTATAACATCATTATGTCCGCTGATATACTTGGTTGCAGAATGTACAACAATATCTGCTCCTAAAGTAAGTGGCTTCTGAAAATATGGTGTAAGGAAAGTGTTATCAACTACAAAGATTCCACCATTCTTATGAGTGAATTCAGCAATCTTTCTCATATCTGAAACTCTCATCATAGGATTAGTCGGAGTCTCCAAAAATACCATACGGGTATTAGGCTTCCATGCATTTTCAAGATTCTCCATATCTGACATATCAACATATTCAAAATCGATGCCCAGATTACGGAATATATCCTCCGCTATACGATATGTACCACCATACAAATCATCGGAAAGAATAACATGATCCCCATCTACCAGCATACCAAATACACACATATTAGCAGCCTGACCAGAGGAAACTGCAAATGCTTCATAGCCTTCCTCTAATATAGCCATAGTTCTCTCCAGTTCCTGTCTTGTAGGATTCTGAAGCCTTGAATAAAGATATCCTGTAGATACATCAAACTCTCTATGCTTAAATGTAGCTGCCTGGAAAATTGGGAAACTGAGTGCTCCAGTCATAGGATCACAGCCCAATGCTCCATGAACTACTTTCGAATCAAAATGAAGATTCTCTTTCTTATCATAATCGTCGTAATAACATTCTGCTCTCATAGTGCCTCCACCAAATTTTGTGGTAATTACAATTATAAGTACTATATCATGTTATTGCCTAAAAATCAATTTACGTCACTGAAGTATGATATACATTATACTTATTAACCATTATAGCTTTTATCTGTTTTCATTGACATATATCTGAACTCTGCCCTGAATAATCTTAGCAACCTCCTCAGCACTCTTCTGTCCATTGTAGAAACTCTCGGCCTCTTCCTTAACAATGTTGAGAACATCATCATTATAGCTGGTTACCTTATTTACAGAAGTGAGTACATCCATCATCTGATCAATGTCTGCCTGTGTTGGAGGGTCTACTTCTATTTCCTCTCCTGCTATATAATATGTGTCCTTATATGTCTGAATGTTTCCGTCCTCATCTGTATAGGTCTGAGGCTCCATAGCTTTTTTAGCCATTTTTTCAAGAGCTGACTTCTTAACTGGGAAGCAGTTGATATTATTTTCCTGGTAGTCATCCAACAGGAACTGTCTTACAAATTCCCATGCAGCTTCCTGATTTTTTGATTTTGAATTGATTGCAATACAAGATTCAGTACCAAAGGAATTACCTTCACGTATGGCCGAAGGGTATCCTATATAATTAATTGGTTCTCCAAACATTGACTGTGTCTGATAACATGCATCTCTAAAATTATAGAGTGACATTCTGAGCAACAGTGTTTTATCCTGTCTGTAGAAGGAATCTGACTCTGACCAGTAACTGTCGTCAAAGCTTTCATAATCTATTTCTTTTGGATATTTTTCTGTATATTTCAGTACATTGATAAATTCATCAGAATCAAACTTCGCTGTTCCTGTTTCACGGTCAATGAAATCAGCTATGCAATAATACATCATGGAATCCACAAAATCCTGCTTGGTCATAAGTCCCATAGCAGTTACATCTGAATCCTGAGCATTCATAAATTCTGTAAACTCAGCCATAGTCCATCCCTTTTTGTCACCGAAAATGGATTTCTTTCCAGCAAGAGTGTTAACCTGGAAGCCCGGAATAATTGCGTATGTTTTACCATCGTAAGCGTAAGCATTAAGCACATTTTCCAGATAGTCTTCTCTCTTAATTTCCGCATCGTTATCAATAAATGCATTAAGGTCAGCAAATACGCCTTTTGCAATGTAGTTTTCAATGTTAAGTGAAGAATCCAACATCATAATATCTGGCATATTGCCAGTAACAATGTCATTGTTTACAGTCTGAAGCACATCCTGATAATTATCAAAATTACCACCGTTAGAATAGTCATTTATAATGATTCTGTACTTATCAGAAGACTTGTTAAATTTGATTACATTGCTTCTTACACAGTTCTCAACCCAGATTCCGCCAAGCCTGATAATCTCTTTTTCTACGACCTGACTTGGATCAACCTTTGTAAACTTATATAAACCATAAAAGTCTGTTTCTTCATCATAGTAATTGCCATAGAAGGTAGTATCATCCTTAATGATTATGTTGTTAATACTGGTAGTAACAAGATCTGATGCAAGATAATCCATTATTTTATTTGGTGCTGCATCTCCAATATTAAAGGTGTATATTCCAGACTGATCGGACATTACAAGGTCATATGCTGGAGCACCAGAGCACACACTGTAAGCATACAAACTAAATGGTACGGCAATGCTATCTCCAAGCTTACCATTTTCAACATCAATTGGCTTTAATGCCGGTTCATTATCACCATATATCAGTGCAGCATATTTATTGTCCTTAATCTTAATAACTGTTCCAAGATTTGTGAACTCATCAATCTGTTTCATTCCAGAGGTATTACCCTGCTTATCGATATTCTCAATGCCTACTGAGGTTACCAGTAGCGCTCCATTGTCATTGGCAAAAATTGCCACTGGGTAAAAATACTGATCTAAATCTGAAGTACTGCTGATTTCACTCTGCCAGAGTTCATTTCCAGCAGGATCTACACAAATAATATAATAAACATCCTGATAGTCATTTGACTCTGAACCATATTCATTACAGATATAATACAAAGTTCCATCATCAGTTGCTTCCATGCCATAAATGCTGGAATTTGATGAGTAATCCTTCTCATATTTGTATATCTCTTTGCCCTGAAGATCACTGCAGCTAATAGTAACGGTGTGTACTCCTTCTGAATAAGAACCTCCATCGACTTCATCACCTTCTGCTATCATTCCATCATTATCATCCGCTGATATTTCATCTGTAGCAGCAAGTTTTTCATCCTCAGAACCTGCATTTGCAGCGATGTCTGCATCCGCAGAATCATTTCCGGCATTCGCGGTCTTTGGATCCACAAGATCATCGGTTCTTGCCTCAATTCCCTCTGAGCTTTCTCCATCAGGGTAATTCCAGCTGCTGGTCATGATGTACAACTTATCTCCAGCTAATAAGCTTGAATCTATATTCTCATCTACATTACCACCAACCCTCTCGGTCCTGTAGACCTGATTAGCAAGCTCACTCGCACTTGCCTGAGTCTGGGCACTTGTCCCCTGACTGTTTCCTGTTCCATCCTTTTTTCCGCATCCAGCGACTAATACAAGTGCGCACAGAAGCGAAATAACGATTCTTTTCTTTTTCATAATTTTTCCTCCTTTTATCCCTACTGATTTTTAATAACCAGAGACGAATCACAATTATTACAACCAGTGCAATTACCAAGAGATATACTATGCCATACATTATGGCAAATACATCCTCCCAGGCCCTTGCCTCGTTTTCAAAATATGGATATAGAATATCCTTAGTACTCATGGATCTGACACCAATATTCCAAAGCACATCCATACATTTTGATGCCTGATACCTTGAGCTGTTATCTACAAATTCCAGTTTTTCTATAGAATTACCAATTGTCTCTTTTACAAGCTTAACAGCAAAATCATCAACCGGATTAGGCAGTATCAGCTCATATACATAGCCACCATACATATTGGATTTATCCAGTGTTTCCATGCTGACATATGCTATGCTGCTATCCAGACCTGCTGCCTGAGCAAACCTGCCCTCATCCTTATGCATAACTCCTTTGATATAATGAGGTACTCCTGCAATAGTGACCATTTTGCCAACTATGTCTGATGAACCATACAGTTTCCAGGCAGTATCATCGTCAATGACAATTCCGTCCTTCATTAGATCGTCATCAGAAATATATGCTCCGTAAAGCATATTTACCGGGTGAAAAACAAAGAAATCCTTGTCTACCCCAAGTACAGTGACATCAACAGATTTTTCCTCATTTGCAATAGTCAGCTTACCCTGAATACATACAGAATATGGAAATGTAATGCCAGTAGCATCCGGTGCACCACTCTCATCTGCAAATGCAGATTTGTCCAAAGCATCCTGAATCTGATGAGTCAGACTTTCAAAAGAAAAACTGTCCAAGGTCTGAGTCTGAGTTACAGGATAGAACACAGTCATCTGTTCCATCTCGCTGTCACTGGACCATCTGCGGGCGGCCTGCTGGTCATATAGGCTATTCTTTTTTATATGTATTGTTATCCCTGTAATAGCCAGACAAATGACCATCACAAGACATACTATGTTTATCTTCTTCATCTTATCTGTCAGATAGTCTTACCTGCTGTCCTGATTCGATAGGCTTATTGGATGTTGTAATAACATAAGACCATGAATCTATATCTGCCTTGATGGCTGTATTGCTGTCATCACTTGTAATAACCTCAACATCGGCTCTCTTGGCTTTATATCTGTTTCCAAATGGAGTACTCTTCTCCTCTATTGTAAAAATGAATTTGCCATGGCTATCCTCTCGTATTGCACTGTTTGGAACCACCATAGAATACTCTCTTGGATTCTGTCCCAGTGATACATTGAGGCTTTCACCATTGCTTACAGCACCTTCAACATTGAACATAAGAAGCTTGTTCTTGCCAGGATTGTTAGGGTCATTGGCTATCTTGGTTAACACTATCCTGATATCATCACTGTAATACCAGGCGTTCTGAAGTGATGCTGTATCACCTATGCTAACCTTCTTAGCCTGTTCAGCTGTTACTGAGAAATTCATAGTCATTGCCTTGCCTGCCACCTGAATAGTTGCCAGCGCATCTGACGCCGAAGTACTCTCTCCCGCTTTCTTAGCTATACTGAGTATAGTACCATCAACCGGGCTGGTTACAACTGCTCCCGATGCCTTCTCTTTAAGCTTTGCTACTTTTTCCTGCTGATCCCTGATAATTGAGTTCTGGTTCGCAAGATCAAGAGTCTTGCTTATATCTGTAAGCAGCTGAGCCTGAGCTTCTTTGGCTTTTGAAAGTTCAAGTTCAGCATCTGACTTCTTAAGTGCTAAATCTTTGGACAACTGCTGGTTACCAGCGGTATTTGCTGTCTGAGCATTTGTAAGCGTTGTTATTTTTGTCTGAAGCTCTGATACTTTGTTATTAGCATTATTGCAATCCGCTTCTGCACTAGAAAGTTTACTATCAGCATCACTATATGCAATAGCTTTACTTTTAGCAGACACATATGCCGAATTTTTTGAATCAGCATTAGTCTTTGCATTGATATAATCCTCAAAGGCTTTTGTGAATGCATTATAATCGCTAGTCGGGTAATTTGATTCTGTCTGCCAATCATTTAACGCAACCGAATTAATCTGATTATCCTCGGTAAATATAGTGCTAATCAAATCATTTTCAGAATTTATTTGTGCATAAGTATTCTCATATTTTTCATAATTTTTTAGTTCTATAATAACAGTGTTATATGTTAACTTTATAGCTGTTTTAATTTGTGTCTGTGCATTATCATATATCTGTTTTGCATTATCATACTTAAGCTTCGCCAGTTCATACTCATTCTTTGCTGCACTCTCTCCACCATCACCTGCGTCAACGATTGCCTTCAAAGCAGCATACCTTTCCTTAGCATTAGCTTGTTCTTGCTGTGCTTTTTCAAGATCCAGCTTTGCCTGTGCAATCTCTGCATCAGAAGAAGCTGTGGTCTGACCGTCTACAACTGCCATCTGACGAGTGAGACTATCCACTGTATCCTGTGCATTTTTTACACGAGTTTTTGCAGCCTCGATCTGAGCCTCATATGTATTCATTCCAAGGACTTTTCCTGTGGTAGCATTGTAATAAGCACTATCTGTCATTTCGCCTGTAAGAGCACCTGTTGTGTACTTCAGAATAAGGTCCTCAAGAGCCTTCTGAGCCTCTTCGAGTTCTGCGCTCTCACTGTCCTGAAGGTAGAAAAGAATCTGATCCTTTGTGACCTCATCTCCTACCTTCACTGCAACACTGTCTATCACACGTGTATCAGTTACCATCACACTATATGGATCATCAGCTTCCACTATTCCTGTACCTCTAATCTTCTCTGTGATAGTTCCACTCTGCACATACTGAGTGGCCACCTCAGGAAGAGACTTATTCATAATGCTGTTGGAGAAAAAAGTCAGCAGCAACATCACGGTCAAAAATACTATAGCTATATTCTTAACCACATCTTTCTTTAATTTTATAACGTTGTTTTCTTCTTTTACATTCATTTTATGTAAACCTTTGTATTGTTATGTGCCTTGTATTTTAAGCAACTTTCAAAACGTCTCTTATTTATTTTTGCATTATGTCAACCTAGGTTAACCTTTCATACCACCCTGATATGTAATACCTTCAACCAGATAATCTTCACCGTATTGGAATACCAGTAAGGTTGGAATCATATATATAGTCGCTACTGCAAATGCTATTCCTACTTCACCATTATTTATCTTAGATAAGAAGACTGACAGAGGATGCATGTCGCTGTCATTTAACAGGATTAGTGGCTGCTCAACCATATTCCAATAATCAATGAATAAGAGAATGCATACACTTGCTATTGCGCTCTTGCAAAGTGGTAAACAAACCTTTGTAAATATCTTCCACTCTCCAGCTCCATCGATTTTAGCCGCTTCAATTATTCCTGATGGAATTCTTCTCATACACTTAGTCAGCAAGAAAACTGCAAAAGGAGAAAATATACCCGGTAGCCAGATTGCCCAATTGCTGTTAAGTATTCCAAGCCAGTTACTCACCAGAAAGTTTGGTACCAGTGTTACCTGATATGGCATCAGCATGAGTATGATATAAGCGAAGAATATCATCTCTCTTATTCTGCCTCTGTATCTGGCAAATCCATAAGCCGCAAGGAGTGCCACCAACAACTGAAATACTACTATAGGTACTACAAGTATCACTGAATTCCAAAACTTAAGTAAGTATTCAGGACTGTTGAACAGAACCGTAAAATACTGCTTGAAGCTTACTGCATCTGGTATGAACTTCAGATGGACAGTTTCTGATACGTACTTGCTTCCGCCTGAACCTACTATACTGTCAAATATTCGACCATAGTTTGCAGCAATCTCTGTTTCAGCCATAAATGAATTGCATATAGTGAATACAATCGGAATTACAAAAATCACTGCCAGCAATATCAGAATAGTACTTAGTAATATATTCTTTTTTCTTCTTTTCTTCTTTACTCTTCTGTCAAACTTCATAGGCTATTCCTCCAGGTCTCTTCCTATAAAGTTCTCTATAACAAACATCAGCGAGACCAGAATGATCATAACAATTGACATCATAATCGCTGCTGCGGATAGTTTTTGATAATTAAGCGAACTAAACATGTTGTTCATATAATGCTGAAGCATATAGAGTTCATATGGATAATCCCCAGTCATCAGATATATCTCTCTAAATACCTTAAAGGAATTTATTACAGACAAAATAGTAACAAACAAAATGGTAGATGCCAGATACCTTATCTTTATAGTCCAGAAAATCAACCATTTTGAAGCACTTTCCAATCTTGCAACTTCAATAAGATCTTTGGGAATATTGCTAATTGCTGCCATAAACAGAATCATGTTATAGCCAAGATTTTTCCAAACAAAGAGAATTATTATGACCAGCTCAGCCTTATCAGATTTGAGCCAGTCTATCTGCGATACATCAAAGCGACTGCAAATCTCATTGACAACACCATTGTAATGAAACAGCACCTGCCATATCAAAATGACTGAAGCGATAGGAACCATCATAGGGCTGAGTAAGCAGGATCTGATTTTCGACTTGCCAACTACATTGGAATCCAGTGCAAATGCGACAAGAAGCGATAATGCTACCACAAGTGGAACACTTATTATTGAAAACTTTACAGTGTTCACCACTGCCAGAGAAAATGCTTTATTGGTAATTACTTCTTTAAAATTCTGTAAAAATACAAATTCCTTGTTAACTGGATTATCCACCACAGAATAAAACAGTACAACTAAAAAAGGTACCAAGAAAAATGTCAAAACACCCATAAAGCTTGGCGCAATAAACAATCCCGATACTCTTTTAAGTTTTTTAGTCATCAAACTTGTATTTTGTTTTTGCATCTTCCCACTTAATATGAACTATATGCCTGCTTCTATTACTGAATCCAGTATGGCATACACTTCTTCTCTTCCCTGCTTGGTCTCTGAAGAAAATGGAATAATCGTGGTATCCTTACCACATCCAAGTGTCTCCCTCACAAGCTTAATCTGCTTATCTATCTGACTTCTTTTTATCTTATCCAGTTTTGTAGCAATGATGACCGGAGTAAAACCACTATCAACAATCCAGTCATACATATCACAGTCATTTGCCCCCGGTGCATGTCGAATATCCACCAGCAAAAACACCATCTTCAGTGCTTTTGATTTATGAAGGTATCTCTCAATCATCTTTCCCCATTGAGCTTTGACCTTCTCATTGGCATTGGCATATCCATAACCTGGCAAATCCACAAAATATATCTCATCGCTTATATTATAAAAGTTTATGGTCTGCGTTTTACCCGGTTGAGAACTGATTCTTGCATAGCTTTTTCTGTTCATCAAGGCATTTATAAGTGATGATTTACCAACATTACTTTTGCCTGCAAAAGCCACCTCCGGCATCATATTTTCAGGAAGTGTACTAGTTATGCCACATACTGTCTCCAGATTAACGCTTCTTATTACCATAGTTACCTCTACTCTCTGTCATTAACAAAATCATTATACTACAAAATGTGTATATTAATTATTAAGAATTACTGAATAATGTATTTTTTTATATACAAATCAGTTATCATTTTGCAAATAAAAAATGCGTCCTTTAGACGCATCTTTTATCATAAAATATTAACTTTATATTTGATTCAATTTACCAACATACGGTTTAATTGTCTCTTTATAAAGTTTCTCTAATTTCTCTTAACAATAGGTTCTGATTTACCTTCAATTGCATCCTTTGTAATAATACATTCAGATACAGATTCATCAGAAGGAATAGTGTACATTACATCCATCATGGCCTTTTCCATAATGGTACGTAATCCACGAGCTCCTGTTTTCTGTGTAAATGCTTCTTCAGCAATAGCATCAATAGCATCTTCATCAAACGAAAGATCTACTCCATCATATCTGAACAGCTTCTGATACTGCTTAACAAGCGCATTCTTTGGTTTGGACAGGATGTCTACAAGCGACTGCTTATCAAGTCCCTCAAGCGCCACTCTGATTGGTACACGTCCAACAAACTCAGGAATAAGTCCAAACTTCACAAGATCCTGTGTTGATACCTGAGCAAGAAGCTCGCCAATCTCATCTCCTGATTTCTGTGCAACTTCTGCATTAAAACCAATAGATTTACGATTAAGTCTTTCCTCTATTATCTTCTCGAGGCCGTCAAAAGCTCCACCGCAAATAAACAGAATATTAGATGTATCAATCTGAATCAGCTCCTGCTGAGGATGTTTTCTTCCACCCTGTGGAGGTACACTTGCAATAGTTCCCTCAACAATCTTAAGTAAAGCCTGCTGAACACCTTCGCCAGATACATCTCTCGTAATTGATACATTCTCACTCTTCTTAGTGATCTTATCAATCTCATCGATATAGATAATACCAAGCTGAGCTCTCTCAATATCATAATCAGCTGCCTGAATCAGTTTAAGAAGAATATTCTCAACGTCCTCACCAACATAGCCTGCTTCTGTAAGTGTAGTCGCATCTGCAATAGCAAATGGAACATTGATAATTCTTGCAAGAGTCTGTGCAAGATATGTCTTACCAGAACCAGTTGGTCCCATCATAATGATGTTAGACTTCTGTAGTTCAACACCATCATCCTCGACCTCAGCAGTAACTCTTTTATAGTGATTGTATACTGCTACAGATAATACCTTCTTTGCAGCTTCCTGACCAATAACGTATTCATCAAGGAATTTCTTGATTTCAACTGGCTTAAGAAGATTGATGTCATCCTTGATTGAATCATCAGCTTCTTCCTCTACTCCAAGCTCTTCCTCAATAATGTCTGCACAGATGTCTATACATTCATCACATATATATACACCTTCCGGACCTGCAATAAGTTTTCTTACCTGATCCTGATTTTTTCCACAAAATGAGCACTTAATATGTCCATTCATGCTTCTGTTTGCCATCCGTAAACCTCAATATACCATGGCCATAAGGCCATGGTATTTTTAATTAATTACTATTATTCCTGTGCGTTACGACTTGTAATAACTGCATCAATTAAGCCATATTCCTTAGCTTCTTCTGCGGTCTTCCAGTTATCACGCTCTGTATCTGCTGCGATTACATCGTAATCCTTACCAGTGTTCTCAGCTAAGATACTGTTCAACTTCTTCTTTGTTCTTAAGATGTGCTCAGCAGCAATCTGAATCTCAGTTGCCTGACCCTGAGCTCCACCAAGTGGCTGATGAATCATAATCTCAGCATTAGGAAGAGCATATCTCTTACCCTTTGCACCACCTGCAAGAAGAAATGCACCCATGCTGGCCGCCATACCAATACAGATTGTAGAAACATCACATTTGATGTACTGCATAGTATCATAAATAGCCATACCTGCTGTTACGCTTCCGCCTGGGCTATTGATATAAAGGCTGATATCCTTATCTGGATCCTCTGCCTCAAGGAACAAAAGCTGTGCAACTACTGTAGCTGCACTTGCTTCATTAACCTCTTCACCAAGGAAAATGATTCTGTCCTTTAATAATCTTGAATAAATATCGTATGAACGCTCACCTCTCGATGTTTGTTCAATGACATAAGGTACTAAACTCATCTTATACCTCACTTTCAACTGTGCCGTATGCAACAGTGTTTAAATCTTATTTCTCTACTGCGTTATCAACGATAAACTTAACAGCTAACTTGATAGCAACGTCCTTAGACATCTGCTCTCTGCCTGCATCACCAAGCATCTCCTTGATCTTATCTGCATCCATCTTGTATGCTGCTGCCATCTCATCGATTTCAGCATCGATATCTGCATCTGTAGGAACGATGTTCTCTGCCTTTGTAATAGCCTCAAGTACGAGTCTTGACTGGATACGCTTCTCAGCCTGTGGCTTAACCTGCTCCTTGAAGTTCTCAGCGTTCATACCTGTGAACTGCATATACTGTTCAAATGAAAGACCCTGATTCTGAATGCTCTGTGCAAACTCTTCAACCATCTGTCTCTGTGTTGTCTCAAGCATAGCATCTGGAATCTCCATCTCAGCGTTTGCAATAACTGCATCAACTGCTGCTTCTTCCTTAGCATCTGCTGCACTCTTAGCCTTCTTCTCAGCAAGTGACTTCTTGAGGTCTTCCTTGTACTCAGCAAGAGTATCAAACTCAGAAACCTCAGCTGCGAACTCATCATCAAGTTCTGGAAGCTGCTTCTCTTTGATTTCCTTAACTGTACACTTAAATGTAGCTTCCTTGCCAGCAAGGTCATCTGCATGATAATCGCCTGGGAATGTTACATTAACTTCACATTCTTCGCCGATATTCTTTCCGATTAACTGCTCTTCAAATCCAGGAATGAAAGCACCTGAACCGATTGTAAGTGGATAGTTCTCACCCTTGCCACCTGCAAAAGCTACACCATCAACAAAACCTTCGAAATCGATAACTGTCTCGTCCTTATCCTGAACAGCTCTGTCTGTTACGCTGATGCTTCTAGCATTGTTCTCGCGTTCCTTATCGATAGCTGCATTAACATCCTCATCTGTTACTTCTGCATCAACCTTATCGATTGTTACACCCTTGTACTGGCCAAGCTTAACTTCTGGCTTGAGAGCAACTTCTGCTGTGAAGATAAAAGGCTTTCCTGCCTCTAACTGTGATACTTCTACCTTTGGTGTAGATGTGATCTCTTCTCCACACTCATCATATGCCTTCTCGTAAGCTGTTGGAATAATCTCATTAGCTGCTTCCTCTAAGAAAACTCCCTTACCATACATCTTCTCAACCATCTGGCGAGGTACTTTACCCTTACGGAAACCTGGGATAGAGATCTGTCCCTTCTGCTTCTGGTATACTTTCTCAATGGCTTTCTCGAGTTCTTCTGCAGGAACTTCGATAGTAAGTTTAGCCATACCTTTTTCTAACTTTTCAACATTTACGCTCATTTTAATATTTCCTTCCTAATATTATTACCGCCCTCATGGGCAGATTACAGTCGGTGTATATTATAGCACAACAAATATTAAAAATCCACCACAGTTTTCAGCTCTAATATCTGCTGATTATTACTGTCTGAATACAATCTTTGCCGCCATGTTATCAGCTGCTTCTTTACCCTGAAGCTGTTCAATAATAGTAAGCGCAAATGGAATAGCTGTTCCAAGGCCTCTGCTGGTTATAAACTTTCCATCTACATTAACTTCCTCATGATTAACCTTGGCTCCTGTAAGTTCATCATCCATACCTGGATAGATACATGCATTTCTTCCTACAAGATAAGCTCCATGACCAAGAACTTTAGGTGCTGCACAAATGGCACATACGAATTTGCCCTTATCACTTACCGTCTTAATTGCCTTCTGTGCCAGTTCATTCGCTTCTATAATATTTGTCCCTGGCATTCCACCTGGAATCACCAGAACATCATCTTCTTCAAAGCTGTGTTCCTCAATAAGCTCATCAGCAATAATTGTGATATCATGTGAACCTGTCACTTTTCTATCACCACTAATAGAAATAATGCTTACTTCCATACCTGCTCTTCTTAATATATCTACCACATTGAGTGCTTCGCACTCTTCTGTTCCTGTTGAAAATAGTAATGCTACCTTTGCCATAACGCCTCCTTTATTATGTAAACCTATATTACTCACGAATTTTACAGTTATGTAAACCTAGTTATTAATTGCTTCCCATCTTATAAGGAAATTATAGAATCCACTTCTTATTGCAAATGAGTCATGATTTGCTCCTGGCACTTCGTACCATAGGTGCTCAACCTTATTGCCGTCAAGTATTCTGTGATAGCTTGCTGGAAACTGACCCACAACCTCATCAATATCGCCACAACATATCATGAACAGTTCAGGTATACTGTCTGTATGCTTTAGATTCATCTCAGACTCTGAATCAAACTGTCCTTCATGGACCATCATCATATCCCGATTTGGAACAAGACCCGGAGCAGGTGCAATTGCAGCAAATGAGCCGAACATGTCTGATCTCATAAGTCCTATATAGATTGTCTCCCTTCCACCCATAGAGAATCCAATAACCGCTCTGTTATCTCTTCCTGTAAGCACGGGGTAAGTTTTCTCAATAAATGGCACAAGATCATCTACCAGATCATTGATAAAGTTATCATACGGTTTTACCTGCTCGGGACTAAATCCTGGCTGTATATCAGGATTGTCTGCGGCAAACATATTAGGGAATACTATAATAGCTTCCTTGATTTCTTTTTCAGCAATAAGATTACCAATGATGGTGTCCAATTTATTGTTCGGATCATGTATCATGCTGTTCTCATCGCCAAATATTCCATGCAAAAAATATAAAACCGGATATTTCTTTTCTATGTCATAGTTTGCAGGAAAAAGTACATTCGCTTTCCTGTCTGACCCTGTTGTATTTGAATAGTAGCTTATCAGTTCCACTTTTCCATATTCAGTACTGTCATCTCTGTTCAAGAGCCACTGAGGGCAGTTTGTCTGAATTACACTTTTTCTGTTCCTTTCAACAGGCTCCTTTGACACCTCGCCTTCCAACTCGGTATCAATATTCTTTAACAATTCTCCACTCATATATATCCTCAACGCTCCAAATTGTGATATCTCTATCACCACATGCGTTACAAAAGAGATTATATCATTGCACAGCAAAAAAGAGCAATCTTACGACCACTCCTTTTATACTTATTTAATATATACTCCACCTTTATTAACCAGGCGCCTTTTCCCTATTCTTCCTCAATCCAGAATAACTCATCCAAAGTCTTCCCCAAAACCTTGCAAATGCTTATACACAAATTGATTGTCGGATTATAATCTCCCTTTTCAATCGAGTTGATTGTCTGTCTGGACACTCCCACCTTTTGCGCAAGATCGGCCTGTGATAAATCCAGCCCCGCTCTTGCTGCTTTAAGCTTCAGATTCTTCATAGGCTACTCTTCCTCCTCTTCTCTCTTGCTAATAACATTCTTTATACCAAGTGCTATACCAAGAATAACAAAAATCAATCCACATATTCCATTGATTGCTCCCCAGGTTACAGTTCCATCAACAATCAAATCTCCTTTGGTACATCTTACTGCAAAACCTGCCAAATTGATTACTGCAATCACTATAAAGAATACAATGTATTTTCTTCTGTCATTATTGCTTCCAAAGTAAGCATCATTCATAACTGCATGTATTGTCTGTACAAGAAGTGATATTGCAAGTATTGCAAATGCAAGCACCGCATTATCCATATGAATATCAACTTCTCCAATGCTTAAGCAGGCTACTAAGCCAAGTAATGCCCACGCTGTATAAGATGCGTATTTGTAACCTCTTCCTCTGATTGCTTCCTGTCTCTCATCATAATCACTTTTGAACTTATTGTCTGTGTTGTATGCCTTTACTATTACAACTGCTATTAATAATCCTACTAAAACTCCAATAAAAGTACACGCAAAAACCATTTCTAAATCCTCCTTGTTAAGACCATTTACCTATGTTAATATCTCTGCGACTCTGCTTCGCTTTACTCTTTTTCTTTACTCTTCTTCCATCTCTTCTTTAGCTTTTCTCATGTTCATAATGTTAAGACACAATACGCAAGTTGCTGAAGCTATAAATGACGGTGTCGATGAGCTAATCGGTGAGTTGGTCACCAAATCCTTAGTTGTGATTGCTGCAAAGATTGCTATACAGATAAGTATAAGCACTATCAGGTTTCTACTGATTCTGTATCTTGCCTCTGCTGAATTTTTGTTACATCTCATATCATTATTCCCTTTCCCCGTGCGACTGTTTTGTAATTAATGTGTTTGTTTTCTTTTGGTGTTTGTCGCACCTCTTGATGTTAATATATCACTCATATTACATTGTGTCAACTATACTTTACAATATATTTTATATTTTTTACTTAAAGTATTTAAAAAGTGACAGACTGTCATATGCAACTCATGCTGGTAACCCGTGAATTTCAATTGCTAAGCCTGATGCAGCTTCGTATGACAAGATGCAGTTTTTGTATGCATTTGTTGCAATTGTTTCTCTCATATTATAATCTTTGTATAGAATAATGTTTTCGAACCATAATCACATTCAGGAGAATTATATGGAAATTGAAAGAAAATTCTTAATCAAAGAATTACCTGATCTCACTCAGTATGATAGCAACCACATCACGCAGGGTTATCTTTGCACCAACCCTGTAGTTCGAGTAAGAGAAGATGGCAACAGATACTATCTTACATATAAAGGTAAGGGCATGCTGGCTCGTGAAGAAGCCAATCTCCCCCTTACTAAAGAAGCCTTTGAGCATCTGGTCAGCAAATCAGACGGAAAGATTATTCAAAAGACCAGATATCTTATTCCTCTGGATCCTTACACTATAGAGTTGGATGTATTCGAGGGTGCACATGCTCCTCTTATTATGGCTGAAGTTGAGTTCCCATCTGTTGAGGAAGCCAACGCATTTGTTCCACCATCATGGTTTGGCGAGGATGTAACCCAGAATCCCCAGTACCATAACAGCAATATGATTTGATTAATAATTCGCACTATCATAACAACATGAAATGATTAAAAAAAGAAGCATCACTATTAGGTGATGCTTCTTGCATTTATCACATTTTTCAATTACACTCTGGAACTATAATCATCTGAATTATTATTATCATCCATCATCTGTTTAAATGCTTCATTATATTCAAAGTCTGCTGGTTCATTATAATTATCAGCATTTGCCTGCTGATATGACTCATTATCCTCATGCATACATGCATTACCATTGCGGGCGTCATGCTTTCTTTCAACCTCGGCAATCATCTGCGCTCTGTTGCTCCTGTACATACGGTCAAGAGCATCGCTATATCCTACAATCGCATCAGGAAGAACACCCATAAAATAATTCAAAAGGCTGCTGACCTGCTCCTGCTTTGTTGCCACCTGGCACTCTTTGCCATTAGCAAGTCTAAACTTCACATAATAATCCTTGCCCACTGTTACAAAATTTGTCTTTCTGGTAACCACGTACTGATAGAACCAGAGTACATCTTTGCTATCGCAGAAAACAGGTTTTGATCCACCTGTATACAGGAAATATTCATCATTAACCACTACACCATATCTTTCAGGAGTAGTAGCATAAAATCTCTCTATTCTGGCAAGAGTCAGTTCTTCATTGCTGGTTTTCTTACAATAATTCTTGATATCCTTAAGTGGATTTCCAAACAGGGCACATATAAGCATACCTATACTACATCCAAGAAGACCAATTCCAAGAATGGCAAATACGTAAGCATATGTATCACCATCGCCCACCTGTGCTGCTACAAGCACATATGGAATAAAGTACTCATTTACCTCTTCTATAGACATGTCATAAGCTTGTGCTATGTCCGAAAGATAGTCATTGTAATATTTAAGATCCTCGCCTTCAATGGCTTTAATCTTACCCTTTACTCTAAAGTATCCTATTGACTCATAATCAATATCTTCATATTCTGTATTCCATAGCGCTTCCATAATTTCGTAAGCCTTGTTATTTTTTCTACCACTAAGCTCACACCCTATGTAGACAGCGTATTCACCATCACCCATGGCTACAAAATAATCTCTGGTTACTTCCTTGCCATATTTATCTGTCCAATAGCTGTAATAATCGTATACATCATATACAGTTATCTCACCTCTGCCCTCTCTAACCTCTCCCGGCTGAGCATAGTCAAGGTTCTGAAGTTCTCCTATAGGAAGATAATCCTTAAAACAGATTAGCGATATCACCAGTCCAATAAGGAAACAAACCAATGCACCTATCGCATTTTTCTTTCTATACCGCTTTTCTAATTCCTTCATATTCCCCTCACAAATTCCTCAATGATATTTTCAAACCTGATATTTACAAGCCATACTATGACCACAATTATCTCTTAACTCTTCCATAGAGACGGCAAAGCTTATATATGCGTTCTGCCTGATCATCTGTAAGCATATCCTTGCTAAGACGCCATTTCCAGTTTGTTCCCATAGTAGATGGGAAATTCATTCTGGCTTCGCCTCCAAGTTCAAGATAATCCTGCATTGGTACTATACATGTATCCGCTACACTTCCAAGACCTGCACGAATCAGCTTGTCGACTGCTTCTCTAGGAGTCTTGATGTTGAGATATCTTCTTGCAAATGACTTGTCGCCACGTGCCAAAGTATCATACCAGTGTCTTGTAGTATCGTTATCATGTGTTCCTGTATATACTACACAGTTCTTATCATAATTGTGTGGAAGATAATCACTTTCTTCTCTTGAATCAAATGCGAACTGAAGTACCTTCATTCCTGGGAATCCAGACTTCTTAACCATCTTTATTACAGAATCTGTTAAGAATCCAAGATCTTCTGCAATAACCTGCTTCTTGCCAAGCTTAGCCTTCATGCATGCAAACAGATCAAGTCCAGGACCTGGAAGCCACTCTCCAATTACTGCATCCTTTCTGCCATATGGAATCGCATAGTATTCATCAAAGCCTCTGAAATGATCGATTCTTACCACATCATACAATTTAAATGTATGGGCAAGTCTGTTCATCCACCACTCATAGCCAGTGGCCTTATGATATTCCCATTTGTATAGTGGATTGCCCCAAAGCTGTCCAAGTGCAGTAAATGCGTCAGGTGGGCATCCTGCAACCTTAACAGGATTGCAGTTCTCATCCAGATCAAACAATTCAGGATGCGACCAGGTATCAGCACTGTCCATGGCAACATATATAGGAATATCCCCAACAATCTGTATCCCATTATCATTGGCATAAGCCTTAAGTGCTGTCCACTGCTTATAGAAATAGTACTGAAGGAAACAGTAAAACTCGATTTCCTTTGCCAGTTCCTTCTTATACTTTTTAATTGCTTTATCTTTTCTTAACTTGATATCCTCTGGCCACTCTGTCCAGCTTACACCTTCAAGACTATACTTTACTGCCATATACAGAGCATAATCATCCAGCCATTCTGCATTATCTTTCTTGAAGCTTGCAAATGCTTTGTTGCTACTGATATCACTATTATCGAAGGCCTTCTTTAGCAGAGTGAATTTGGCATCAAATATAACACTGTATTCAACAAAATTGATATGTCCGTAATTATATTTCTCGCACTCTTTCTTAGTAAGCCAGCCATTGGCGATAAACTCTTCCAGATCAATGTAATAAGGATTGCCTGCAAAAGTTGAAAAAGACTGATAAGGTGAATCACCATATCCAGTTGGTCCCAAGGGAAGAATCTGCCACAATGACTGACCTGACTTTTTCAAAAAATCCACAAACTCATATGCTTCCTTACTAAATGTTCCAATGCCATACTTACTTGGCAAGCTTGAAATTGCTAATAAAATACCACTTCTGCGCATGTGTTTTCCTCTGCTTTAAATACGTAACTGTAAAAAACAGTTTGGCGGCTTTTTGAGCCACCAAACTATCAATTCCCATAAACCCAGTTAAAACCTCTTTTTAAAAGATTTCCTTATGACAGTTTCCAGATATCATCATTGTACTGTGCGATAGTTCTGTCTGATGAGAAGAAACCTGCCTTAGCAATATTAACAAGCATCATTCTGTTCCACTTGTCTGTATTGCTGTAATCAGCAAGAATCTGATCCTTAACCTTGATGTAATCCTCAAGATCAAGCAGAGTCATGAACCAGTCTTTGTTAAGGAGTTCATTGTAAAGTCTTTCAAGGTGTTCCTTACTTCCAACCTTCTTAACTTCCTTGCTTACGATAAAGTCAACTGCTTCCTTGATAACCTTGCTGTTCTTATAATAATCCTTCGATACATAGTCAGCCTTTGCGTAATGCTCAATTACCACGTCTGACTTCTCACCAAAGATATAGATATTGTCATCACCAACAAGCTCATGAATCTCAACATTGGCACCATCATCAGTACCAAGTGTAACTGCACCGTTGAGCATGAACTTCATATTACCAGTACCTGAAGCCTCCTTACTTGCAAGCGAAATCTGCTCTGAAATATCACATGCAGGAATGAGCTTTTCAGCATAGCTTACATTGTAGTTCTCAACCATAACTACCTTCATGTATGGAGCTACATCAGGATCCTTATTAATAATCTCCTGAAGACATAGAATCAGGTGAATGATATCCTGTGCAATAACATAAGCTGGAGCCGCTTTTGCACCAAAGATAAATGTAACCGGAGTCTCTGGCTTCTTACCTGACTTAATCTCAAGATATTTATGAATAATATAAAGAGCATTCATCTGCTGACGCTTGTACTCATGCATTCTCTTAATCTGAATATCAAAGATTGATTCCGGATTAATCTCAACGCCTTCGCGCTCCTTAATATATTCAGCAAGAGCCTTCTTCTTATCAACCTTGATAGCTCTTACCTTTGCAAGGAATTCCTTGTCATCAGCATATGCCATAAGATCCTCAAGCTTAGAAGCATCCTTCTTGTATTCCTTACCAATTGTATCTGTTATAAGTGAATCAAGCTCTCTGTTACAGCTCATAAGCCATCTTCTGAAGGTAATACCATTGGTCTTATTGTTAAACTTCTCAGGATAAATCTTATAAAAATGATTAAGTTCTGAGTTCTTTAAAATCTCTGTATGAATAGCAGCAACACCATTGATTGAATATCCGTAATGAATATCCATATGAGCCATATGTACTCTCTTGTCCTTATCAATGATAGCCACCTTAGCATCCTTGTACTTTGCTTTTGCCTTCTTATCAAGTTCTTTGATAATAGGAACGAGCTGTGGAACAACCTTCTCAAGATAAGCAAGTGGCCATTTCTCAAGAGCCTCTGCAAGAATAGTATGATTGGTGTATGCACATGTCTTGCTAACTACATCAATAGCTTCATCCATGGCAAATGCTTTTTCCTCAACAAGAATTCTGATTAACTCAGGAATAACCATTGAAGGATGTGTATCATTAATCTGGATAGCTACATGCTCATTTAACTTTCTAAGATCAACATGGTTCTCACGCATTTCCCATAAAATGAGCTGAGCCGCATTACTTACCATAAAGTATTCCTGGTAAATTCTAAGTAAGTTACCCGCTTCGTCAGAATCATCTGGATAAAGGAACAAAGTAAGATTCTTCTCTATCTTTTCCTTATCAAAATCAATTCCCTTCTTTACAATTGATTCATCAATGCTCTCAACATCAAAAAGGTGAAGTTTGTTAACACCTGCGTCGTATCCAACAACATCAATATCATAAAGTCTAGATCTAACCTTACAGTCACCAAACTTTACATCAAACATAAGGTCTGTCTTGTTAAGCCAAGATGGATGCTCAATCCATGGATTAGGCTCAGCACACTGAAGTCTCTTCTTAAACTCCTGCTTAAAAAGACCATAATGGTAATTAAGACCAATACCATCACCTGGAAGATTAAGTGTTGCAAGTGAATCCAAAAAACATGCTGCAAGTCGTCCAAGTCCACCATTACCCAATGAAGGTTCTGGCTCGCACTCTTCGATAACACTAATATCCTTACCATACTTTGCAAGTACTTCCTTTACTTTGTCATACATTCCCAGATTGATGAGATTGTTTGAAAGAAGCTTACCAATAAGGAATTCCATCGAGATATAATATACCTTCTTGGTTCCAGCAATTGGTGTTGTAGCTTCGGAAAGTGCCTTTGTAAGATAAAGTGTACAGTAGTAGATCTCCTTATCACTACATTCGCCAATCTTCTTGCCGAACATCTTGTCAGCAATTGACACTAATTCGTCTTCTATATGATCCTCAATAATATTTCTCTTTAAAGTTGCTTGTAAAGACATAACATCCTCCTATTTCTTTACCTGCAGGCATGACACGCCCATTTATAATCCATCCCCTATAATAACATAAGCTTTGAGCATTTTTAAGTCGTTTTTTGCCGAAAAACCTTGCATTTTATGCACTTATATTATTAAATACTTTGCATTTGCTACAATGATTACTAAAAAGTTTGCATTTTCCATTCTTTAATATTAAAATGAACGAGTTATATACTTTAGTAAGATAAATTGAAGAAGTGAGGTTTTGTTTATGAACGTTGTATGTTTAGATTTGGAAGGCGTATTAGTTCCAGAGATTTGGATAGCATTTGCTGAGGCTACAAATATTCCTGAGTTAAAAAGAACTACCAGAGACGAACCAGATTACGACAAGCTCATGAAATATAGAATAGCAATACTTAAGGAACACGGTCTTGGTCTTAAAGAGATTCAGGATACTATTGCCACAATCGATCCTCTTCCAGGAGCCAAAGAGTTCCTCGACGAGTTAAGAGACACTACTCAGGTTATTATATTAAGCGACACATTTGATCAGTTTGCTGCTCCTCTTATGAAGAAGCTTGGTATGCCTGCTATCTTCTGCAACACTTTAGAGGTTGCTGACAACGGAGAAATCACTGGTTTCAAGATGCGTTGTCCTCAGTCAAAGCTTACAACTGTTAAAGCTCTTCAGTCCTGCGGTTTTGATACAATCGCAAGTGGAGACAGTTTCAATGACCTCGGTATGATTCAGGCCAGCAAAGCCGGCTTCCTCTTCCGTTCAACAGAAGCTATTAAGAAGGATTATCCACAGTATCCAGCTTACGAAGAATACAGCGAACTTCTTGCTGGAATAAAGGCTGCACTTTAAAATCAAGAATCTGTGCCGCCCTTAAAATACAAAGCTTACACATTAAATGAAAAACTATAAGAAAAACCAGGATTAAATATCCTGGTTTTTTCTAGTTTATTCTTCGTAATTTATTGCTTTTTCATTCTTTTCAGCTATCAGCTTCTTCAGAATTATGTTAACCATTTTCTCATTTATTGGTAAGAATACTCCCGCCACAGGTCCTACTACAAAGGCACATATTACTGTTCCTATACCAAGCTTGCCTCCAAGCAGAAAACCCACTCCCGCAAAACATACATCCACAATGACACGCATAATGCTGAATTTCTTATGAGTCTTGTCACTGATTACAATTGCCACCAGATCGTTGGGCCCTGTTCCAGCATCTGACTTGATTACGATTGTCATACCATAAGCCAGAATCACACATCCCAGTACATTGACCAGTATCTTTGCTATCAGACTTACATTGCCTGCAAAAAGAGGCTCAAGAATCATATTAAAGAAATCGATAATAGGTCCTCCGCAGAACATACACACCAAAGTTCCTATTTTTACATAACTTCTATCAACAATCAGAAGAATTATTATTATGAGAAAGCATATACACATATGTACACGCCCATGGGTCAGGAATGACACTGACTGTACAGTTCTATACAATCCCTGAATCAGAACATTAAATGGATCCGATCCCAGATCAGCCAACAAAAACAGGGTTACTCCAAGATGGGCAATTACCAGACCTACAAACAATATGATTACTCTGTAAACTGTTTCTTTTACGCTTCTCATAAATACTATGTCTCGACTTTCATTGTTCCAAAACAGCAGGTTATTCCTCTTTATTAATACTATACGCTACTAATCAAATGCCATTAATATACCAGTTTTACTTATCCAAAATCTTAACTGCTGTTCCGTAGGCAATAACCTCTGCTGCTCCCTGCATAACCTGTGAGGAACCATACTTAACACCAATAATTGCATCAGCACCAAGTTCCTTTGCCTCATCAACCATCCTTTTTACAGCAATCTGTCTTGCTTCATTTAACATCTCTGTATAGCCGCCAATCTCCCCACCAACAAGTGTCTTCATACCTGCCATGAAATCTCGACCAATATTCTTTGTCTGTACAATGGTACCCTTAACCATACCAAGGGCCTCAATCTTTGTGTCCGGAATATATTCAATACTTAGTAGCTTCATCTTCTTCTCCTCCTTCAATTTCCCTAATTCTGCTCTTAAGAGCTACAGCTACACCAACAATTACCGCTATAGGTATAATTATCATTAGCGCCAATACTGCGAAAGGCATATCTTCCGTTATAAATGCCCATACCATTAATCCTACATAAAAAAGCATGAGTACAATCATTACTATACCTCCCATATAGGCTCCTGCTTTTTTTCTCATATGTATATCCTCCTTACTCAGGTCCACAAAACTGGTTCCCTCCTTTTCCAATTTGTCCATCGACTCCAGCCATTTGTCTACATCTAATGCATCAATTGACTCCCTCTGGTCCAGCATAGATTTCGCAAGGTTCTGCATAGTCTCAAGATTAGTCTGTTCCTTTGCCAAGATAATCAGCTGCTTTTCCAAGCATTCATTAAGGCTTTCTTTTTTAGCAAATACTTTCTTTATCTCTTCAACTGACACACCAAATTTTCTGAGTATTTTTATTTGCTTAAGCCTATCAACCTCATTCTGATGATATTCTCTGTAACCATTGTCTGCTCTATCCGGATTCAGCAAACCCTGATCCTCATAAAATCTGATGTTTTTACTGGTTATTCCTACCAGTTCTTCAACCTGCTTGATCTTCATCTGGCTCCTCTTTTCATCGATCTACCTGATTTTTACACCTTCTACAAGGTGGAAGGTCAACACTTTTTCACTATTTTTATAAAAAAATTAAAGGATTATTCAAAATAGACTATATTTAGTTTAAAACGCCTTCTTTATTCGCTCCATTTCCTCTTTAGTAATCCTCATGATTGTACCGTGACGCTTTTTAAGTTTATCAAATGAATACTCATCCTTGGATAATAACTTCCATGCAGCTGTGGAATTATCAACATCCTCAAGATTAGTGGTCTTTAATGGAAGATAGCCTCCTCCTACTGAATACTGATCTGCCATTAGTCCATACTCAGGAACATCAGGATTATCCCAGTCCTTCTTGTTGTACTGGAACAGTTCTGGTCCTTCGAGAGTACTGTTATCAAGAACATCTATCTTTAATCCTTCACATTTTAGCCCCAGTTCGTCCAGGTCCAGTACCTTAACCCAGCCCTCTGCATCCAAAAGATTTTTATTCTTAAATATTCTGATACCGCCATTGGCTTCTGCGTTGTCTCCATCCTTGGCCGCACTATAATACATATCACCGATCTTAATAACCGTGGCATCAATTATCTCTCTGGGCTTGCCATCAGGCTCACACTGATTGTCTATAAATATCTTTGTATCAGAAAAATGTACAAAGTCTCTTGTAGCCACATAATAAATAGTATTGGGTTTAGACTTATACTTTGTAGCTGGATCCATAATACTTGATGCAAAGAAAATGATATATTCTCCGCTTTCATCATCATATATCATCTCCGGTGCCCAAGCCATTCCAGCATTTGGGGGCGCAACATGCGCCACTGTAGGTTCTCCCCAGTTAATAAGGTCTTCTGATTCCCATATAATCAGATTATGGCTTCCAGTAGTACTTGGATCATAATATCCCTGCTCATTTACAAACCAACCGCCTCTGTTATAAATACTGAGGTCTGTTGCCACCAGAAAGAATCTGTCCCCTTCTGGAGATCGATAGAGATATGGATCTCTCACTCCCTTTTCCCCAACGGAGCTTGTAAGTATGGCCTTTCCGTCATTCATATCCTTAAAATTCAGACCATCTTCGCTTAATGCAAAGTATATCTGTTCCTGGTCTTCTTTACTTTCTCCTATAAAATGTCCAAACAGATAGCCCTCGTAATCATCTTCAGTTATTGTTTTTTCAAGCTTCTTTACGCATACTTTCTGTTCAAACGAACTTCTTTCACCATCCTCTGAAAAAGTAGCTGTAAGCAGAACCTCAACATCTTGCGAAGTTCTCTTTACAACACCTGCCGCCATCTCTCCGATTACAGTATCTGATATAATATCAGGCTTACTACTCTTCCAGCTTATCCTGGTCTCGCCGACCAACTCTGGAAGATAAATATTCCCCCTGATATTATTGGAATTTTTAATAGTCAATTCTTCTATAATTGTTCTCATACTTATCTATATATTATCCCTGGATTTGTTACTTCCGCCCTTTTAACTTTCCCTTAGCTACTATTCGCTAACTTCCACGAGTTCGATCTTAAAGTTAAGTTCCTTACCTGCCATCTCATGATTTGCATCAAGAGTAATGTTAGTTTCATCCTTTGCTGTTACAGAAACTGGAAATGGCTGTCCCATCTGATTTGTGAGATAAACTCTCTGCCCTACTTCAAGATTTTCGGAACCTGGCAATTCACTTATTGCAATAGTCAGTATATTTTCAGGATTAGGCATGCCATATGCTTCCTCTGGCATCAGATGAATATCTACGATTTGTCCTACTTCCATATCCACTACTGCTGCATCAAAGCCCTTTATCATCATGCCTGCTCCACACACGAACTCCAATGGTTCACCTCTGTCATAGGAAGAATCAAATTTACTTCCATCATTAAATGTTCCTGTGTAGTGTACCTTACATGTTTTGTTAATATTACTCATTTTTATCTCCTTTTCTTAATCCCTCATCAGATAACTCTTTTCTATCCTCTTAAGGCCATCATAAACTATATTAATTTACATATGTCACTCAGAGAGTCTACACATGCAATTACCATACTCAGCAATTCTTCATCAGGTCCGCTCTGGTCTGGCACCATTATAACCCTGCAGCCTGCGCTATAGGCTGATCTGATTCCATTTGGAGCATCTTCAACCGCAATACACTCCTCAGGCTTCAGTCCCAACTGCTCACAGGCATATAGATAAACATATGGTGAAGGCTTGCCTTCCTTAACCATAGTTGCGCTGATAACCTTATCAAAATAGCCCTCCAGCCCTGTCATCTGCATGTATTGACCAGCACGCTCAATGTCAGTTGCCGTAGCAATTGCAGTAGTAATGCCCTTTGATTTGAGGTATTCCAGCAATTCTATAGCTCCCGGCTTTCTCTGTATTCCATACTCCGCCAGATATTCCTCAAAGTAACCTTTTCGGATTCGTCTGGCCTCATCATAATCAAAATCTTCGCCAAACCACTCCTTCATCTTAAGAGGTGCAAATGGCCTTCCAAGGGAACGCATAGCAAGATAATGCTCATCTTTCATATCCACCCCCAGTTCTCGTACTGCTTTGGGCCAAACCTGTCTATATATTTTTTCTGTATCTATCAAGGTTCCATCCAGATCAAATATAACGGCTTTAATATCCATAATCTTTCCCTTACTAACCAAGACGCTTCTTTATTTCTTCTATCACTATTTCCAATGTCCTGATTCTGGCATATTTTTTATCATTTGACTCTATGATATGCCATGGAGCAAAATCTGTACTTGTCTTTGCTATCATCTCATCAATAGCTCCCTCATACAGATCCCATTTTTCTCTGTTTCTCCAATCCTCATCAGTTATCTTCCACTGCTTTTCCGGCGTATTCTGACGAAGAGTGAATCTCTCAAGCTGAACATCCTTATCAATCTGAATCCAGAACTTAATTACAATAGCACCCCAGTCAGTTAAGTCCTTTTCAAACTCATTGATCTCGTTATATGCTCTCTGCCAGTCATTATCACTACAGTAGCCCTCAAGTCTTTCAACCATTACACGGCCATACCAGGTTCTATCATAGATAGCCACATGACCTGTCTTGGGAAGTCTGTTATAGAATCTCCATAAGAAGTGGCGATTCTTCTCTTCTCTTGTAGGACTGGCAATAGGAAATACCTCATATCCTCTTGGGTCCAATGCGCTGGCAATACGCTTTATATTTCCACCCTTACCTGCTGCATCCCATCCTTCATAAGCAATAATTAATGGAATCTTCTTTCTATACAATTTGTTATGTAAACCTTTTAATTCCTTTTGAAGTTCCTTAAGTCTGCTACGATATTCTTCGTCAGTAAGTTCTTTTCCTCCAAGACTAATTGCGCAGAGAGGTCCAACCTCCTTCATTGCATATTTGTTTTCAGGAATATCAGCAGTCCATTTCTCACGAATGGCAGAATCAATACTAGCAATAATAGTATTAGCTATAAAACGCTCAACATCATCCCTATCTGTAGATTTTATCTCATGCCATGGGCAGTTGACTGTATCAGTCATCTTGATATAATCAGCATATACCTTTTCACATTTTTCAAAATGCTTGTTCTGCCACAGATCATCATCAGTTACACGCCAGCGTGTGTCCTTGGCATCGAGAAGTTTATCCAGTCTTTCCTTCTGAGTCTTCTTATCTACCTCAAGAAAGAACTTAATAACCAGATAACCATTATCATGCAGCTGTCTTTCATAATTAACTATACTGTT
This sequence comes from Lachnospiraceae bacterium UBA1712, assembly GCA_002317175.1. Classification (GTDB taxonomy): domain Bacteria; phylum Bacillota; class Clostridia; order Lachnospirales; family Lachnospiraceae; genus Colinaster. Next base: position 11,038 of record DCJA01000011.1, on the reverse strand, counting down.
AATCTTCTCTTCGTATTCTTTGTCATCTATTTCTTTATGAAGATACTGTTTGGTAACTTCATCCATCACGCCACCATCAAAGAATGAAAACTGTCCATATTCTGGCATTCTCACTGCGTGACGATATAAAAATGGCTTTCTCTTCTCATCTTCAGATATAACATCCATGTTGTATACCTTAAAGAAACGTGGGTCCATATACTTAATTATACTTCCCAGTGCACTTCCTTTTCCTGCTGCCCCCCAGCCTTCAAGAATAACTATTACAGGCAAATTAGCATCCTTAATCATCTGCTGTCTCTTTGCCAGTTCATTACGATAAATCTCTTTTTCTGCTTTTGCCATATATAACCCCTTCCTATTCATTATCCAACCGCTATCAGCCGGTATTTTACATTTGCCCCAACATTATTATTTTACCATATATACGGGTTCTATACATCTAAATGAAGACTATTAACATGAATAAAGTTAAAAAAACTCATAGTTATACTCTATATGCTTCTATAATAACAAAAACACCGACAGTACATATAAAACTGTCGGTGCATTGCTTATTTATTCTGTTCTTCCAACTTATCGATTTTCTTAAAGGCATCTTTAAGAATATAGTAGGATGGTTTTAATCTCTCATGGTATGAAGGCTCATCCCATCCAACCCATGAATAATAGTTCATTGCTATTGTAGCCTGACTTTTTTCTGTATTCTTCACAATAGCCACCCCAGTCTTGAATCCTGCGGTTTCCTCTGGAACAATCTCTCCATTTACATACATGTCACTTATAACTGATTTCTTTGATGGGTCCATAACATTGAGCATCAGCCATGGAATACGGATTTCCAGATTTCCATCCTTATATGCATAATCTGTTAATGAATTATAGTCATCATGTTCTGGATTTGCATCTCCATATTTAAGCCTTCCCGTTTCATATTTTGAAAATGGAAGAAGCCTGTCGTCCTGTTCAATGTAAAGTTCTCTATTAAGACACAGATACTCGGGATTAAAGATTCCGCTATTTTTCTCTTCATACTCGGCCACCGAATCAATCATATACTGTTGCTTTGCATATATGAAATAAAAAGAATCATAGTATGCATCCACAACAATTTTGGACTCTGTTTCACCCTGAATGCGTATTACAAAATCAGCTGGACATTCAAAGAACAAATTCTCATCGTTATACTTTAGATTTCCTTGATTTTCAATAATATCTATAGGAATGAATACTGTATCATTTTTAAAATCATACTGATGTGACTCTACCATAAAATACACATATTTTTCATCGGCTTTACAATAAAGCTTCGCCTCATTAGTTTCGCTTACAGGAGTTTCCTCTCTCCACTCTTCTATATCTCCATCCACATAGCATTCACTTACTTCCTCGCCCGGATCAAAAGCAAGAAGTCCAAACTGCTGCTCGTTAGTCTGTGGATTAGACCAGTAAGCTCTATGATCTGGTAAATCAAAGTCCATAGTATTCCAGGTTCTCTTAAACCATTCATCCTGCCAGGTAAAAACTATAGCTCCACAATAGCCTTCTTCATAAATATCCATAAGCAGACTTTCGTCTATATGTCCCTGGGATTTTTCATCAATATTGCCCTGATTATAACCCGAATACAGGTTTTCATGTGCTTTTCCTCTGGCGGAAGGAACACCATACTCTGCAACAATTACCGGCACGGTATGCTCTTTAAAAAGGTCCTTCAGATAAGCTCTGTAAGTGTTTATTTTTCCAGTTTCATCTCTGTATTCTATATATTCGGTCTGATAGTTTAAAAACTCAGGATAATAAGGATATACATGATATGATGCAAACATACCTGATTTAAAGTTTTTTGTTGCCTTTATATGTTCCGTATTTACAGTAACTCTGTCCTCATTTTCCATAGGCTCTTCCGGATGAGAAAGCATATCTGTCGTAAGCCAGTTTGAAAATGCAAGAGCTCTTGTCATCTGATAGTTATCTTCCTCATACGCGAGGATAGTATCTCCAACTTCACACAAAAATGTCTCGAAAGGAGATGCATTTTTTGTTTCAAGATATTTCCCCGAATAAAAAGATCTTTCAGGATTTGCTGTATCTGTTCCCTCGACAAAATCCGGATCCCACTCAGTTCCAAGAATCCATCCTACAACATATTTCGAAACATCGCTGGTATATGTGCCACTCGCAAAACCATATTTGTCCGGAAGTACCTTGTTGCCGTGCAAAACATCTATGAGATCCTCGGTATCCTGTATGAAATTATTTTTAATCTTTTCATCTTCTGCATATGCATCTGCAATTCCCTTGACATCCTGCTCATTAACCCATACACCATGAATCAGATACAGTGGTTTTTTTGCCTTACTGTTATATTCGAGAAGAGCATCATAAAAATCTGGTTTGAGAATGGTATATACACGAATAACATCAGCATTCATATCACCAATGTACTCAAACCATCTAAGATATTCTTCCTTAGTTATTGCCAGTTCACCTGGAAAATGTCCCGGCTTTGTGGCTCCTATATTAACTCCAGTCAGGAAAGTCTTCTCCCATTTACCATTTTTATATATCAGGAAATCCCTTCCCTCAGTTTTGGAAACGAACTGTATCCCGTCTTCAACATAAATATCCGCTTTTCCGTTCAATTGCCTGATAAACAGCAGGCCTAACATAATAATTAGAAAGCTAACGGCGAATCCTAATGCAATTTTTATTTTTTTTGATAAACTAACTATTTTCATGTCTTATGTTCCTAAACAAGAATGAATACCATAAGTGGTATTGTAACGACACTTAATATTGTCGTCAGAAGCACTACATTGGCTGCCAGTTCCTGCTCACATTCATGAAGTTCAGCCAGAGACTGGATAATGGCCCCTGATGGCATCATAGCCAGTACTACAATTGACGTTTTTAGCACTTCATCCAAAAATGGGAGCCATCTGACAAGCAGCAAAGCAAATACAGGAAATGCTATTAGTTTTAAAGCACAGGTCACATATACAAATGGCCTTGCAAATAACGCCTTAAAGCTTGCGGCAGAAAGCCTCATTCCCAGTATTATCATGCACATCGGTGTTACCATCTTCGCAAGTACAGCAACAGAATCTGCGATTGGTCCGGGAAGCTGAATTCTGCAAACAAATAGAGGAATAGCAATAATAAGAGCTATGGTTGTAGGATTGATAACAGCACCCTTTATTGACATATAACTTCTGTCATTGGTAATCATATATACACCAATTGTAAATACAATCAGATTCATGGACATGACAGTGACAGAACTATAACACATTACGATTGGCTTATCCGGAAAGACACTATACACAACAGGCATTCCTAAAAATCCCACATTCCCCAAAACTGCTCCGATAGACAGTATCCTGTACTTTGAATCCACATACTTTCTATTTAAGAACATATATAAAAGGCAGAAAAACAGCACCTGCACCAGTAGTGTCATAAAAAAACATTTTGCGATATTTATTAAGGTTTCACTTGAATAATCCAGATTAACAAATGAATTAATAATCATTGCCGGACCTAGTATATAAATCAACAGGGCTGACATTCCCTGAGCATGATTCACCTTGGCCAGTTTCCCTTTACATAGGCAGTAACCTACGAGCATATATATAAGCATCGAAAAAACGCAGGTAATAATCTGAGATAACATTGTCTTTTCTCCAATTCTACACAAAAACACCGTTAGTCATAAATACTAACGGTGTATATCATACTATTTATTCTTCCTTGCTTCAAGGACTTCAAACAGAAGAGAAATACGATTTAACAGAACATTACTTACAAATGGCTTTTCCAGAACATCCATCCCCCCGTCAGCAATACATCTTCCAATTATTTCCGCTTCAGTATTGCCAGTAAGGAAAAGAACCGGTGGTTCTTCCTCCATATGTCTCTCTTTAATCTGTCTCAGCACCTCGAAACCATCCATTTCAGGCATATCAATGTCCAACAGCACCATATCGCAGCTATTGTTCTCCAAAAACTTTAGTGCCTGTGCCCCCATGGTTACTGCAGTGACCTTATACAGATCAGAAAGAACAGTCTTTGCCGCAATAAGATTAGTCTTGTTATCATCAACAACCAATATATGTTTCATAAGCTTCCCCCTACTTATTTCTTACAAAAAGAATTCCAAATGTCTTTGGTCCACAGTTGCAGGATACCGTAGCTGAGGCCTGCTGCCTGTATAACTCATCAAATTTTAATATTTCTTCCACTGAATTCTGTGCCATATCAAGAATCTCTCCCGGGCATCCCGCATAGGTAATGAAAGCACAGGATTTATCAATATCATCAGTATTTCCTAATATACTCTTGATATATTTTTTTGCTGCTTTGTTATAGTCTCCTATATATACCTTCTTGACCGTAAGCTTGCCATCTACCATACCGAGAACAGGATGAAGTCTTAAAGCATTACATATATCCATAACAGACTTTTCAACTTTACCATTATAATATAGATAATCTGCATTATTGGTCAAAAAGGTGGTTGAAACCCCGGCAACATACTTATGCAGATGCTCCGCTATTTCCTTACAATCCATCCCCGCATCTCTGCATTTTACAGCCTCAAGAGTTACCAGTCCCTGACCACTTGACAGATGACGTGAATCAATAAGAAATATCTTGTTACCATCCTGCCCCATCTTGGCTCTCGCAAGCTGGGCATTCTTGTAAGCCTCACTTATTCCAGAGCTGATACAGATATGAATAATCTTGTCATACTCCACTAGTTTCATGTTAAAGAAGTTCTTGTAATCATTGGCAGTAGGCACTACACTATACGCTTTCTTATGACCACCAACCATATATTCCATAACATTCTGGGCATCAATCTCGGTAGTATCTCTAAATAGTCCACCATCAGTCTTTATATCATAATAGATTACAGCTACATCCTTATCCTTATAAAGTTCTTCAGGTAAATCAGCAACACATTCTGTTGCAATCAAAATGTTATTCATATTTAATTTACCTCCACTTCACACTGATCTATTAATCCTGCAACTATCTCTTCTGCCTTGTCATAATCAAAGTCTTCTGCTGCCTTTAATGCCTTATTGAGCTCTGTTCCTACAGCAATATCTTTGTAAGAAGCTGTAGCATATTTCTGCGCAACAGCAATCACTTCGTCTGTATCAAAGCTTCCGATAGCCTCCTTAATCTCGATAAGAGCTGCCTTTAGTTCATCCAGCTCAATAGCCACTGTTTCCAGCTCAGTGCTGTCTTCCTTCGCAGTATTCTGTTCAAGAATACTATCGCCCTTGCTCAGTACCTCAGCATAGAGCTTTATCATCTCATCGTGATTATTCTTAATATATGTTGTGTCTCCAGCTTTTCCACTCAGTTCAAGTTTTTTGGCCTTTTCAGACAGTTCCTTGGCTCCAATTGAAAGAGAACTGCTCTTAAGTGCGTGGACCTCAATTACATAGTTCTTCCAGTCCTCCTCCTCGTAAAGCTTTGCTATCTGTTTAACCTTTTCCTTACCCTTTTCCACATAAGAAGACAATATAGACATATAAGTGTCTATGTTGTTTCCAATATATGACAGACCAACATTGGTATCGATATATTTCTCAGAGCCTTCTTCAACCTTGATGCTTCTCTTCTCGTCTTCTTTCTCAATAATTTCAGGCTTTTCAAGCTTATCCTCTGGCAGATTATGCTTGAGTACTCTTTCCAAGGCAGAAAGCTCGATTGGTTTGGTAATAAAGCCATTGAATCCATTGGACAGATACATCTCTCTGGCACCACTAACAGCATTGGCTGTAAGCGCGATAATAGGAAGAGTCTTGTAATACTCTTCAGGCTTGTCTCTAAGAATCTTTGTCGCTTCAACACCATCCATCTCAGGCATCATATGATCCATGAACACAATATCAAAATCCTTTGAACCAAGGATACGAATTGCATCAGCACCACTGGTTACTGTTAACACCTGCATCTTATATGGTTGCATAAGTCCAACGGCAACCTGAAGATTAACTACGTTATCATCTACGATCAGTACTCTGGCCTTAGGAGCAATAAACGTATTGGTATGAATCTTCTCTTCCATAAGATTGATAATGCTATTCTCATTGTTAAATACACTTGCAAGCGGCAATTCATAAATAGGCTTATATAAGCATCTCATATTATTTGGAACAACCACTGCATTACGACGATTCTGAACTATGATAATAGACGTCTTATCAACTGACTGATTGAAGTATTCACTATGAGCCACATATTCCTCTTTGCCTACAAAACAGTGTGTAATACTTCCTGCGTCTATTCGCTTCTTAAGCTCCTCAAATTTGCTGAACATATAATATTTTACCTGAATTGATTCTCCTATTCTTTCCAGGAATTTCTTATATGCCTTTCTGGTCCTTTCATCTTCAAACTTTTGTGTATTTATGAAGCAGGCAGCAGATATTCGCTCAGCATCATTAATCTGAATAAATGGTCTTTCCTCCTTAACCTTTAGAGGAATAACAAATCTGAACTCAGATCCCTGTCCATATTCACTTTTAACCATGATAAAGCCACCCATCTTAGTAATGAGTCGCTTGGAAATAACCAGACCAAGACCTGTTCCTTCAACCGAACGGTTCTTCTTGGTATCTACCTGCTGGAAGCTGCTAAACAGTTTTTCAAGATTCTTCTCTGATATTCCGATTCCTGAATCTTTAACACTAACAACAAGATTAATACCATATTCTCTGAAAGTTCTTGTCACATTAAGTTCAATAACACCCTTCTCTGTATATTTAACAGCATTGGTAAGCAGATTGATCATAATCTGACGGATACGTATTTCGTCACCAATAAGAGTCCTTGGAATAGAAGGATTAACCTTAACGATTACTTCCAGATTCTTATCTCCAAGACGCGCCATGGTCATATTAACAACATCATTGAGAGTAGAAGCCAGATTAAACTCATCTTCTATCAGTTCCATCTTACCGGATTCAATCTTAGAGAAATCAAGAATATCATTAATAATCGAAAGAAGGCTTCGACCTGAGTTCTGAATCTGCGCACAATATTCTCTTACAGTTTCACTCAGACTACTTTCTCTTAATGCAAGCTCGCACATACCTATAATGGCGTTCATAGGAGTTCTGATTTCATGACTCATATTTGCAAGGAAATCTGATTTGGCATGTTCTGAACTCTCAGCATCCAAAACCGCATTCTGTAGCTTTACTCTTGCTATATTATCTCTCTCAATATTTGTACAGATAGAAATAGAAATACCTATCATCAGAAACATCTCAAGTCCAAACTCCATATAATCGCTAGGATTATACAGAGGAAGAGTGTCAAATACAAAATGATGAAGTGCTATAGCCAGGCAGGCAATAACCGTCTCAAAAATAACCAGTGACTTGCTTTTATAAAAGGCCACCAGCATAATAATTCCACAGAACATGGTGAATACTACATGATAATGTCTAAAATGCGCTCCTGCAAGCCAGGCAGTTGAACAGTTAAAAAGCCCGTATATTATTCCCTGGACAGTAATTGGAATTCTTTTATCAATTACTGTGTATATAATTATGGCCATCTGAATCCATGTTATGACATAAAAATGAGTTGGCCAGTTACCCACATTTGCCATTACTGTCAGTACAACTAATGCTGATGTACATAGCAGTGTGGATATATAAATCCCCATATTTCTCCCACTTGTGTCTGTCTTCTTGTTTTCCATACCTTTACCCCGTTGTATTCCCTTTTGCATTATTAATGAGTCAACACACTACTGATACTTTCTTTTAGTATTCTCACCTTAATTGGTTTCGTCAGATAATCTGCTACACCATATTCTTCGCTTTTCTTAATAGTGTTAATATCCTTATCACCGGTCAGGAAGATTACTTTCTGTCTTCTGACATTAGAATGAATCCATTCAAGTACCTCAAAGCCATTCATTCCTGGCATTTCCATATCCAGCAATATCAAATCATATTTGTTTTCTTTCATTAGTTCTATGCCTTCTTCGCCCGAACTTGCGAAGCTTAATACATAGCTCTCATCCACCAGAATGTTATCAACAAGATCATGAATAAATGGATCATCATCAATAAGAAGAATATTGGTAATTCTATTGTAATTAATCTGTCTCATCTCATACTGAAGATCTTCATCAATCATATCCAGCATAATCTGAGCAATCTGTGGATCAAACTGAGTTCCTTTACCCTTTTCTATCTGTTCCCTTACTTCATTCTGTGGCATAATCGAGTGATAACTTCTATTACTTGTCATAGCATCATAAGCGTCTGCCACACTGATTATTCTGGCTATAAGAGGTATATTCTCCCCTGCAAGCCCATTGGGATAACCAGAACCATCATATCTCTCGTGATGCCATCTCGCTCCAATAGCAAGATCCGGGATAAGATCAACACCTTTCAGTATCTGATATCCTGCAACGGTATGAAGCTTTATCTGCTCATATTCATCATCATCAAGACGACCCTTTTTATTGATAATCTCATCCCTTACACTAATCTTTCCAACATCATGAAGTATACCAATACAATATACCTCCTGCTGTGCCACTTCATCCCCGCCCAGTCGATACATAATTTCTCTGGCGTACTGTGCCACTCTCATGGAATGACCTCTGGTATACATATCCTTTGCTTCAACTGCTCCGCACAATACATCAATAAGCTGGGAATTCAGACTTTCCTGTCGTTGTGATATATTCTCCAGCTTCTTATTCTCGCTTATGGTTCTCTCCTTCATCTGTTCTTCCTGCTCCTGCTCTCGCTGAAGCTGAATAAAGAACACAATTATAAGCAGACCAACAGAAACTGCAACATTCATAAGCAACAGTCTTACTGAAACAAGCTGAACAAACTCTGCCATAAGTGGCACTATGGTAAAGCAGCCAATATAGAATAATTCTTTCTTATTGAAATTCTTTGAAAATTTAATGAGAATAATAAGTGCCATAAAATACACAAGATATGGGAATATCTGTGTAATGACAAACATATCGCCTCGATGATAAGTGTTATTTGATGGATCAATATAGTTAAATTTGGTAATAGGCATAGTAATGGATATTATCACTTGAATTGAAGTAAATATCCACCCTAAGCGAATCCACCATGGTGATACTTTACGCCTCTGTTCCACAAAAGACAGCACCCACCGCATTATTGACATGAGCAAAAAACCTGATGCGATGTAGTAAACTATCAATGTAAAGAACACCATAAGAAAATATCCGGGTTGTCCTGATGAGCCAGCAATGATATTCTCACAAAAATCACCAATAAGCATAAAGAAATCACTTATGATTATACAATTAAGCCATTTATCTGATTTGCTGTCCTTCTTACCAACTTTCTGATATGCATATATAATAATACAAATGAGAATACTTAATGTTTCTGTGGCAAGATTGATATATTTATAATCCATAGAGCTTTGCAATACCTCTCACTATATAAAATGAAACTCCTTCTCCCCTTAAGTATTGTAACATAAAAGAAATAAAAACATAAACAAAAAGGTGCTTGCAAATCAGCAAACACCTTTGTTTTTATTAATTTTTTAAATTATTTCTTATCAACGTCAGTTTTTAGTTCTTCTTTTCTTCCTGCGCAGTATCGATTTCTTTATTATTTGCATTGCTGTCTGACTTAAAGCCATTCTTTTTTTCTGCTTTATCAGTTTTTTCTTTTGACTTAATTTCTGAAGCTTTCTTTTTTATGAATTGTGCACCAGAATCAGCTGCTCTCTTTACAGTTTCCTTATCAATATCCTTCTTTGTAATCTTTTTATAAAGTTTCCAGATAAAGAATACGATTACTCCGAGAAGAATCAGATATACAACTCCTGGAATGATTCTAATCAGGAATAAAAGTGTTCCCTGAAGCAGATTAGCCAGATTAGTCATAGCATTGCTCCAGGTATCTCTAAGCTGTGTAAGGAAGGTCTCCTCCTCTTCAACTTCTGGTTCAATTACAGTGAACTTATCTACTTCTCTAAGTTCCATTGAGATGGTTGAATACTCTACCTTCTCATCAATGTCATCCATAACTCTCTTATAAGGGACTAATTCCTTCTCAACCTGAGCCTTTCTCTCTGCGATGTCCTTCATATTTTCGATAATTTCATCGTAGTGCTTGTCATTGGCCTGAGCATCTTTTAATTCATTTTCAAGAACATCCAGCTGTTTAGCAAGATATTCAGCTTCATCATTGAGAATATCTACATAAGACTTGTTAGTATTATATTCACTTGTCTTATCTTCAATAGTCTGATTTCTTGTTAACACATTACCAAGATTGAGTCCTTCCTGCATAAATGCAGCGTAGTTCTTACTTGGAATTCTGATAGTAAGTTTATTGGTTGCAATTACTATAGTGCCCTTGCCATCATTGTTAGCCAAAAATGATCGCTTAGCATTGTCATAGTTCTCGTACTCAATATAGCCATTGTTCTTATTAATAAGTTCAATTAATCTGTTGTAAGTCTCTGTGTAAGTCTTTGTCTCCATAACTACGCTGGACTGGTAGATAATCTTCTTATTCTGAGCAAATGTTACTCCTGTTGTAGCATAGCTCTCTTCCATGGCAACATCAGACGATTCATCATAATAGTCATAACTATCATCTGCATAATAGGCCTCTGTTGCGCTCTCGTAAGCTGCTGCAGATGCATCATTATAGGATGCTGATGTCTCAGCTGCACTTCCGCAACCACTTAGCAGGATACATCCAATCAATGTTCCTAATAAAAGTTTTCTCATAAACACACTCCTTTTCTCTTCCCGTGCTTTCGCACACCATTCCTTCATAGATATAATATGTCCCTATCTAAAACTTCTAACCCAGTTCTGAAGTGATCCCATATGTTCATTAACCAGTACTGTCTGTTTCATCTGATCTGTGACTGGACCATTCTTGGCCATCTTCTCAAGAATAGCCACCTGAAGCTCTTCTACATTCATATTGTCATAGTCAGATCGTCCAGCTATCTCATCGGCACATATCTG
>DCJA01000009.1 GCA_002317175.1 Lachnospiraceae bacterium UBA1712 | reverse complement strand
CAGATGGGGCTTATGACAGATGGAGCCAAGGAAGAAATCGAAGCTATAAAGACAGCCAATGAATTGGCATCGGATGATACAATTGCTAACTTAAATGAGGCAGCAGGTGGAATAAAGGCAGAGTTTGATGGTGTAGTTTCAGGCATAAATGTCATTGAAGGCTGCAGTGTAGGAAAGGGTACAGAACTTGTAACTATCAAATCCATAGATGATGTAGTGGTTAAGTTGAAGGCTAACAAATATGATATAGTTAATATTGAAGAAGGACAGATTACAACAGTAGTAATCAAGAACAAGGAATACACTGGAAAAGTATCAAGAATCTCAAGAATGGCTGACGAAGGTGGACAGAGTTCTGCTATTGGAGTGGAGGTAAAGCTTGATGCACCTGATAGTAATATCATCCTGGGAATAGAGGTAAAAGCAAAGATTCAGACAGCCAATGCAAATGATGCGTTAAGAGTACCAGCACATGCCTTATGGGAGGATGAAGATGGAACCTTTGTCTTTGTAGTTAAGGATGATAAAGCAGTTAAAACAAAGGTTGAAACTGGTGCAAGAAATGATAGTATGGTAGAAATCTGTGAAGGAATAGTAGAAGGTGATGTAGTAGTATGGAATGAGACTAGCGAAATCACAGATGGAATGAGCGTGAAGCTAGATTAGTAAATAAGAACGGAGATATTTAAGATGGCAGCAGATAAAAGGGAAATAGTAGTAGCGAAGGACCTTTCCAAGACTTTTTCAAATGGAACTGTTCAGCAGCATGTATTAAAAAACTTAAATCTGTCTATATACAAAGGTGATTTTACCGTAATTATGGGTAACTCTGGCTCAGGAAAAAGTACATTGCTATATGCACTGTCTGGGATGGACAGACCAAGTATGGGAACAATCACATATTATACAGAGAAAGTAAATCAGGAAGTAGCAATTGAGAAAACAGAGATATCTTCATATAACAACGATAAGCTGGCTACTTTTAGACGAGACCATGTAGGATTTGTATTCCAACAGAACTATCTCAATGACAGCATGAGTGCCCTGGACAATGTTATGGTTTGTGGATTGTTGAAAAGTGGAAACAGAAAAGTATTGGCAGAAAAAGCTAAAAATCTATTGCACAAGGTAGAAATAGATGAGATGGATTATAAAAAATTTCCTACACAGCTTTCTGGTGGACAGCAGCAGAGAGTAGCAGTTGTCAGAGGAGTAATCAATAGCCCAGAGGTATTGTATGCAGATGAGCCAACCGGTGCACTTAACTCTCAGAATACGGAAAATGTTCTTAATATTCTTTCTGATTTGAACAATGAGGGGCAGAGTATTGTAATGGTTACTCATACACTTGCTGCAGCAGAAAGAGGCAACAGAGTTATTTATCTTGCTGATGGAGTTATCGCAGATGAAGTAGACTTAGGACCATATGTAGGGGATTATAAGGACGAAAGTAATCCTATGTTAGAAGAGGCAAAAAAGAGACATGCCAAATTAAAGAACTTCCTTCAGGATATGGGATGGTAGAAAGGATATAAAGTGTACAGATATTTCTTTTTGGCAAAGAACAATATTAAAAAACAGAAAAATGATATGATTACTTTTTTTATTCTGTCATTTTTAGCTACACTTCTTATCTTTGTAAGCTTAACCTTTATGACAGGAATAGGAAAGGTATATGATACCGTTAAAGAGAATATCAATGGTGCTGATATTCTGTTTCTCATTAATGACAATGAAGACCTGGTGTATAAGGCAGAAGAAATTATAAGAGAAAATGTGTATCTGGATAATTGTGAACAACAGGATTTTTTGTGGGTATCTGGAGCAAAATATCGTGCTAAAGGAGAAGAAAACTGGGTTGAATATCCATTTCATTTCTGTTGTTACGAGGATGACTGCAGAATCCAGACTATGAGTATAGATGCGTCTTTCTTTAAAGATGATGAGGCGGTTGTACCTATAGCGCTAAGTACAGCGTATGAGATAGGTGATTATATTCAGATAAAGATAGGTGATAATATCTATGATTTTAAGATAGCAGGATTTAATGAGGATAATATATATTGCTCATCTATGAATATGGGAACATATAAGACATATGTGTCTGCGAAATACTATGAAACAATTCGCTTTGAAAACCCACAGATGGCGCCAGATTTCAAATATATTAAGGCTCAGATAACAGATACTGCAAGAAAGAAAAACATAAATATTACAGATCTTTCGGATACATTGACCAATGAATATACACACTGGTTATATCAGTATTTGGAGAAACATCCAGATCCGGATCTCGGTATTAATATTCTTCCAGCTGATTTGATGAAGACAGCAAGTATGATATTGCCATTACTATTTGTAGCGATTGTGTTTCTGTTTGCATTGATCATTCTGATTATCTCTATTGTTATAATTAACTTTAGTGTAAAGAATTTCATCATGAATAATATGAGAAATACGGCAATTATGGAGGCATCAGGATATACAGTTAGTGAACTTATACTTGTTCTGCTTTGCCAGTTGCTTATGGTGGCAGGCATGGGAACCGTGCTTGGAATAACTCTAGGAGCACTTCTTCTGGACAAAATTGCAGTCATTATTCTTATTACTTTTGGACTGGAGTGGAACCAGCCAATTAGTGTAGCAGTTATTATAAGTGTTGCATTGGGAATCGTTGTGCTGGTAAGTCTTCTTACTCTTATTTTAGGAAGGGAGTACAGCAAGACCACTGTATTGGATGCGTTAAGAGGTGGAGTAAATACTCACAACTATAAGAAGAATTTGTTTGCTTTTGATAAAACATCATTTTCTATACCAGTTACGCTGGCACTTAAGGGAACCTTTGGCAGATTCAGAAGTCAGCTCGGAGTAATATTTATCATGATGATTCTTACTATATCATCAGTTATAGCTTTTGGTATGGCGGACAGCTATGGTAACGATGAAGGTTGCGTTGAAATAGCAGGTGTTGATTTCTATGACGCTGAATGTGCGGGTGGACAGAATATGTCGGAAGCAATAGCTGCTATGGAGACAGTTAAGAATACTCATAGAGAG
>DCJA01000008.1:9081-29626 GCA_002317175.1 Lachnospiraceae bacterium UBA1712 | reverse complement strand
TATATAATCATAGCTTTGATTCACTACTCAGACCAATAACTTAGCAGCTTATCGTCCGCCTTCTTGAAGATATTACAAAACTTCTCATTTCTTTCCCAGATCAGGAATATCTTCTGTCTCAGAAGTTCAATAACCATACATACGATATATATCGCAAACATCATTCCTATTGAGGCCGGAATGAGATAGTTTGTTTCAAGCCAGTTATAAACTGCCAGCTTGTCCCACATATTATCTCTGACATACATATGATCATGAATCAGATACACACCAAATGAAGCACTTGCTGCGATATTAATCATTTTCCCCAATACCCTTGAATCGATTTTAATATTAAGGAAGGTAATAAATATCATTATACTGCTAGCGGTTACAAGAATAGAGCTGTACTGGAAGAATACACTATAGCCCCAAAGCAGATCTTCAAGCATCGTGAACCTGCCAATAGGTGTTGTAAGCATCCATTCGATAAAAAACTTGCTTAATGGTAGCATTGCTATCATGCACAAAGTTATAAGTAATTTCTTTTTCCATTTTCCATCCGGAACATAATATATCCTAATATATGCCCCAAACACATATACACATAAAAACCAGGATATACTTACTCCACCAGCAGTATTAAGAGCCGATGAAAAAAATGCTATATTAGGCCATACGCTGACCAAAGTAAATATCAGAACACATACACATTGCAGCTGTTTTTTTGTCAAAGAAAATATCAGCTTATTCAGGATAGGACTAAGCAAAAGCATACCTATGTACATAGATGGATACCAGTAAAAGTCTGACGTAACTGGCAAAATCCAGTATATAAAATCCTTAGTCTTCTTCTCTATATCAGTAAACAGCCAGAAATAGGCTCCTATTCCAACTGAATAAAAGAAGACCTGTGAAGCTATCTTATAGACCTTCCATGTACTAAAGCGCTGATAAATCATAAAATAGCCGCTTATTAACAACAGAAGATTGATACTATGCATACCAACTGAGAATAATGACCAGGATGCATAGTAATTGAACTCTCCCTTTCTTGCAAACATCAGCATATGTCCGTGATTCATCATGTGCATCATAACAATTCCAAGCATTGCCAGAAGTCTTAATAATTCTATATTGTATTGTCTTGTCGATTTATTATTCATAAATACTCCAGTGTTGCATTTAGTTCTATCTCTGAACTCGTCCGCTTCCATCTCCACCCATCAGGTTCTCAACTTCTGCTCTTGTTACATAATTGAAATCCCCTGGAATCGTATGCTTCAGAGCTGACGCAGCCACACCAAATTCAAGTGCAGTCTTCATATCTCTCTCATCAAGAAGTCCACAGATAACTCCTGCAGCAAATGAATCTCCACCACCTACTCTGTCAACGATAGGTGTTATTGAATATGTCTTTGAATGATAAAACTCTCTTGTCTGTCCATCCATAATGCAGGCTGACCAGCCGTTGTTTGAAGCTGAAACTGACTGTCTTAAGGAACTTACAACATATTTGAAGCCAAAAGTATCGACCATCTGATTAAATACATCTTCATATCCGGCAAGGTTTAATTCACCCTTGGTAACATCAGTATTATTGGCCTTGAAACCAAGTACCTTATCTGCATCTTCCTCATTTCCTATGCATACGTCCACATACTGCATAAGATCAGTCATAACCTGCTTTGCCTTCTCAGAAGTCCAGAGTTTCTTTCTGAAGTTAAGGTCACAGGAAATAGTTACTCCTGCCTTCTTTGCAGCTATACAAGCTTCCTTGGCAAGTTTTGCAGCGCTATCACTAATAGCTGGAGTGATACCTGTAAAATGGAACCAGTCTGCATCTGCAAAGATTCTGTCGAAATCAAACTTATCTGCCGAAACTGTAGCAATAGAACTACCTGCCCTGTCATATATCACATTGCTGGCACGCATTGCTGAACCTGTCTCCAGAAAATAAATACCAAGTCTATCACCACATCTCTCAATATATTTTGTTCCAACGCCGTATTTTCTGAGTGCAGCTACCGCGCTCTCACCAATCTGCTGATTTGGAACTGCTGTTACATATTCTGTCTCATATCCAAAATTAGACAGAGATACTGCCACGTTAGCCTCACCACCACCATAGCAAACATCAAACTCATCTGCCTGAATAAATCTCTCATTATTTGGAGTAGAAAGGCGAAGCATAATCTCGCCTAGTGTAATTACTTTCTTTCCCATAATATCCCTTTCATATCAAATAAGATCATATCCTGTTAAAATATGTTCTCGAATTATAGAGCCTGCCGCTAGCAGAGTAGCTTAGCCACGGCACTGCTTCACAAGTTCAACAGCCTCTTTTGTGAGTTCTGTAATCTTCTCAAAGTTACCCGAATCAATAAGATCAGCCTTAACCATCCAACTGCCTCCAGCTGCAATTATCTTTGGAAAAGCTAAATAATCAGGAAGATTCTTTGCGCTAATTCCTCCAGTTGGCATAAACCTGACACTTGTATATGGCGCCGCCATTGCCTTGAGCATCGCCACACCACCAGCCTGTTCAGCAGGGAAAAATTTGAGGACTTCAAGGCCTCTTTTAACTCCCTGGGCAACTTCAGAAGGTGTCATACATCCAGGACAAACTACAATATTTTTTGAAATACAGTAGTCAACGATTTCAGGATCAAACCCAGGGCTTACAATAAACTTTGCTCCAGCTGCAACCGCTCTGTCAACCTGCTCGATTGTTAATACAGTTCCTGCACCAACCAGCATATCCGGACACTCTTTTGTCATTATTCTAATAGACTCTTCTGCAGCTGCTGTTCTAAAGGTAACCTCTGCACATTTCAAGCCACCATCACACAAGGCTTTTGCAAGGGGTTTTGCATCTTCTGTTCTGTTAAGTACCACTACTGGTACAACTCCATATCCACTAAGTTCCTCTAAGATTTTATTCATTTCAAACCTCACATCAATTATTTGCTTAGTACTGTTCATAGTTTGCTTATTTCATTTTACCACAAGCACAAATAGTCAGCTCAGCTATAACATATTTAATAAATTGTTCTTCCCTTTTCATCAGCAATACCGCATTTACGATAGAAATAGCTGTTTACAATATCGCACCATTCTCTTGCATTTCTTTCCTGTCTTGTGAATCTTTCCTTAACATTGGTAAATGCGCGATAATCGATCTTTCCTTCTAATTTATTCCACTCTTCCTGCATATATTTTGCTTCCTCATAGCCTTCAAAATGAGTATCATATATATGCTGAATTATAGTTTTGCCTGTTGATAACACATGCTTATAAGGCATCTTGTGGAAGAACAGCAGTAATTCTTCTGGAGTAGTCTCTGGCTTGCTGAAGTTCTCCTTGTTAGGACTATTATACTGAAGTGCATATCCTGTTCCTTCAGGACCACGTTCAACTCCGATGCCCTGCCAGTCTGCTCGGTGATATGTACCCCATCTGTCATACTCATAACCATCAACGCTTGGTCCGTAATGCTCATGTGGTGTAACCATCCAGCCGATTCCAAGTGGAGAAGTATACTTCTCATAGGTTGGCCATGACATCATAAGTATCTTTTCAATAATGTCCTCTGAATTCTTATCTATATTGGCAAATGTAAGTTTTATCCATTCTACAGCCAGTTCTTCGGCACTATAGTCAGTATTCCATGCAAGTCTTCCAAAGCCATAAAGATTTGCAGCAGCAAGATCATTTCCTGTCCAGTTCTCATCATTTCCTGTATTGGTTACAGCAACCATACCACCAATGTTTACATTTCTTGCTCTGCCACTAATAATTCCAGCAACAGTTGTATCTGCTTTTGAACCTGCCTTGGCTGATCCTGCAAGAGCATCAGCATTTCTGCTGACACTGTTGTCATCTGTAGTGTTGCCATACATATATGTCTCAAAAGCGAGAATTTGCTTGAACCATGGAATAAGATAACATACATCAATCTGATGTCCTGTGTATTCCTGAGCAATCTGAACCTCTAACATCTGATTTGTATATCGTAAGCCCCCAAATAAAGGTGAAATCGGTTCTCTAACCTGAAAATCCATTGGGCCATTCTTTATCTGCAGAATAACATTGTCCGCAAACTGCCCGTCCAGTAAACTAAAGTAATCGTAACCAGCTTTTGCTCTATCTATTGTCAGATCTCTCCAATCCTGCTGACAATTATATACGAAACATCTCCAGATAATAAGTCCACCATGTGGCTTAATAGCCTCAGCAAGCATATTGGCACCGTCTGCCTGTGTTCTTCCATAGGTAAATGGACCCGGACGTCCCTCTGAATCGGCCTTAACAAGGAAACCTCCAAGCTTTGGAACCTTGCTGTATACCTCATCCATCTTGTCCTTCCACCATTGAATAACTTTGCTGTTTAGTGGATCTGCACTTGCGGGTTCATACTCAATTGGCATAGCATAATTCAAACTGAGAAAAAGCTTTATTCCATACCTGTCGAAAATGTTAGCCAGCCAGGCAACCTTATTGATATATCTGTCATTTACCAGATCAGTTGCCGCATTCTTAACATTAACATTGTTGATAGCAACTGCATTTATACCCAGAGAAGCAATAAGTCTTGCATAGTCTATGGTTCTTGCATCAACAATCACTTCATCATCTTCAAAGAAAAATGAATTACCCGAATAACCTCTTTCAATAGAGCCATCCATGTTGTCCCAGTGATTCAGCATTCTGATTGGATTCTTTGGAATTTCAGTAATCACCGTATCTTCTTTTAAATCATCAAGTCTTATAAGAGCAATAAGCCTAAATGCTGCATAAACAATCGCTGCCTTTGTTGCACCTTCCAGAATAATAAGAGAATCCTTAACACTTATTTGATAGCCTTCCTCTCCAAGCCCATCTCCCCAGTGTTCCTGAATCACAATGCCTTCCTTTGGCATTTCATTTACTCTTTTAAGTTCATCCTTGAAAAGCTTTTTTGACGCAATTGTCAGTTCTTCAATTGCAGCGCCAATAATATCATCTGCTTCATCTTCTGTACAGATGATTGCATCACTACCAAACCCGTCAACAAATAATTTCTTAAAGCATTTGCTCCACTTACAGTCTTTCAAAGGTTTATAAGCTAACCAGCACTGTGTCCATTTCTTTGTCTCAATTTCTTCTATATCTACTATGACATTGCGTTCTATCTGCATATATGTCTGCCCCTATATATTATCTATATATTATTAACAATAGTTTTTATGCTACATCAGTTCATATATCAAAGTCGTTATTACACTATTTCAACATATTTGTTCAGAGTTGCTCTTACTGCGCCCACTCCTTGCATTTCCTGATACATTGCAAGTGCCTTGTCCCCAAGTCCGTCTGCAAATAAATCCACTGCAAAAATATCCTGTCTCTTAAGGATTGTCTGGACATCAAGTCCTGTTAATTCTTCCAAAAGTGGATCTGGGCTTCTGTCAAATGCATTACCCTCATCATCTATGCCCTGAAGATATCTGCACCATCCTGCAAGAACAAGTGGTACAAGTGTAAGTGAATCTGTACTCAGATCTTCTCTGCTTCTGTATGCCTTGATTGTCTCACCAAATCTGATAGGAAGCTTCTGCGATGTATCACAGGCAATACGCTGTGGTGTATCTGGCATAAATGGATTTGGAAGTCTCAATTCCAAAACTGCCTTTATGAAATCCATTGGTGATAATACCTTAGGATCAACTACAACCGGCATACCTTCTATATATCCAAGTTTATTAACTAATTTATTCAATACTTCGTCGTCCATCTCTTCATGAATTGATGTATGGCCAAGTAAACATCCAAATATAGCCAGAGCTGTGTGTAGTGGATTAAGGCAGGTACATACCTTCATTTTCTCTGTTTTATCAACAGTTTCTCTGTCTGTGAAAATGACACCGGCCTTATCATATGCGTCTCTTCCATTAGGGAAAAGATTCTCAATAACAAGATATTCCGTCTCTTCTGCATTAACAAATGGTGCGACATAAGTATTCTTGCTTGTTACAACCTGTTCTAAGTCCTCAATCCCATCTGCAAGAAGCATCTGCTCAATCTTGGCATCCGGTCTTGGAGTAATCTTATCAATCATACTAAGTGGGAACGATACCAAATCACCATTAGTAACATACTCCACAAATCCTTTTTCGCAGCTTCCATCTGCTTCCCACTGCTTTGCAAATTCAAGAACAGCTTCATAAAGCTTATCACCGTTGTGTGAGCAGTTATCCATGCTGACCATGGCTACCGGAAGCTTACCAGCCAGATATCTTTCATAAAGAAGTCTTGTAACCTTGCTCATATAAGCTGCTGTCTTATATCCTTTTTCAGTAATTGTAAAGCTTACCATCTGAAGTGATGGGGCTCTGAAGATTTCACGAAGTCTTGAGATTTCTTTCTCATTGTCCTCATCCACCATGCAGGATTCAACAATCGAACCTACAACAGTCTTCTCCACTGTTCCATTGGCCTTAAGTGTTACAAGAATACTAAGATCATCGTGAGGTCTGTTCATCTTCTCAACAATTTCATAGTCATATCCTTCAGCAACAATAAGTCCTGTGTCAATAATCCCCTTGTTAAGAAGCTCCTGGACCACGTTAGCCTGAAAAGCTCTAAAGATATTTCCTGCACCAAAATGAATCCACTTTGGTTCCTTCATTGTTTTTGCCTTAACTGCTTCTCTGTCATATTCAGGCAGTTTATAACCTTTTTCCGTCCAAACCTTTGCGTCTGCTATTCCTGCATTACTTAATTTCATTTCTTTTCCTCTTATCTTTTAAATCATATATCATATAATTTTTGTCGATAATATCCTTTATTTGTTACTCTTTTCGATGGCTTCCCACAGTCCATTAAGATATGTAGCACCAAGTGCTCTGTCATAAAGACCGTATCCAGGCATTGCAACCTCATCCCAGATCATTCTTCCGTGGTCGGGACGGATTGGTCCGTCAAATCCAATATCGTAAAGTGCCTTCATAATCTCGTACAGATCAAAGCTTCCATCTCTTGAAAGATGTGCTGCCTCTTCAAAATCATCATCCGAATTGAACTTAAGATTTCTGACATGTGCGAAATGAATTCTTCCTTTAAGAGCGCGAATCATTCCTGGAAGATCATTTTTTCTGTTAGTTCCGTATGAGCCTGCGCAGAAGGTTACACCATTGTGAGGATTATCAACCATACTCATCATTCTCTGAATATTCTCAATATTTACAATGATTCTTGGAAGGCCGAATACTGACCAGGCAGGATCATCTGGATGAATTGCCATGTTGATGTCATATTCATCACAAACCGGCATAATCTTTTCCAGAAAATACTTAAGATTCTCAAAAAGCTTCTCTTCATCAACATCCTTGTACTTCTCAAAAAGTTCTTTAATAATTGCCATTCTTTCCGGCTCCCAGCCTGGAAGTATGGCACCATTGGCATCCTTGCTGATAGACTCAAACATAGTCTCAGGGTTAAGTGCATCAATAGCTGCCTGTGAATATGCCAGAACTGTAGAACCATCAGGGCGCTTTCTTGCCAGCTCAGTTCTTGTCCAGTCAAATACAGGCATAAAGTTGTAGCAGACCATATGTATGTCTTCTTCACCCAGATTCTTTAAGGTCTCAATATAGTTATCTATATACTGATCTCTGTCAGGGCTTCCAATTTTAATTGCATCATGAATATTTACTGATTCGATTCCCGCAATACGCAAGCCGGAAGCTTCAACCTCTTCCTTCAGTGCGTGTATCTTCTCACGACTCCAAACCTCTCCTGGCGTAGTATCATACAAAGTAGTAATAACGCCTGTCACCCCAGGAATCTGACGGATTTGCTTTAATGTAACTGTGTCAAATCCTGTACCAAACCATCTAAATGTCATTTCCATATTATTATCCTCTTCTTTACTTTTGAACTAGTATACAAGTATATTAGCACATTGTGTATGCACAGTACAATATAATTCTGCCCCAAAAAGCATTTTTCATTTTGTTTATAATACACAATTTACCTCAAATATATTTATCTATAAAAAAGTAAGTGGCCGTTGCTCCACTTACTTTTACTGTAATGCACTATATTGAATTAATTCGGAGTTTTAAAATACTGAGGATATCTTTTCATTATCTCAGCTTCATCTATATGATATCTTGACATATGCTTCTCGACTAACTGCTTTGCAATTTCTTTGTCTTTGTTTTTAATTGCCTCCAGCATCTGTCTGTGATCATTTACAATTTTTGTATCTTTAACAGTCATCATGGACAATGATCTTACCCTGTCAAAATGAATCATTATATTGGATCTCATGGTATGAATAATATCTTTTTTAGCAGCTGAATAAATTAATCTGTGAAATTCATTATCCAACAAATATATCTTATCAGTTGTTGAATTCTGTAGATAGAATTCCTGCAAAGAGACATTCTCCTCCATTGCAAGAATATCCGTATCATTGGCCAGATTACAAGCCTCCTCAATAACAGCTGTATCAAGCACCTTTCTTAAAAAGCGTGCCTCCTCTACCATAGCGGGGTCAATCAGAGCCACATAACTACCTCTTTGAGGATATATTTCTATAATAGATGCCTTACTAAGTTCCTGAATAGACTCTCTGACGGGTGTTCGACTTACCCCCAGAAATCCAGCAATTTCATTCTCACTGATACTGGCACCAGGTTCAAGGTCCAAAGAGATTATATTTTCCTTTATAGCCCTGAGAGCGTACTCTCTCGCTGTTTCAACAGGCAGCTTATCAATTACCCTCAATTTAGCCTCCTTGCCATTACACATTCTGTCTGTAGCTATTTTAAAATTACTACAACACTCACTTAATTATAGGTTTTGAATAATTCTTTGTAAAGGCATTTATCTATTGTTCACGACATCCTATTCTGCTAAAATATTGTTATAGTTTTACTATTCTTTATATCGTCTAATGGGTTATAAAATAATGAGAAAACGTATTGGTTTAATAATTGGTGAACAGGATAATGACTATGCCGTAACTTTAGTGGACAGCATTTGTACAAAAGCAAAAGAATATGATTATGATATATTTGTTTTTGCTAATTACGGTGTGTATGATCATAATGTAATGCTTTACGGAGAAGGCGAGATATCTGTCTACAAGATTCCAGACCTCGACTCATTTGACGGCTTTATTCTGGATGAAACTCTTTACAACATTGATAATATGGGCGAGATTGTGTACACATATTTTGAAAAAAATGCAAAATGCCCAGTCGTATCATTAAAAAGATCTACCGATAGATTCTATGATATTCTTCTCAGCGAACATGATGCTATAAAAGAATTAACTAATCATTTTATAAAAGATCACGGTTTCAAAAAAATATGTCATATGACAGGTCGTTGGGAGTTGCAGGACGCCCGCGTCAGATATCATGGTTATGAAGAAGCCATGACCGAAGCTGGCCTGGATATTACCGATGACATGGTTTTCTATGGTAATTACTGGAAAACTAAGGCAGTTGAAGCTGTAGACTATTTCACTGCAAACGAACTTCCTGAAGCAATTGTCTGCGCCAATGACTTTATGGCTATTTCTGTAGTAAATGAGCTTACTTCAAGAGGAATAAAAGTACCAGAACAGGTCTGTGTATCTGGTTATGACAATGAGGCCGAGGGTAGATGTCAGAATATACCTATTACTTCTGCAGACGCCAATATTCCTGAATTTGGCCGCCTGGCAATAAAGACGCTTCATGAAGCCATTGAAGGCAAGGACGCTCCAAAAACGCAGTATGTAAAGAGCGAGCTCTGCCTCAGAGACAGCTGTGGCTGTTCACACTGTAATAGTTCAGGTTCCTTAGAATTCAGATTAGCAGAAATGACCAGACACTACTATGGTGTCGATATGAGTGTATATATGTACAATGGATACCAGAGTGCATTCGAAATTGATGATATCTTTACTAATGCTGATAATTATTTCATTTACAATTTCTCCAGGGTCGGATATATCTGCTTATGCAGTGATGCCTTAAATTCAATAAACCGACCAGTAGAACTCATCAATGAGTACTCTCCTAACATGATTGTTAAGCGAATCTTCTATAGAGATCCAAATAAGAATTATGAATCTCCTGAGATTCAGTTTGAACGAAAATATGTACTACCTCCTGAATATTTGGATACTGAAAGTCCTGGATTATATTTTATTAATTCAATCCATTCGCAAAACAAATGCTATGGATATATGGTTTCAATATACGACAATGATGAGCATCCTTATCATTTTACCCAGTCCTACGCAGTTGCACTTGGTAATGCACTTGATGAGTATAACTTCAATACTGAATATATGAGTATGGAGGCTATAAAAGCCATGTACCTCATTGACCCACTCACAGGCATCAATAATCGACGTGGATTTGAGCAGGGTATGATAGTAGTGTTAGACAGGGCAAAACGTCATAAAATATATGTCAGCGTGGTAAGTATTGATATGGACGATCTTAAGACCATCAATGATACCTACGGTCATAATGCAGGTGATGAATGTCTTGTGACACTTGCCAAAGCACTTTCCTCTGTAGTCGGTCCTGAGGAAGTAGTTGCAAGATTTGGTGGTGACGAGTTTGCCGCTATTCTGGCTTCTCCAAATTATGATCGACATTTGAGTTTTGAAGATGATCTGCTTAAAGCAATAGATGCTGAGAATATCAAACTGAACAAGGAATACAAGGTTCACGCAAGTATTGGACTTATTCATGTAGGAACAGAGATCAAATCTACACTTGCCCAGTATATTCAGTCTGCCGATCAGTTGATGTATGAACGAAAGGCCGAGTACAAAAGGTCTATCAACAAGGATGTCAGATGATTCTTGCTTAAACAAGAAATATATATTAATTTGATATAGTTGCAATAAAAAAGTCTTTTGGCGTTACAATGTATAGCCAAAAGACTTTTTAAATTAAATAATTAACTCATTTACCTTAGTCGTATTTCTTTCCATGCTTTCCAGCTGGATTAGCAAACAATACCTTAGCCAGCAATCCAACACCACCAAATAAAAGAATGAATATAACCAGTGTTCCAAAAAGTGAAGTCGCTCTCCAGTATAGATGTAAATTCATAATTACATTGGCAATAATGATTACCACACTAAGTCCACAACAGATTTTGGAAACTATATTGTATTTGTAGAACAGGAAGATAATACTTGCAATCAATGGGACAAATATCAGTCCATCCATATCTCTTCCCATTAGTCTGAAGGTGAAAATACTGCTTGAATATACTTCAACATTCTGCATAAACAGATAGCCACCTGCCACAGTCATTACAAGACCAACAAAGAACTGTACTACATCATTGCTTTCGTTACTTTTACTCATCTATATCTCCTCCTAAAAGCTTAAACAACATAGCTATATTATACATATGCACAATGGGCGTTTCAACCACACTATCTTAACTATTTAACGAATATGACCGCCTCTATTAGTGCACTTTTATAACTTGATATGAGTTTATTTTAGTTTTAAAATGAAAGTGATATTTTTCATTTTTAGAATTGTAATATAAAGGTAAGATGTATGAGGAAAAAGATTGCACTCTTCGCCAATGGATGGACAACAGAAAATCTGGTTGATTATTCCAACGGAATAATGGATAAACTTCCCGACAATTATGCAGATATATATATGTTTGTGAGTTATGAATCATACGGACTCCCTGCAGAGGACAGACTTAGTCAGAGTATTATATACCAGCTCCCTGATCTTTCTGATTTTGATGCAGCTATAGTATTCTATCCAGGTATGAATTTTAGCGATTCGATTGATTATATCTATGGCGCAATTGATAAAGCTGGTATACCTGCGATAAATATCTGTAATAAAAGAGAAGGTCACGTTAATATTGGCGTGGATAACTATTCTGGTATGTTAGATCTCTGCAATCATCTTGTTGAGAAGCATGAATGCAAGGATATTGTGTTTATTGCAGGCTCAGCAGATAATCCAGACTCCAACGAGAGACTAAAAGCCTTAAAAGAAGTACTTGCCGCTCACAATCTTAATGAGCCCACTGTCTTCTATAGCAACTGGGAATCTGGTGTGGCAATAGAGTATATTCAGAACAATATTTGCAATAGAGAAAAGCTTCCTGATGCAATTGTATGTGCCAATGACAGCCTTGCGACTTTTGCAGTTCTCGCTGTTGAGGAAAGAGGTTTTTCTGTTCCTAATGACATAATTGTCACAGGCTTTGATCATCTGCTAAACAGTCAGGTTTTCTATCCTTCCATAGCATCAGTTGATCAGCACTTTAACGAACTAGGTGTAACCACTGCTAAGGCCATTCAGAGTATTTTTAATAATGACTCTGAAATTGAAGATACTGTGATTCCATGCTCCTTCTGTCCAGCAGAAAGTTGCGGTTGTGGCGAGGAATCCTCATCTGATGAAATTAGAAGAATCCACTCCCATGACTTCCCGTACAGAGACCAATATGATTACCTCTTTGATATTCGTATGATTACCATGGAACAGGCTATTCTTCAAGCCAACGATTATCAGGCCCTGAAGAGCAACCTGCATTACATATTTACCAGCTCTGTTGGTTCAGAGGGTGACTCCTTCTGCTTCATGCTTGATCCTCTTTTTGCCAACCTTGGCCGTGACAGTGAAGTATTTCCAGCTCATAGTTTCTGTGAAGAGATGGATGTTATAGTCGCCAGAAGAGATGCTAAAAACTGTGCAGTAAGCAAATGTAAAAGCAGACAGCTCTTGCCCGATTTTGAGGATAATAATCGCAACAACATTCATATATTCTCTCATATTTATTACCAGAATTTCATATGTGGATACGTTGTATTTTCTAATTCTGTTAATCTGCTGGCACACTATAAAGTATATGACTTTACCAACAAGATTGATCGTATTATTATCTCACTCAAGCGTAACATGCAGCTAGCCGAACTTAATAACAGATTGTCTGAGCTTATGGAACAGGATACTCTTACAAAGGTTAAAAATCGTACTGCTTATGAAAAGTATCTAAAGAGGCTTGAACAGGATTTTATTGAAGGAGAAAACAAACCATTCGCTGTCGTATATTTTGATATTAATAATCTTAAGATGGTCAATGATATGTACGGTCATGAGAAAGGCGATGCATATATTAAGAACTCCTGCCGACTTATCTGCAATACCTTTAAGCATAGTCCAGTATTCAGAATAGGCGGTGATGAATTTGTTACAATTGCAGTAAACGATGATTTCACCGAACGTCATCAGCTTCTTAATGAAATGAAAGAGCATATGGCTGTTCTCAAATCAAAAGGTGATTCAGTTCCACTTACTGAACGCATTTCCATAGCATCAGGCATGGCCGAATACGACAGAACTCTTGATGATGATTTTTCATCTATCTTCAAACGTGCAGATGAAATTATGTATGAAAACAAATATCGCATGAAGAAGAATATTTAGATGAATAAAACCAAAAACTCACGTGAGAATATGTAAATTTATTAATATAAAGCACTTTTATAAGCATAACAAAAGGTCTGGGGTAACCCAGACCTTTTAAATATCACCTATAGCATACCAGTACTTCGCATATCGTAATCACTACTCATTTCAGCTAACTTCACTCAGCAATATCTGCGATAATATAGTCTACAAGTTTCTTTAGGTCGTCAGGTGCAACATTGACCTGATATCCTACTTTACCACCGCTAAAGAATATATCATCATATAGTATCACACTCTCATCTACAACTGTAGTAAACTGCTTTTTCATTCCTATTGGAGAGCATCCTCCATGAATATAACCTGTCAATGGAAGTAATTCCTTGGACTTAATCATCTCTATGCTCTTTTCGCCCACTGCTTTTGCTGCCTTCTTTAGATTAAGTTCCTTATTTACTGGAACCATAAACACATAATTCTGCTTTGATGCTGCTATTGTTACCAGGGTTTTGAATACCTTATCCGGGTCCTGTCCCAGTATCTTAGCCACTTCCAAGCCATTGGTTTCTCCAGTTTCCACATAGCAGAAATGCTTATACTCAATTTTGTTCTGCTCCAGAAGACGCATTACATTGGTCTTCTCTGCCTGTGCCTTTTTCATAGCCAACACTTCCTGATATAAATCTTAGTAATTATCGAGAAACTTCAAATTCATAATCATAACTATATGTTCTTACGTACAGAATATTATCCTTAAGATAGAAATATTCCGGACTTTTCTTTACAGGAACCTTTTTCAACAGTTTACCTGTATTTCTGTCTAAAATAGAAATATAATGATCCTCTGCTGTAAAGCCATATCCAGTAATAATATTATCACCAAGTATTATAAAATTATCTGAATTGGATACAAGTGGTTCTGACTTCCAGATAATTCCCTGGTAAGTAAGATCAATTGCCATTACATATGCATTGTAAGGACAGCTGTCTGCATAAGTACTGTGATAAAGATTAACATACAGCACATTATCCTTGATCTCAGCATATCTGATAGATCTGTCCACATAGTAATTGTACTCATAGTTGTCCGCAAATATAAAATTATGGAAATCGAAGGTATACAGAAGTTTTTTGTCATTCTTATCATATATATACAAGATGGTCTTTCTTCCATAACTCTCTAATCCACCTATTTTGTATATATATTTATCATCACTATAGTTATCACTATAGCCAGGAATACCTAGCTTGCCAAACCATACATCGTCGTCTGTGATATCATTTTCCACACAGCTGATCTGCTTAAGTTCCACTGCACTGGCTTCTGTCTGCTCTTCGTCGTATGGACTGTAATAATAATCTTCTGAAGGATTGTACAAAACAGTATAGCTGTCATATACCTGGTCACTATATGCTTTTTCAAATACAGGGTTAACTCCATTCTTTGTAAAGTCTTCAAAGAAATATTTGATACCATCATCTCCATATAATTCCATGGAAATCTTATCACTGCTTACCGTATAATCCGCTATTCCATACACACCCATATAGCTTCTTTCCTTAACATTGCTCATGTTACTCTTTTCAGGATAGAACTCAAGTATGCTGGTGTAATAATCCTTGTCATCTGTAATAACAAGATGTCCCTTTGCATAGCCTGGAGCAGAATAATCGTCTGTATAGCTTACATCAATTGCAAACTCTCCACTCTCCTCAATAGACATGTAGATTTCTTTGATTCCGTCTGCAAGAAGATCTGACTTCATTTTCCATTTTCCAGGAACAGCACTCATAAGGGCATAATATCCATTTATCTGCTGCTTAAATGAACCAATTCCCAATGATAAAAATGAAATCCATTCTATATCATTTCCATCCCTAATCTGGTCTGTAACTCCAAGTGAAGCTTCATGCTCCTTTACCATCTGATCTGCTTCAGTAGTTGAATAGAACTTAATGCCATTATCCTTATATATCTTCTCAAGTTCTTCATCTGGAGCAGCATATATGCCATCTTCATCATAGAAAGTATAGAAATTGTTCTTATAATACTCCTCGTCCTCTCCATCTTCCACGTACTGATACTGAGTAAAGTTATAGGTTACACATGTATAGTAATTACCTTCATCTGAGTACTGATACAGGTCTTCAGGATATCCCTCTGGTGCCTCATGACCTGGGAATGAGTATATAGGAATATACGCATCCGACATAGCCATTTCATCTGACTCACTATAAAGGAATACCTCTTCACCATCCTTATTAATAAAAGAATTATCCTGATAATACAAAGCAGCTCCTCCGCTGCCTCCATTGCAAATATAACCGTATTCGTTGACAGACACAAAGGATCTGTAATAGCCGTACTGTGAACTTACGCAGCAAACCTTACCATCTATGTATTTAAAAATAGAATACAGATTGGCAGTATCATACTCAAATGTATATTCCTGACTAATTATCAGCTCTGGAACCCCATCTGCTCCACAGTCAATAAATGCATAGCAGGCATTGTTCAGAACAACATCTGCAAACATATCAGTAAAATCACCTGCAAATGCGCTGCACATCTCATCGTAACTGTATTCTTTGCCTTCTTCAAACCAGCCTATTGAAGAGTTCTTTACAGTCATCTTGTTATTGCCCCTAATAAAATCGAGATAAATCTCCTTTATCTGATCAGCTGATACTGTTGAAGTTCCTTCTACTGACGCTTCTGAATTGTCCTGCTTCTGCTCAGAATCAGTTACTCCTGAATTGGACTGCTGTACTGTCACATCAGTCTGTCCATCATCCTTCCTGCCACAACCAGCAATCAGTGCTAACGTCATCATCAGTGCTAATGTAATTACTAATGCTCTCTTCATCCCTGTTCTCTCCTTCTCCCTCTTTATAAGAAATATGATGCAATTACTGCAACAATAATGGCGGGAAGAAAATTTGCTACCCTTATCTTCTTTCCCCACACCAGATTTAAACCTACGCAAAAAATAAGCAAAGCACCTATCAGAGACAGGTTGTCCAATGCTGCATCTGTCATAATGGGCTCTATTACCTTAGCTAAGAGTGTAACACTTCCCTGTAAAATGAAAATAGGAATTGCCGAAAATACTACACCTTTTCCAAGGCTTCCTGCCATTACAAGAATTATTATAAAATCCAGCACCGCTTTAATAGCCAATGTTGAATAATCTCCATATATTCCGTCCTGTATGGATCCCACAATAGCCATGGCTCCAATACATACAGTAAATGAAGCCGTCAGAAATGCATCTACAAAGCCTGCGTCCTTAGCATTTCCAGTTTTTTTCTTCAGCCATTCACCAAAACGTTCAAACCATCCCTCAATATTGATAAGTTCTCCTGTCAGTCCTCCGACCACCAGACTAATCACAATCATCATGGACTGTCCAGATGATAGTCCTTCTGAAGTTAGCTGAAGCATCCCTTCCATAGCTCCAGCAATTGCTATAAACATGACACTGATACCACAGGCATGAATCAGAGTCTCCTGCTGCCTTTCTTTGAGAAAGCCTCCAAAAAACAGACCAATTATTCCGCCTGCGACTACCGCTACAGTATTAATAATAGTTCCCAAACCAATCATCTTTGTAAACTCCGATTATAACCAATATTTATACTCATGACTATATTGCGAGTAAAATCCACTACTTCATCTATAGGCATGGTCATGCCAGACATAAGCCATCTGGTTAGTATACCATTACAACCCTCTGCAATAAAATAATATATCCATTCTCTCTTCTCTTCAGTAAGAGAAGCAAATATCTTGTTAATGGTTTTTATATTATAGTCATAACAATGAGCAAAAATCCTGTTTCTAAATTCACTGTCAACGCTGTCCGACATTAGCAGGTTATATATATCGTGATTATCCCTTATCTGAGTCAGCACCACTTTAATAACCTCACTGAATTCTGTGGTACCTTCACTGATAAGCTTCTGCTCTAGCTCGTCTATTAATTCCCATTCAAGCTTATCGAGTAAATCATAAGGATTTTCGTAATATTTGTAGAATGTAGCCCTGTTAATCTCAGCCTGCTGACAGATTTCACTTACAGTAATTTTATCGATTGCTTTCTCTCGAAGCTTCTCAATAAATACATTCTTAATAACCATCTTGGAATATCTTACTCTCTGATCCATATTTCTCCCTTACATTGTATTAGATTATTAAATATTGATACATTGGCAAATTGCTAAATTTGATGCATATAATAAACGTTTTAATCACTAATGTTGATTATCTTTCACTTCATGTCAGATTGATGATTGAATGAATCATATACATCTCATATAATCACAAAAGCAGTGTTTTTTGTCAACACTTGTTTATTAAAATACAAATGATGGTATTTGTACTAGTTTGTCACAAGCATTTGAACACGCAATACAAATTAAAGAGGGAGGACATCATTGCTCTCCGGATTTCACCGGGAGCGGAATGGAAATTAATATGAATATTAAAATAATAGGAGATTCTGGAAGTGATATAAGCCAGGAGGAAGCAAAGAAATTAGGAATAACAATTCTTCCACTTCTCTGCAGATTTGATAGTGAGGAATACACTGACGGTGTATCCATGACACATAAGAATTTTTATTCCAAACTCATTGAAACTGATGTGTTTCCAACAACGAGTCAGGTTAGTCCTTATAGTTATGAAATGGCTTTCAGGGAAGCTTTGACTGATGCAGATTATGTTGTATGTGTAACAATATCGTCCAAATTATCAGGCTGTTATCAAAGTGCAACACTAGCTGCAGCTGAGTTCGATGGTAAGGTATTTGTAATTGATTCATTGCAGGTTAGTGTAGCAATAAAAATACTTATTCTTCAAATACTGGAAATCGCCAAAACCGCTAACACTATCGAAGAAGCCTTATCGGCCTTTGAGATGGCAAGAGACAGGGTTAGAATAATAGCCATGCTGGATACCTTGGAATATCTCAAAAAAGGTGGACGTATCTCTTCAACGGTTGCCTTTGCAGGAACACTGCTGTCTATCAAACCAGTAGTAACTGTAACGGATGGAGAGGTAATTCTTCTTGGCCAGGCAAGAGGCTCTAAAGCTGTTAACAACAAACTACGTGAACTGATTGAAGCAGAGTCTGTGGATTACTCGTTGCCATGCGCTCTTGGATATACAGGCCTGTCTGATCACCTTCTGCAGAAGTATCTGGAGGACAACAAATCTCTGTATGAGAACAATATCGATGAAATAAGTATTGATTCAATAGGTTGTGCAATTGGAACACATGTAGGACCTGGCGCAATCGCTGTTGCATTCTTTGTGAAATAGAACAAAAGACACCATTATTGGTGTCTTTTATTTCATTCGAATATAAATTCTGTAACAGTGCAGTTATCTACTCCGAAAGCTGCATATTCTTCATTGGTCATCTCCTCAAAGTAAGATTTAACCACTCTACAGATTCCATTATGCGCAACCAGAATAACGGTCCTGTCATCTTCTTTTAATCTGTCAAGAAGATTATATATACGCTGAGCCATCATAAACATGGACTCTCCACCTTCGTATCTGTTGAGGAAGGATTTCTTCGCTTCCTGAAATTCTGTTCCATTACGCGGCGTGCCCTCATATTTACCAAAGTTCTGCTCAAGTAAAGCCGGCTCCTCTATGGCAGTAATTCCTGTCATCTGAGAAATGTGAAGCGCTGTGTCCTTGGCTCTCATAAGCGGAGAATAAAGAATAACATCTGCTTTAATTCCCTGTTCCAATATCTTTTTGCCAGTTTCAATTGCCTGCTCATGTCCTCTGGCTGTCAGCGGTACATCTGTTGCCCCACATATCTTATTAGCCACATTCCACTCACTTTCACCATGTCTTACAAAATATATACTCTTCATAGCTTTCCTCTTTTTATATAGCATAGCCCTTAAACAATAATAACTTCACTTTCTATTGCTTGGATTTAGCTTTCTTGAGATACTCATTCTTAAGCTCATTTTCATCCTTAAGCCTCTGATTGGCCTTCTCAAGATGCGCTATATATTCTCGAGTAAGCTTTACTCCGCCACGAACAGCTACATCCGGATGCTTCTCCATCTCCTCAAGCCACTGTTCCAGTGACTTGCGTCGTATATCATTGTAGGTTGTATCTTCTTTTTGCCACATAATATCGCCTTATAGTTAATGCTTCTTCTCTAATATTTTTTCAATTGAATCCAGTACACTTTCCATATGGTATCTTACAAGAAATACAACTCTGTTGCTTTCTTCGCTTCCCTCGTCATTCCATATATCCAGAAGGGGCATAATATAATTTCTGGTCTCATCTATATATTCCAGCATTTTTTTCTGATTAAACGCATTGGCCATATTTGATATATTATGGCAGCGATCCAACAGCTTCACCTTTAATGCTATAGGATTAGCAGCAATTCCTTTATAGTAATCCTCTTTCCAATGAAGATATTTATCCTCAGGCTTGGAAACAAGTGCTACCGCATGCTGAATGTCTTCAGATACCGGCAACATATCCGGACTCACCCTGATTCCATTTTCCATGCAGTCTTCACATACATCATGTAACAGAATAGCGGCAATCAGTTTATCATCAGTAAGACCCAGATTAATTGCATGACAGGCTATCATAAGTGGATGAGTAATATACGTAAGTCCGCTGTCTCCTCTCCTGTACTGCCCCTCATGCATTTTATGTGCATAAGGCAACGCTTTCAAAGTCTGAGAAAGGTTGTTTGCTACGGCCGTTTCATATACAAATTGATACATTTTCTCTTCTGTAAACATACATGCCCTCACTTATTCTATAGTATAAAGATAAGACAGCAATTTGCCAATGCATTTAGACTACTGTTTGTGTAAAAATGCACATTGACTCAGTATTTATGCTTAACTATAATTACAGGAAATAATAGTAGGAGGTCCTTATGAAGAAAAATATCACCAATGAACATCTGCTTGGATTACTGTTTATCTTAATAGCAGCCTTTTTCTTTTCTCTAATGACCTTGTTTATTAGATTAGCGGGGGATGTACCTACATTTCAGAAGGCCTTTTTCAGAAATGCCTTCGCTGCTGTAGTAGCTATCACTCTTCTTGCCCG
>DCJA01000008.1:0-8877 GCA_002317175.1 Lachnospiraceae bacterium UBA1712 | reverse complement strand
TTTGAATGGGGATGTGTTATATTCGCTTTTATCGGGGCGGCATTTGTTATACATCCCACTGCAGGACTTGCCTCATTTCCAGCCCTTGTTGGTATGTTCTCTGGGCTTTGTGCCGGAACAGCCTATGTGTTTGTCAGAAAGTTGGGAACCCATGGAGAACGTGGACCAGTTATCGTCTGTTTTTTCTCGGTATTTTCAACTATAATACTATTTCCACTTATGCTCTCAAGTTACAAGCCTATGGAGCCTAAGCAGTGGCTTTATCTCATCCTATGTGGACTAAGCGCCACAGGTGGACAGTTGGGTATCACCGCTGCCTATACGCATGCACCGGCTAAAGAAATCTCTGTTTTTGACTATTCTCAAGTTGTATTTGCTGCCATCTGGGGGATTATAATCTTTGGTGAAGTTCCAGATCTCTACAGTATTATTGGATATATCATAATCATCGCAACAGCGATAGTTAAATGGTATTACGGACTTAAAAAGAGTAGCTCAACCTGAGCTACTCTCTTTTATCGTGTCTTCTTTATCAATCCCACAGGCCCACAGACTGCTCTTTTGAAATAACACCTATCTTTCCAGCAATTTCTCTTGTTACGTAAGCCTTTACTTCTATGCCTTCAGGAACATAATTCTCTTCCAGAAGACTTCCACCTGCTCGAATCAATTGAATCATTCCCGCCTGAGAATAGTCAAAAATATGTTCCATATATATCTTTCCATTTCTCAAAATAGTGGTCAGCAGTTGCTGAAATTCTTCTAAGCCATCACCACGTACTGCACTGGTTTTTAAAATATACTGTGCTCTGTCGTCAAAGAGTTTTATATCTGAGCTAAGATCACATTTGTTAAAAAGTGTAATAACCGTTTTATCATGCACCCCCAGATCATCAAGGGTAGCATACACAGTCTTCATCTGGTCCTCATAGTTGGGATTGGAGCTGTCTACCACATGAATAATGTAATCGGCATACTTAGCTTCCTCAAGAGTACTTTTAAATGCTTCCACCAGATGATGTGGCAGCTTATTGATAAAACCGACAGTGTCTGTCAAAAGCACTTTTTCACCATTTTCCAGGCTATATGCTCGGGTTGTGGGATCAAGGGTAGCAAATAACTTATCCTCTGATAATACCTCTGCATTGGTCAGCTTATTAAGCATAGTGGACTTGCCAGCATTGGTATAACCCACTATAGCAAATACAGGCAAAGCATTTTTCTGACGTTCTTTTCTGGTTACCTCACGATGTCTTACCACATCCTTCAATTCGCGACTGAGCTGTCCTGCTCTGTCTCTGATACGTCTTCTGTCCGTTTCAAGTTTACTCTCACCGGGTCCTCTGGTTCCGATACCGCCACCAAGTCTTGAAAGGGCAGTACCCTTTCCCAGAAGTCTTGTCATCTGATATTTTAGCTGAGCAAGTTCAACCTGAATCTTTCCCTCAGCAGTTGATGCTCTGGATGCAAATATATCAAGAATAACCATGGTTCTATCCATAACCTTGATATCCAGTTCATCCTCAAGGTTTTTCATCTGTGCAGGAGATAACTCATCATCACAGATGATTCCTGTTGCATCATGTATATAAATGAGTTCCCTAAGTTCCTCTATCTTGCCTCTGCCAATATATGTTCCTGGATGAAAACTATCGCGATTCTGATACATCTTATATACTGTTTCAGCACCAGCAGTCTTTGCAAGTTCAGCCAGCTCATCAAGGGATTTTATACAGTTTTCCTCATTGCCTGTGGCAACTCCAACAAGAATTACTTTTTCTAAGACATCGCTCATTTTTGTGTCCTTTATGTTTTATCCTGAACATCGTAATCACGTGAATTTTATTATAACATATAAAGCCCTTCAGGAAACTGAAGGGCTCATATTTAGCATGATAAATCTCTCTTTTTGTATACATTACAGGCTATAACAATGTAGCTAAAAAAAGGGAACAATAACCGTTCCCTTTAGTGATACTTTTTTACTGTATATTTCATACTATTTGCATACTCCGGCCTGAATAATCTCTTCCAATCTTGCAGCTGCTTTTTGTGCCATTTCGCTCATCGAAAGCTGTGCCACACCAATAACCTGATTGTTGCAGTTACTTACTGGCATAAGAAGCTTCATTGCTCTGCTCTGACCTACTGCTACTGCCATTGCTGGAGTTATCTCTCCAAGAAGCGAATCTGCTGAAATGATACCAATTGGTCCCATAATAACATCTGCATCTCTGCAGGCTACAACAACCGCATTTTCACCTGTCGCACCATACTGTGCACCACCCTTCAGCATAGAACCAGTAGCCATTGTATTGGTACCTATTCCATATATATCACAGGCAAGCTTCTTCTCAACAATTGTCTCAATAATTAATTTTCCAAGCTTTCCGCCCTGTCCATCAATCACTACTACCTTCATGCTCCACCTCCAGGCTTAAATAAAATATCATCTTTTTTCATATGTCATCTATAGCAATTAATTAATATTATCATTTTCAAGCTAAAAATAGAAGTTGAGCTATAAAGAATGTATCTGCTGAGCACATTCGTTTATTATCATGTTTGCCATAGCCATTCCCATTGAGAAAAATGACATCATAAACAATAATGCAATAGCTCCCTTGTCATATACTGTGTTACTATCCTTTATGTTACACCATAACAGTTCTATACCTAGTCCAATGAGAATCAATGGCCAGAATTTAAATACCATCTCATAACTTAAAATATTAAATACTCCACACAGAATAAACATGACACCGCCAACTACTAAAGTAACTCCTGTAGTGATTGAACCTACTCTGTGGATTCTATTTATCTGATTCTGTTCCATCAGTTTCTCCTTCCTTAATATCTTCAGTTCTTTTCTCTGTGCTTACTTCTGAATTTGTTATTTCTTCCTCCGCATTTGCAATTATTTTTGCCGAAAGATCCGTTACAGAATTATTGCCTGCTGGTTCATTTACTGATAATTCTACCTTCTTACCACTGATAAGCTTTACGCCAAATATAATTGCAAGAACTGCAACAACAATCTGAGGTATAAATTCCATAATTTCTCTGAAAACAGCATATTCTGTTTTATTCAGGAATTTTGCAAGAATATCACAAAGTGCTTCCTTGGTAACAAACCAGATTCCGCACACACCAAATACTATCAGAATAACTGCAGTCCATTTTCTAACAGTCTTTTCAGGAAGATTAATCTCTTTCCCATCCATAAACTCTTCCCATATGAACCTATCCTCAATTTTGACAAAATCTTCTGCTGATGCTTTTGCCAGGTTTCTTGCATGAAAGAATCCATATACGTAAATTATTGCTGGCAATACGAAGAAAATATCTCCGCCATACATTACTGCAGGAACAGCAAATGTAATAAAAAACAGTGCTAATAAGCTTACACCACACTTCATAAATCCCATATACATCTCTGCTGCACCTGGAAGGAAGGCAAATATAAATGAAAAAATACTATTTCTCTTACTTGGTTTCATAAAAAAATCTCCTATCTCATGTTAATAAAATCACTAATATAATGGCTGCTGGCGATATCTTTAAGCCAGCCTCTGTCTGTAATGCTTATATCTATCAGGTTTGCACTATCCTCCTTTGGGATTGCTCTTGTAAATCCTGGTACAATCATTACAAATGCTACCACTGCAGCAACCGCTGCAATTACTCTTACTCTGTAACGTCTAAACTCAACTACTTTGTCTCCTTGAGACTTTTGTGGAAGTTCCACACTATATCGCACTAATTCGTCTAGTTCTTCCAATATACTCCCCTGTATATTCGGAGGAGCTGTAACCATATCATTTTGCTCAACATCCATAATCAGATTATTTAGTTCTTCATCTGATAAATATTCAAAACTCATATAAGCAGTTCCTCCTTTCTTATTGCTTTTTTAAGCATCTCTTTCGCTCTGTATATCTGAGTCTGAACAGTCTTAAGCCCTATTCCTGTATCCTCAGATATTTCTTTTGCTGTCTTTCCCCTCAAAAAATGCTTTGTGGCCACGCTTCTGTAAGGTTCATCAAGCGAATTTAGGCAGACTTCAAATCTTTCTATTATTTCTTTGTTAAGTATCTCTCCAAGTGGCTCATTACTAACTGACACTTCCTCTGGCATCTCTTCCGGTGCCATTGCAATATTTCGTCTGGCTGCTGCCCTCTG
The DNA here is from genome assembly GCA_002317175.1 of Lachnospiraceae bacterium UBA1712. Classification (GTDB taxonomy): domain Bacteria; phylum Bacillota; class Clostridia; order Lachnospirales; family Lachnospiraceae; genus Colinaster. The sequence continues at coordinate 4,695 of DCJA01000008.1, read as the reverse complement.
CCAGTCTATACATTTGTTAGCAGCTATTCTGCATATCCAGGCTTTTTCTGATGTTCCATCAAATTCATCCCAATGCTGATAGGCTGTAATAAAAGTGTCCTGAGTAATATCCTCGGAAGTAAAATAATCACCGGTGAGCTTGAGACAGACAGAAAAAACAAGATTCTGATACTGATTAATGAGCCTTATTAAGTTTTCTCTAGAATCTATTTTCTCCACCTCCCCTTGCTTTCATTAGATATAACGATTCAGTATTTCAAAAGTCTTCAAATTTTTAAAAAAAGATGCTACCTGTTCAATACAGAATAGCATCTATGTGTTCAGCCTAGTTCATAAATATGTTTCCAAAATTCTGACCAGATACAAATTGTCCAGAAAAAAATGACATATCATGAATTAAATATTTAATAGAATATATGTCCGCCAATCTGAAGTCCACTAAGTCCCTCGATTGGTGTTCTGAAATATACACAGCTTCCAACAGTAGTCTGTCCACTCATAGCAGCATCTGCAGCTCTGTAGCAGGCATCTGTTGCCCTGTTCTCCGCGAGCGCCAAAGCCAGTCTACCACTGGCAACCGGCGAGAACTGTCTGTTTTGATATATTACTCCAACAACTGTATCCGGAAAAACCGAAGACAGCACTCTGTTTATTACAACTGCTCCTACACCAACCTGACCCTCATATGGCTGATTGCCCGCTTCGCAGTAAATAAGATTAGCCAAAAGGTATCTGTCTCCCTCCGCAAACTGTACTTCAGAAATGTCTCTCCAGCTTGACTGAGCTGCTAATTTTGACTTAGCTATTTCCTCCTCTAACTGTTTCTTAAGTGCTGCAATATTCTGCGCTTCCTGAGCAGCCTGAGCTTCGTAAGCTTCTGCCTCTTTTTCATAAGCATCAGCCTGAGCCTGAGCATTCTTTATCTGTCCAGTATAAGCCTGTATATTGTAGGTAGTCTTTTCAACATAGCCCTGTACCTGAGCCTGCTCCTCTTCAACTTCAGAGCGATAGCTGTCAAGCTGAGCCTTCTGTTCCTCAAGCTCTGCTTCTGTATCCTCAACATTTTTTCTGATTTCGGTATATTTATCCATCATCTTATGGTCATATTCAACCAGACTCTCAATATATTCGTTTCTGTTGAGTATCTCAGAAATATCTCCACCTCCAAAGAAAACATCGCCTATTATGAAATTCTTTTTTTCATACATAAACTGTATTCTCTTCTTCATGGCTTCGTACTGATCCGCTTCTGTCTGCTTTGCTTCTTCAAGATCAAGCTGAGTCTGTTCTATCTCTGCCTGCTTATCCTGTATCTGCTTTTCAAGATCCGCAAGTCTCTCGCTCACTTCAGTAAGCTGTCCGTTAAGTCCGTCCAGTTCTTCCTTTAAGCTTTCCTTTTTGCTGTTCAGTCCTGCAATATTCTCTTTTGTATCATCGATTTTGTCTTTAGTATCAGATATTTTTTCCTGTGTTTGCTGATGCTGTTGTTCAGCTTCCTCCAGTTTTTCCTTAGTGGTTTTTGCATAGGATTCAAACTGCGGAATCGTACTGAAATACATAGTTACACATAATATAACTGCTACAAAGACTATATGTCGCTTTCGCCTATAAAACATCTGCCAAAACTTTCTTCTTATATGTCTGTTATACGTCTATTTCTATCTTCCTGCCACTATGCTTATACTGCATATATCTGACTCCTGCTGCATCAAACATCTTCTTTGAAGCAATATTTCCAGGAGTATTATTATATTTATCACTGTCATATATAACAGTTTTTATTCCACACTGAATAATAGCTTTTGCACACTCATTACAAGGGAATAATGAAACATAAAGTTTCGCTCCCTGAAGGCTTCCACCTCTGTAATTTAAAATTGCATTAAGCTCACTATGGGTAACATATGCATACTTTGTATTAAGCATATCTCCATCTCTTTCCCAAGGAAAATCCTCATCAGAGCATCCATTAGGAAATCCATTATATCCCATAGATAATATTTTATTATCTTCACTTACAATGCATGCGCCAACCTGTGTATTAGGGTCCTTTGAACGCATTCCTGCAAGCTTTGATACACCCATAAAGTATTCGTCCCACCTTATGTAGTCATTTCTTTTCATAACCAATCCTCATGTAGCTGTCTACATTACTATTCACAGCCCACAAAGGTGGGCTGTGATTTAAAAAGCTTTAATTACTTTGTTCCAAAGATTCTGTCGCCAGCATCACCAAGACCAGGAACGATGTATGCATGTTCATTAAGTTTCTCGTCAAGAGCACCAACATAAATATCTACATCAGGATGTGCAGCCTTAAGAGCTTCAAGTCCTTCTGGAGCAGCAATGATACACATAAAATGAATCTTCTTGCAACCCTTTTCCTTAAGCATTGTAATTGCTGCTGCTGCAGATCCACCGGTTGCCAGCATTGGATCAACTACAAACACCTCTCTTTCACCGCAGTCTTCCGGAAGCTTGCAGTAATACTCTACAGGAAGATGAGTCTCTGGATCTCTGTAAAGACCAATATGTCCAACCTTTGCTGCTGGAATAAGTGTCAGAACACCATCTACCATTCCCAAGCCTGCTCTGAGAATTGGAATAATTGCCATCTTTCTGCCCTTAAGTTCTTTTACTGTTGTATCGCAGATAGGTGTCTTAATATTAACATCAGATAGTTCAAGATTACGTGTAGCCTCATAAGTGATAAGCATAGCGATTTCAGAAATTGTCTGTCTGAAATCCTTTGTTCCTGTATCCTCTCTTCTGATGTAACCAATTTTGTGCTGAATCAATGGATGATCCATTATTACTACTTTTGCCATACCCGTTTTCCTTTCCCACTTTACATATTTGTGAACGCCTAATAGCGTATCAGTTTATTCTATTCCATTGAACTAATTTCATTGATTCGTCTGCAGTGCTTCTCTTCACCAGAGAACTCTGTATTAAGAAATACATCAACGATATCATTTGCCATCATAGGTCCGATTAATGCAGCTCCCATAGCAAGTACATTGGCATCATTATGAAGTCTTGTCATCTTTGCTGAAACTGGTTCAGAGCAGAGAGCACATCTTACTCCTTTAACCTTGTTTGCCACAATAGAAATACCAATACCTGTAGTACAGATTACAATACCCTTTTCGCATTCTCCAATTGCTACAGCCTTTGCAGCTGCCTCTCCGAAAATAGGGTAATCACAGGAATTTTTGTCATAACAGCCAAAATCCTTGTACTCAAGTCCTAACTCTTCAAGATGTTTGATTACGGACATCTTAAGATCATATCCGCCGTGATCGCTTCCAATTGCTATCATTATTATCCCTCCAAATTTATAATCTGATGACCAGCTGCTTTTAGCAGTCTGTTCATTATTGCCTGTCCAACTCCGCTTACATCAAAGCTCTCCGAATATATTATTTCAATATCTTCATCATCAAACTCTCTTAGTATCGTATATAATCTATGCGCAATGGTATCCTCGTCAGTTCTGCTTCCAATGCTTTTTACCGACTGAGCACAATAAAGTCCCTGGGTCTCATCTGTTGCAATGACTCCAACCCTTTTCTTCTGTGAACAAGCCTGTTTTGTAAGATCATTGATTGTATCCACAACCCTCTGCAAATCCCCGACTACAATCTTCAAATCCCCCTTGGGCGCATAGTGTCTGTAACGCATTCCAGGTGCTTTAGGTCTGTCTTTACAATTACCATCCATAATAGTCTTATCGATATCAACATCACCCAGAACATCACGCAGCTGTTCAAGAGTAATATAGCCTGGCCTAAGTAACATGGGGACATCAGATGAAAGATCTACGATAGTAGATTCGAGTCCTATTCCCGCGTCACCACCATCAATTATCATATCAATTCTGCCATCCATATCCTGGATAACATACTTGGCGCATGTGGGACTTGGTTTGCCAGAAAGATTTGCACTTGGCGCAGCCACATATCCACCCGCGGCCTCAATAAATGCTCGTGCAGTCCTGTGAACCGGCATACGTATTGCTACAGTATCAAGTCCTCCCGTTGTCTCAAATGGAACACATTGTGCCTTTTTAAGAATCATGGTAAGAGGTCCTGGCCAAAAAGCTTCTGCCAGTTTAGCTGCTTCATCTGTAACAGCTTCAACAATTTTTTCCATATCTTTCAGGCTAGCTATATGTACTATAAGCGGATTGTCGCTGGGTCTCCCCTTTGCAGCATATATTTTTTTGCTGGAATCAGGATTCAGGGCATCGCCTCCCAGACCATAGACCGTTTCAGTAGGAAATGCAACCAGTCCTCCACGTCTGATAATCTCACCAGCCTCAGCTATCTTCTGAGCATCTATATTCTCTTCATTTATCTCAATAATATCAGTATACATAGCTATTTACATAATATCACAATGCCAGACGCTATTCCACATAAACTTGATGCTCTGATAGCATCAATTATAGTCCCCACATGCAGCCAATACTACTATCACAGCATCAAAAAAGCTGGCGACAAACGCCAGCTTTTTACTAGAATAATTTTTTCTTTTTCTTCTTGTCGTCACTTTCTTTTGATGAAGCATACTTCTTAGCCTCATTTAACGAATCATCATTAGCTTCGTCAAATTTCTTAAGAAGTTCCTTAGCCTCATGTGAAAGCTTATCAGGTACCTGAACAACAAGTGTAACATAATGGTCACCACGTG
>DCJA01000001.1:2064-166090 GCA_002317175.1 Lachnospiraceae bacterium UBA1712 | reverse complement strand
CAGATGAGTGGACTTCCACTAAAGAAGTTTTTCAATACAAGCGGTCTGCTTTATAAGGATATGAAGCTTAAGGACAAGCTCCCTGCAATGAATGAGGAAGAGCGGATAGCGCTTCTGGCTACAGATGGAATGCTTGTTAAGAGACCTATGATAATTGGTGATGACTTTGCTCTGGTTGGCTTCAATGAAGCTGAGTGGGAAGAGAAACTTAAGTAGATTTATAAGTAATAGCCCCACCTGTATGGCAGATACAGGTGGGGCTATCTTAATGTATAGAAAAAATATTAAGTTGTTAAGCACAGGCAGCTCTTATAATACCCGCTAATATTACAACAAATATTGCAGGAATAATCAGGCTAACAATACCTGATATAACAAGTCCTGCGATAATGAGTGGTAAGAATACAAAGAAAAGAGCCATCTTTGTGATTCCCCAGGTACATCTAAGTGCAAATACAAACATTCTACCAAAAACTGCAAACATTAATATCATTAATAACATTGTTAACATATCAAATACCTCCTTAATATCTATACTGATAACTATATCCTGTGAAATAACTAATTTGACTTCTGATACGTATTTCGTATCTATGTGTATATACTACCAAGATATAGTTGCAGGATAAATAACTACAGGTGCAAAGAAATACGTGTTATTTTGCCACTGCAATATAAATATAGGACTTTAATTTCCGTCACATTTAGCGTTAAATCAGCCATACAAGAGTATAGCAAATTGACAAGTTCGTTTTTGGTAAATATGTTTTTTGCACAACATGAGTTTCAGAATTTTGGTTAATAATAAGTAGAATAATATGCTAAAATATAACTATAAAAATTATTAAATAAGTAAAGTTCATGGGGGGCTTATGAAGAACTTAAAAATGAGAACAGCAATAATGACAATTATTGCAGTAACAACTTTTATTGGAATAGGTTTGTTGTTTGCACTTGCTAGTAGTAATAGCATGAAAATGATTAAGAACAGGTCTGTTGATGGTATGGATACATATCTTGTAGCACAGACCAATTCTATTGAATCATTTGTTGAAGAGAGTGAAAATAAATTACTATTGTTTAGCAAATCAGATGCAGTAAAAAATCTTTTGCTTAATCAGTCAGATGAAGCTGCATTTAATACTGCACAGCAATACACATTGGACTATTATGGTACGCTGAATGCATGGGAAGGATTGTACATAGGTAACTGGGATACAACAGTATTAACTTATAATGTTCCTCAGGTTATCGGTAAAACTATGCGTGAAGGTGAGAGACTGGAACAGCTAAGAAATGCCATGATGGATGCCGTGAAAAATGGCAATGGTGTATATGATACAGGAATCATTGTATCACCTGGATCTGGTCAGTTGTGTCTTTCTATGTATGCAGCGGTCTTAGATGATAATGGCAACCCAATCGGTTATGTTGGTGGTGGAGTTTTCAATACTGCTCTTGAAAATAAACTGATGGAGACTACTGTATCTGGTCTGCTTGATACAAACTTTTATATGATAAATACAGAAAGCGATTTAACATATATTGGTACAGACGAGCAAACTGCACAGGAGATTGCTCAACCAGTAAGTAATCCTATGCTTCAGGAAGTAATGGCTAGAGTTAACGCGGGAACACCTGAAGATATTATGTATTACACATATGATGATGGAACAGAAATAATTGTTGATTTCAAATCAGTAAGTAACAGAGGATGGACTCTTGCTTTAGCAGCAAGTAAAGACGAGATGTATAAAGCAGCATATGATAATTCAAAATCAATGCTGTTAATCTGTATTATTGCTTATGTGATTATAGTTGGAGCATCTTTTATTTCGGTTTCAATTAGAACAAAGCCTTTGTCTGTCGCTGAAAAGGCAATTGTAAGGATTGGTTCACTTGATTTAGGCGAAGAGGAAGGAATCAGAAAGCTAACAAATCGTAAGGATGAGATTGGAATCCTTTCAAAAGAAATAGAGAATCTAAGACGTTCACTTACAGATATTGTTCAGACACTTAGCGGATGTAGTGATGATATAGATGATACTGCGACAATGATGAGTGAAAGCTCAGATAGTCTCGCAGAGAATGTGTCAGTTAATGCAACAATTACTAGAGAACTTGCGTGTAGTATGGACGACACAAACTCAACAGTTAATAAACTATACGATGACGTTAAGAACATACATGAAATGTTAAAATGTGTAGAAGGTTCTGTTTCGTCTGGAAATGAAAAGAGTGAAGAACTGCTTAATAATGCAACAGATATGCAGAAAGCAGCATCAGAAGCACTTGCAGAATCTGCACAAAGCATCAGCAATAATAGAAATGAAATTACAAAAACTGTTGATAAATTGAATAAATTATCAGAGATTAATACACTTGTTTCAGATATTCTTGTAATTTCAAGCCAGACAAATCTTCTCTCGCTTAATGCAAGCATTGAAGCGGCTAGAGCAGGGGAAATGGGAAAAGGCTTTGCAGTTGTAGCAGGGGAAATTGGAAATCTTGCGGCGTCTTCATCGACAACAGCTGCGAATATTCAGAATATATGTAGTTCAACAAATGATAACATCGCTGAAGTTGCAAAGTGCTTTGATACAATTATTAACTATCTTGAGTCTGATGTTGAAGTTAGATTTGAGAAATTCAATGAAGTTGCACAGGTTAACGATGAGATTTCTTCAGATATTAAACAGATTATGACAGAAGTAAGAGCATCAATGAGCGAATTCATTAAGTTTGTTAATGATATTGCAGTTCAGATGGATGCCATTAAAGCTGTTTCAGATCAGAATAATGCAGGTATTACAGGAATTGTTGAAAAGAACAATCAGAGTAATGTGATTGCTGAAGAGATGATGGATGTAGTAAAGAGAAACAAAGAGAGCGTTGAACAATTAAAAGAAATCGTTAATAGATTTACGTATTGTTAATAATTTAAAATTTATTTATCCTCTAAAGAAACGGGAAAATCTTCCCGTTTCTTTTTTTGTTGTGGTAATAAAAAATTATGTTATACAGTATGAGTATTTAGCTTTCTTTTAGGCTTTTTTGATGTGTTTTTGATAAGAATGATGGTTTGTAGCGTTATAGCTAAAAACTATAGCGGTCTATAAAGGTTAGGTATTATACAAATAATCAGAGCAGATTTAATATAAAACTTGTCAAGAGACAAACACAAAAACGAAAGGAGAGAAAGCATGGCTGAGATAGAGATTCAGAACCTGTCAAAAAGATATGAGACAAAAGATGGAATAGTTGAAGCACTTACAGACGTAAGTCTTTCCATTGAAAAAGGACAGATATATGGAATCATCGGAATGTCTGGAGCAGGCAAGTCAACATTGATTCGATGTATCAACTTTCTGGAGAAGCCCTCTGAAGGAAAAGTTCTTATTGAAGGAAAATCCTTAGAGTCCTTAACCAGAAAGGAACTTCAGAAACAGAGAGAAAGCATAGCTATGATATTTCAGCATTTCAATCTGCTGATGCAAAAATCGGTATTAGAAAATGTGTGCTTTCCTCTATACATACAAAAGAATAGCAGAAAGGAAGCAAGGGCAAGAGCACTGGAACTTCTTGAGATAGTAGGACTGGCAGATAAGAAAAATGCTTATCCGGCAATGCTATCAGGAGGTCAGAAGCAGAGAGTAGCAATCGCAAGAGCGCTAGCTTGCAATCCAAAGATTCTTCTTTGTGATGAGGCTACCAGCGCATTAGATCCACAGACAACATCATCAATTCTTGGATTACTTAAGGAGATAAATTCAAGATTTGGAATCACAATCGTGATTATTACACATCAGATGTCAGTTGTAAGAGAGATTTGTACAGATGTTGCAATTATGAAATCCGGAGAGATTGTAGAACATGGGGAAGTAGCAGAGGTGTTCGCACATCCAAAGTCGGAGGTAGCAAAGGAACTGATTCTAAAGGATACAAATACAGAAGGAGATAACAATCTGGAAAACACAATTTCAAGAATCCATCATGGGGAGCAGATAAGAATTGTATTTTCGGAGAACTCATCATTCGAGCCAGTTATAGCCAACCTGATATTAACCTTTAAGGAGCCAGTTAATATATTGAAGGCATCAACCAAAAATGTCGGTGGTGTAGCTAAGGGAGAAATGATTCTGGAATTTAAAGAGAACAGTACCAGAAAGGAAGAGATGAAAGCTTACCTGACCGAGCATGGATTAGCCATTGGGGAGGTGATAAATAATGTGGACCACTGAAGTACAGACAATGATACTGAGAGGAATTGGTGAAACATTATATATGACTTTGATGTCAACACTTGTAGGATATGTATTTGGACTTCCACTGGGAATCACATTATCCGTCACAGACAAGGATGGCCTTTCACCAAACACAAAAGTATATAAGGTGTTAGATGTAATAGTAAATGTAACAAGAAGTATTCCATTTTTGATTTTGCTGATTTTATTAATTCCATTTACCAGACTCGTCGTTGGACGCAGCACTGGATCCACAGCGACAATAATTCCATTAGTTGTAGCCGCTGTACCATTTATAGCAAGAATGGTTGAATCGTCCATTAACGAGGTAGACCAGGGAGTGATAGAAGCAGCAAGATCCATGGGAGCAGGAAATATCAGAATAATAGTAAATGTACTGTTGGTTGAAGCAAAGACATCATTAATCACAGGTTCAACAATAGCCATAGGAACAATACTTGGCTATTCGGCAATGGCCGGAACCGTAGGCGGCGGCGGACTTGGAGATATAGCTGTAAGATACGGATATTACAGATACCAGTCAGACATAATGATAGTAACAGTAATCCTACTTGTAATACTGGTTCAGATATTCCAGTCAGCAGGAATGCTTATAGCAAACAAAACAAATAAGAGACTCAAATAGAGGATTGAAGCAAAAGAAGTTAAAGGTTTATATGAGAGACTAAAGATGTGAAAGGCTCACATAAGAAACCCAAAAGTAAATTAAAAAATAATTGGAAAAGAGGATAATATTATGAAAAAGAAATTAGTTGCATTATTAGCAGTAGTAACAGTTGTAGCAGGTGTATTAACAGGTTGTGGATCAAAGAGCGCAGATGACAAGGTAATCAAGATTGCAGCATCACCAACACCACATGCGGAGATTTTGCAGCAGGCAAAGCCACTTCTTGAGGCAAAGGGATACAGCCTAGAAATCGTAGAATTCGCAGATTATGTTCAGCCAAATGAAGTAGTTGAAAGTGGTGAGTTCACAGCTAACTATTTCCAGCATCAGCCATACCTTGACAGCTTCAATGAAGAAAAGGGAACACACATTGTAACAGTTGGCAAGATTCATTATGAGCCATTTGGAATTTACCCAGGAACAAAGTCATCACTTGATGATATTGCAGAAGGCGATACAATTGCAATTCCAAATGATACAACAAATGAAGCAAGAGCACTTCTACTTCTTCAGGATAATGGAATTATCAAGCTCAAAGATGGTGTAGGACTTGTAGCAACAGTAAATGATATTACAGAGAACCCAAACAATATTAAGTTCATCGAATTAGAGGCAGCTCAGGTAGCAAGAGTAACAGGTGAAAATGCATATGTTGTATTAAATGGTAACTATGCTCTTGAAGCAGGATACTCAGTAGGTAAGGATTCACTTGCACATGAATCATCAGATTCAGAAGCAGCTAAGACATATGTAAATATTGTTACTGTAAAGGAAGGTAATGAGAACAACGAAGCAGTTAAGGCTCTTGTAGAAGTATTGAAGTCAGATGAGATTAAGAAGTACATCAATGATACATATGACGGAGCAGTAATTCCTTTTGAATAAAAAACATACTGATTTGTTAAATGGAACCAAAAGAAGAACAGACATCTTTTCTTGTCTGTTCTTCTTTTTATTAGTATATTGCATTTTCGATATTTGGAACATGTTAAGGTGTTTCTTCACTTGTTTTAATGTAATAAAGAGTCTTATATGGTAAAATATCTTAGGATTCAGATGAACTATATGTTTTGCATAGTACCAAATGAGTGTATGCGATGGAGGAAAAATGATACTTGGAGCATTTGGCTTAGCAACAAATCAAGATGTAAATAATAATATTCTGATTGGTAAATATTTAGAAAAGAACAAGAAGATATTTAAGATTTTGATGGGGATTATATCGATTTTTGAGGGTATTCTTTTCGTTCGAGGTTTATTTGTATTTTCTATGAGTTCTTATAAACACTATACTTATCTGTTTTCATATATACTTCTTCTTGTTGTAGCACTAAGTATGTTGTTTTATTTATCTACCAGTGATTTAAGTAAGAACGAATACAAAACCAGTAATTTTATTATCAGGTTGACGTCTTGTGCATTTATTATATGGTCTCTGATAATATCATTTTTGGATATGAAGGCAGGCAATTTTCCGGTGGTGTATCTGACAGTAATTGTAACAATTGCCAGTGTTGTTTTGCTTAGACCAAAGTTTTTTATAGCGATGATTTTGGTATCATTTGCGCTGCTAATTGGTGCTGACGGAATAAGTGGTTTTAATTATTTTATTTCATCCAGTGAGGTGATTAATTTTGTTGTTTTTCTTTCTATGGTGTTTATAATTAATGGACGATTATACTATAGTTCAGTGAAAGACTTTAAAGCAAATGAAATACTGACGGCCTCGGTACTTAAAGAACGAAACAGGGTATCAGCAATATCATTGCAGACAATTAAATCAATTATTAATACAGTTGATGCCAAAGATAAATATACTAGAGAGCATTCGCAAAGAGTTGCCGAGTATTCAGCGATAATTGCTAAAAAAATGGACTGGAGCGAGGAACAGATTAATAAATTACATGAAATTGCTTTGTTACATGATATTGGAAAGATTGGAGTCCCAGACAGCATACTAAATTGTACAGGGCGTCTGTCTGACGAGGAATTTGATCAAATGAGACAGCACACAGTTATTGGTGGAGAAATCCTTCAGGATTTGACAATCCTGCCACATGTTGATCTTGGAGCCAAGTATCACCACGAAAGATATGATGGAACAGGATATCCTTCTAAATTAAAGGGAAAGGATATTCCAATAGAAGCTAGAATTATTGCTGTAGCGGATTCATTTGATGCAATGAATTCCAATCGTGTTTATCGAAAAAGATTGACGAATGAAATAATTATATCTGAATTAGCAGAAGGAAAAGGAAAACAGTTTGATCCTGATCTGATTGACATTTTTTTACCAGAAGCGCGGAGAATATTAACTGGGGACGGTCCTAATGCCACGCTATGCTAACTGGGGACGGTCCTAATGCCACGCAGAATGCTTTCTATGATAAAGATTGAGGGAGATATTATGAAGAAAATATTATTAACATTTATATGTTTACTACCAATTGCGATAGCTTTGTCATTTTATTCTGAAGTAATTGCAGTGCAGATGGGAATGGGATTTGCAAGCTTTATAGCAGGTGTATTGATACTTACATTGCAGAAAGATATAAAAGAATTTAAACTGCTTAGCCTTTTTCAATTTATTGGTAAAATGTCAGGGCATGTAATAGCAGGAATTTTATATTTGAAAAAAGTCAGTGGTGATGGAGAATCTGAAGCTATTCTAGAGTTGATAGCAATAGGGGCAGCAATTGGATTTATAATTCAGTTTGTGATTGGATATATTATTTCGAAACGATTAAAGAGAAATAAGGTTAGCACTCAGTAACTGATTTTATGTAGTGGATGCAATGGGAGTAGATTGTTGAATTGCAAACAGCAGAGGATGTAAATGGAAATAGAAAATCAAAGCGTATCAAAAGAAGATTATGAAGAGCCAAAATGTCTTCTGAATATGAATCAAGACTTCAGTCCTATTCCCTTGAGGCGTGTTTTGGAGAAATATGATTCATATGTAGAGAATGATGAATTTGATGCTGCGAAGCGACATCTTATCTATTGGATTGCTGAAGCAGAAGCTGGTAATGATACGAGCGGAAAACTTGCTATTATGAATGAATTAATTGGCCTGTTTAGAATGAGTGGCAATGAGACAGAAGGATTGCAGGCAATAGAGGAAGCTCTTTCATTTTTAGCAGCTAATGACTTTGAGGATACAGTCATTATGGGGACAACCTATATCAATGCTGCTACCGGATACAAAGCATTTGGGAAAGCTAATGAGGCAATTGTACTATATAGGCAGGCAAAAGCAATATATGAAACTAAGCTTGAATCACACGATGGAAGGCTTGGGGGATTATACAACAATATGGCTTTGACACTTTCCGAACTGGAGGAATATTCTGAAGCGAAGGAATTATATCATAAGGCTATAGAAGTAATGAAAAAACAGCAAAATGGTGCACTTGAGCAGGCCATAACATATCTCAATATAGCCGATTTGATTGCTGCACAGACAGGAATTGAAGAGGGCGCAAAAGAGATTGAGGATAATCTGATGCAGGCGATGGAATTATTGAATAGTGAAGCTCTTCCACGAAATGGTTATTATGCGTATGTATGTGATAAATGTGCACCTGTTTTTGGATATTACGGTTATTTTATGATTGAGCGCGAACTTAAGCGCAGAGTCGCAGATATAAAAAGTTCCAGATGAATATGGTATATAGTCAGTTATTTGAAAGGATATAAGATGAAAAAGTTTTTTTTGTTTTGGTGTTGTTATTTTCCGGTACTAATAGGATGTGCTTTTCATAAAGAAGCTGGATTGGCTCAGCTTGCAGTTGGAATGTCTAGTTTTTGGGCAGGCATATTCATTTTATTTTTCCAAACTGACATAAAGATGTATAAACAATTCAGTTTGCATCAGTTTGTAGGAGCAGCCATAGGCTATATAAGCTCAGTATTGTTGTTTCTTGGAAAAAGCAGTAATGATGTTGCATCTCAGGTGGTACTATTTATATTTGTTATTGTTGGATTGTTAATAGTTGCTATTCAGATATTTATTGGATACATAATATCAAAGCTTTTAAAACGGAATAGATAATGCAAATAAAGTAGATCATTATTATATGGCGATGCAAATATAATCACTTACTATGTAGCTATAGTCCTTTATTAGGATACTAATTATTAGTAAGATATAGGAATAGATACGAAATACGTATCAGGAAGGTGATTATATTGCTTTTTATTTATTGTTATATTGCGGTTGTTACATTCTTTGTTGGATTTGGTACATACAAATTGTATAAGCAGTACATCCACACAATGCCTCAGACAATAGTAAAGACAAAAGTGGTAACAAAGACAATTTCACACAGGGAAGTTCAAAAACAGATCAGGGAGAAAAAGACACTTCGTGACAGTTCGTATGAAGCAGTATATAAGAAATGTAAAGAAGCTTCACAGACTGGAGAGGTAATGTATTTTAGCCTTGAGGACATTGACAGAATTGTTGACGAATTAAAGAATGAACAGGTGAGATAAATGAGGTTAATTAAAGAGAGGGAATCTATATGCCAAGCTTAAGTAGCAGAACAGATATTTTTACGGATTCTGTTATTAGAAGGATGACAAGAATTTCAGATTTATATGGAGCAATTAACCTGTCTCAGGGTTTTCCTGATTTTGCGCCTCCAAAGGCTATTACTGACAGATTGGCAGAGATTGCAGAAGCTGGACCTCATCAGTATGCCATTACATTTGGTGCGCAGAATTTCAGAGAAGCCCTGGCCCAGAAACACGAGCATTTTTCGGGGATGAAAGTTGATCCTGACAAAGAGGTAGTAGTTACTTGTGGAAGCACAGAGGCCATGATGGCATCTATGATGAGTGTAGTGAATCCTGGTGATAAGGTAATTGTGTTTTCGCCTTTTTATGAGAACTATGGTGCTGACTCGATTCTGTCAGGAGCGGAGCCTGTATATGTTCCACTTATACCACCTGCTTTTGATTTTGATCCCAATGCTATAGAGGAGGGATTTAAGAGAGGGGCCAAGGCAATTGTTATATGTAATCCTTCGAATCCTTGTGGAAAGGTGTTTACAAGAGAAGAACTTATTACAATAGGTGAACTTGCAATTAAGTATGATGCCTGGGTTATAACAGATGAAGTGTATGAGCATATTTTATATGCTCCTAACAAACATGTGTATATGGCGACTCTTCCAGGAATGAGAGAGCGCACTATTACCTGTAACTCTCTTAGTAAGACATATTCCATTACTGGTTGGAGACTTGGTTACACGATTGCTCCTTATGAGGTGACAGAAAGAATTAAGAAAGTGCATGATTTTCTTACAGTAGGCGCCTCGGCTCCTATGATGGAGGCTGCAACTGTTGGCCTTCAGTTTGGAGATGATTATTATAGAGATCTGCAGTTGCATTATACACATATGAAAGAGGTCTTTACTTCAGGTCTTAGTGATATTGGAGTTCCATTTACTGATCCACAGGGAGCGTATTATGTTCTTATGGATATAAGTGAATTTGGCTATAAGAATGATTACGAATTCTGTGTTGATCTGGCCAGAAAGGTTGGAGTAGCTGCGGTACCAGGATCAAGTTTCTTTAAAGAACCTGTCAATAATTATGTTAGATTGCATTTTGCAAAACAGGATGAAACCTTACTTGAGGCATTGGATCGTCTCGCTGATATGAGAACAAAAATGCTACAGTAAAGAAATAGGGGAAGAGAGTATGTATTTTCTAGCTGCAATAGGTGCAATATTTATATTTGTTGCTGTTAGTCGTCTGTTTGATATATGTATTACAAAGAAAAAATGTACGCAAACGGTAGAGGGAGAATTGGTTGGAATCAGAACATATAGTTCAATGAACAGGTACAATTCAAAGGAAGTATGTTATGCAGCTGTGTATGGATATACCATAGATGGCATTGATTACACATTTTCACCTAAGAAATTCGTAAAGTACTCTGAGATGTATGAGGTTGGTTCTAAGGTTGAGGTTAGATATAATCCTAATAATCCTAATGAATGTGTCGTTGGTAGGGACGACAGAGTAGGTCTTGTGATTGTGTTGACTATTTTGGGAGCAGCTTTGCTTGCAATAGATTTATTGCATTAGCTTTCTATTGAGTTGAGTGGTAACAAAGTTTGTATTAGAAAGGTATAAAAGATGGCAACAACAGCAAGTATATCAATACCAACATTTTTGAAAATAGATAAGGGAGCTTTATCTGATATAGGTACTTATCTGCGTGATAACAAGCTCATGAAGGTAGTTGTCTTTTTTGGTAATGGTCTGATAGATTTATTTGGCGAAAAAGTTATGCGATCCCTTGAGGACAATGAGATCGAAGTCCTTCAGTATATGGAATTGGATTCTGTCAATCTGGAAGATATTACTGATATAGCATTTGCAATGCCTAACAAAACACAGGCTGTTATAGGTATAGGTGGTGGAAAGGTTATTGATACAGCCAAGTACTGTGGCTTTCTTAGAAAAATGCCATATATTAGTGTACCTACATCCACCTCCAACGATGGCTTCTCTAGTGCCAGTGCTTCACTTCTGATAAAGGGTAAAAGGCAGTCTGTTCCAGCTAAAATGGCATACGGAATAATTGCAGATACAGATGTAATCAAGAGTGCTCCAAGAGGCTTTCTCTATTCTGGAGTTGGTGACATGGTATGCAAAATAACTGCGATATATGACTGGCAGTATGAAGAAGAATGCGGATATGGCAAGACCAATGATGTGGCCATAATGGTGGCAAAGAAGGCTATCAACAGTCTGGTTAGAATCAAATTCGATGATATAGCGGATGAATGGTTTTTGAAGGAATTGCTCAATTCCCTTGCAATGTGTGGTATTGCCAATGAAATAGCCGGAAGCTCAGCTCCGACCAGTGGTAGTGAGCATCTTATTAGTCATGCTATTGATCAGTATGGCAGGAAGACAACACTTCATGGTATTCAGGTGGGAATTGCAACATATCTTATGAGTGTTGTTCAAAATCACAGGCAGGACAGAGTCAGGAACTTTTTAACAGAAACAGGCTTTTTTGATTATGCAGCCACACTGGGACTTGAGATTCAGGATTACATTGATGCAATAGATAAGGCACCATCAATTAAACCTTTCAGACATACATATCTGCATGAAGAGCAGTATAGAGAAAAGGCCAAAGAGATTCTGATGACAGATGAGATTCTTCAGAAGATATTTACAAGATAGAGTGTAGAATGAAACGAATGTCTGTCTTGTCAGAATATCAAATCACGCAGAGTTGGATGAATCTCACCATATGCTATGCCACAATTACGTACATGCATCGTATATACCAAAGAGATTTTACTGTTAGTATCCATGGTAATAATACTACCGGCTGCTCCATCCCAGCCGAACACGCCTACGGGAGCAGAAGAGTTAATCTTAGCAGGGTCCAAGAGAACCTGCATACCAACACCGTAGCCAAAGCCAACTCTGCCCATAGTGTTTGCTATATCATTAAGAGAATCTTCTCCAAGAAGGTTCTCTTTAATTTTTTCAATAGAGTCACTGTTGAGTATGCGCACACCGTCAGAACTTATTCCGCCGCTTGCAAGTGTATCAGCCAGTTTGGCATAATCCAGAGTACAGCTTACCAGTCCGGCGCCACCGCTTTCATAACATTCGCTAAGCTGATAATTACAGGTTGGCTCCATAGGACGGATAGTATCATCCTCCATAATGAACTGTTCAGAGAGATTAGCCTCTAAATTGTAGGGCTTTGCAAAATGAGTACGGCTCATGCCTAAAGGCTGCCATATATTGGTGTTAAGATATTCACCAAAGGTCATGCCGGACACAACTTCGATAACTGCAGCAATAACATCATGACTTAGACTATAGCAGAAATGGGTTCCTGGCTGGAAATTAAGTGGACTTTCAACAAATGCATTAACCAGATCCAGAGTGCTTGCTTTCATTCCATCGCGTGCCAGGATACGCTTTATGCCAGGTCTGTCAAGGTTATAGTCAAGACCAGACTGCATTGAAGCAAGATGCTTTATAAGCAGAGGATTAGCAGCTGACAAATTACCATCCTTATCAGCTACAGTTAAGTCTGAGTAGGCTGGAAGATATCGACCAACAGGATCCTCAAGAGAAATCTGACCCTTTTCAACCAGCTGCATAAGTGCGGTCATTGTCATAACCTTGGTCATGGAGAACATCAAATACTGAGTATCGTTGGATACAGGGATTGTATGCTTATGGTCCGTATAGCCTGCCATATGTCTGTATATGCATTCATGGTTCTTGTAGACTATACAGTCTACAGATGGAATCCCGCGTGGAATAAGAGAATCAAGATATTCTGTAAGTTTTTCGGTATTCATTTCCAATAATCCTTTATCTGAGTATTTGCGTACTTGTTGAGCCTGCAATGAATTATATTAGTCTGTGATAATTCTAGTCGTATTTCACACCTGGAAGTCGTATATTGTCCAGACAAAGCTGCATCTTGTAATTGTTGCCCTCAAATCTTAAAAGACCCTGTTCAAGGGCGTCCTTAAGATGAAGCTCAAGATTGGCCAGCTTGATAAGGACATCAGCAGTAGCAGTAATAACTCCATCATTATCATAATAATTGTAGGGTTCAATTACACAGGATCTGTTGGATACTTCAAAATACATGGCACCTGCGCCTTCTCCAATAATATCAATCTCAAAGGCTATATGCTCAAATATTCGTCTTGCATCTGCACTTTCAAATGTGCCTCTGACTTTATAAACAATATCTTCGTAGGTCATAATTATTCACCCCCTATTACTATGTCAGGTTATATAAATATTATATCGTATTTTGAGCTATTAGTAATGATGTTTGTTGCAGAAAATACATAAAAATAGCCTGTTAGCAATAAAAAGTTTAAATGCTGACAGGCTAATATATATATGAATCAGATTGATTTACAGGTTTGTATAATAAATACCTGTTAATAACTGAATTGCAATAGATACAGCGGTAATGGCAATCCAGCATACAAAGCCCATGAATATTGGCTTGCCACCCTTTTTAACAAGCTTAACTATATCTGTATTAAGACCAATTGCACACATAGCCATGGCAATAAAGAATTTGGCTAACCATTTCATGGCATGTACAAAATTATCATTATAGAAGGCTGTGAATGCTGATGCTGGAACAAGACCTACTATAGTTGTAATGATTGAAGCACCCACGAAGAAGAGGATGAACCATGGAAAAATCTTCTTGAAATCGAAGGTGTTGGAAGCTCCCCCTTCTTTTTTGGCCTTATACATTCTGTAAAGTGCAAGTGTAAGAGTGATTGGAATAATGGCAAGTGTTCTTGTAAGCTTAACTGTAACTGCTGTAGAGAGAATACCTTCTACGCCATATAAGCCTTCTGCTGTTGAGGCTGCTGCTGTAACTGATGAAGTGTCATTTACAGCTGTTCCTGCGAAGATGGCAAAACCTTCTGAACCAAGGCCTATTGCTCGACCAAATGATGGGAAGATAAGTGCTGCAAGAACATTGAACAGGAAGATAACTGAAATAGCCTGAGCCACTTCTTCATCATCTGCTTCAATAACTGGAGCAGTTGCTGCAATTGCAGAACCACCGCAGATTGATGAACCTACACCGATAAGAGTTGAAACCTTTGGATCAATCTTTAGTAGCTTCATAAGAATGAATGCTGTTATAAGTGATGTTGATATTGTACATACAATAACTGGAAGGCTCTGTGTTCCTACTTTGGCAATAGTACCAAGGTTAAGAGAGAATCCCAGTATAATAACTGCCCACTGAAGAATCTTTTTTGAAGTGAATTTGATACCAGACTGCCACATATCTGCAGATGATAAATCAGGTTTGATTAGTGTTACAATCATACCTATTAGGATTGCAAATACCGGTGCACCAATTACCTCAAGAGAGACATTGCCAATTTTAAGTTTGCCAAGGATAGTAGCGATGGCTGCAATCAATACACAGATTATAATTCCAGGGATAGATTTCTTTGAAAGTTTCATTATGTTCCTCCTCAATGTACGGGCTTCATAGTGCTATTAAGTACATTTCATTTTCTTTCGTTAAGGTTAGTATAGCGCAAATTAACGATAATAAAAAATTATAAATAATTATATATCGATAAAAATAATTTATGGTAAAATGATAGAGAATCAATATTCTTGTCAGGAGCAGATGCTAATGCTGGATTTTAGAACGGAAACATTTTTAACTGTATGCGAATATATGAATTATACCAAGGCTGCAGAGATGTTAAATCTCACTCAGCCTGCCATATCTGGTCATATTAAATATCTTGAGAATTATTATGGAGTAAGACTGTTTTCATATGACAATAAGAAGCTTACTCTTACAAAACAGGGAGAAGTATTAAAAAGAGCTCTTCAAACTGTGGTTCATGATGAGATAAAGCTGAAAGGAATGCTCCTTAATATAAAACAGAACAGATCCTATAGGGTCGGTGCTACTTATTCAATTGGAGATGCTTATCTGCCACGTTTTATTGCCAATTACATGGGAAAGCATACAGATATTGAACTGTCAGTAACTGTAGCCAATACAGCAACTTTGTTAAAGCAGCTTGATCAGGGACAGCTTGATATAGTATTGACTGAAGGTTATTTTAGTAAGGATGATTATGAACACAGGCTGATTAAGGAAGAGAACTTATCAGTATTCTGCGGGGATAGTTATAAGCTCAGAAAAGTTGATAGTCTGGAAGAACTTTTTGAACACAGGCTCATTTCCCGTGAACAGGGTTCAGGAACAAGAGCTGTTTTTGAACATTTTCTGGAAGACAAAGGTTATACTATTGATGATTTCGCCTGCAAATGCGAATTTAACAGCATTGATCTGATTGCCCAAATGCTTCTTGCTAACCAGGGAATAAGTGTATTGTATAGATGTGTTGTTGAAGAACATCTGGCCGAAAAAAGAGTAAGAGAGATCAAAGTGCCAGGACTGGATCTGAAGCATGATTTCAATGCAGTATGGCAGAAGAATAGTATGTATGGTCAGGAAAATGAGGAATTTCTTGATGAACTGAGGCAGTGGCAGCAAGAAAACAGCAAGTTTGATGTGCCAAGACTTACGGGAATGTTTGTTGAAGAGTAAGGTTAATAGAATAGGAGAAGCTGGCAGAATCAGAACTAAGAACTGCCGGTTGAAATAGATTATGGAAGTAAAAAAAGCATACTACCACTTGCCTGGTATGTTTGAATTTTATGAATTTTATAAAGTCTTTCTGGCATTGTATAGAGAGCACAGAGAGTATTTTTATGACTGGTGCGAGATAGCTTCCATATATGGTTCACCTTCGGACTGTATATGGGCTGGAGGCCGTGTGGAGATATCTGATGAGGAGCCAGAGCTGGTATTAAAACTGCTACAGGATTATGGCATATCTGTCAGACTGACCTTTAGCAATTCGCTGCTTGCTGAGAATCATTTGTCAGACAGACGCTGCAATAAACTGTGTGAGATGTATGCAGACAGCGGTAAACAGACAGGAGTCAAAGATATTAGTAATGGAATAATAGTTCATTCAGAACTGTTGCTGGATTATCTAAGAAACAGATATCCTCAATTTTACTTTGTGTCCTCAACTACCAAAGTTATTACTGAGTTTGATAAATTCGTAGAAGAACTGAACAGGGAAGAATTCAGCTATGTAGTAGCGGATTTTAGATTAAATAAAGCATTGGATAAGCTGCAGAATTTGACTTGCAGGCAAAAGGACAAAGTTGAGTTTTTGATAAATGAATGCTGTTATATAGGATGCAGGGATAGAAAAGAATGCTATGAAGAAGTTAGCCGGAAAAATCTGGCTATAACTAAAGGGGATGCTGACTACAGATGTAGCGCACCAGGTGGAGATGAAGGTTATAAATTCTCTAAGGCAATGGCTGGTCCGGCTTTTATAAGTATTGAAGATATACAAAATGTATACATGCCTATGGGCTTTAGTAACTTCAAGATAGAGGGCAGAGGACTTGGCAGTGCTATGATACTGGAGTTCTTGTTATATTACATGACAAAACCAGAATATCAGCTTAGAGTAAGAGAAGAAATGTACCTGGATAGCATGCTGGATTTGTTTTAGATTATTCCGGTTTTTAATATCCTGATGGTGGATTCAAATTCTTCCACAGCAGCCAGCCCTGCTTCGGAAACAGAATATACGCCTTTGCCGCTTCTATTAAACCAGCCATAGTGATTGTTGTAGAGAATAGAAGTAGAGCGCTCTACAGAAGATATCTTATGAATGTCTCTGGATGAAGCCTCGCCACCCAACTCCAGAAGAGCATCAAGGACTAAAAGGGCATCTTCACGATAACTGGTTATTAGCTTGGTAGCATGGACACCTCCGACATTGTTTTTGCTTTTTCTTTTTTTGAATTCAGCACTGAGAGCTTTTTTCTTTCTGCTGTTATGCTGCTGAAAGGTGGATAGTTCACTTACCACAGGTTCACTTACGATTTCAACAGTTTTACTTCTTTTTGACACAACAATTAAGCCTATGCCTAATCTCTTTAACAGATAGAGTTTATCCTGAAAGCTTCCGCGATACAGGTCCTTTGGCTTGAAGATTCCAATATAGACAAAGTCTGTTATTTTCTGACGCAGAGCAGCCTGCTGGAGGGCTTTAAAATCAAGCGTCTGCTTAAGCTCTACAGCTACACTCTGCTCACCATTTTCCATGTACAGATCAATATCTAATACTTCTCCATCGCATACATAGCCATAGCCTTCAAAATATTTTTTGATTGGATCAAATAAATCCTTTTCCATCTGCAGAGGGACCTTTCAACTGAAATCATACAATACATAATTATTTTAACATTATGTTGCTATATCAAAAAGTAATAAATATCATGATGAATATTTATTTCAGTTATACATAAATATAAGTTATAATGATTATGGGTATTATTTATAATTTAGAATGGTAAGGGAGAATACAAATGCGCAGGGTTGCAGAAATAATATATGTGGTAGCCGATAAAAGACAGGAGTTTTTGGACGGAGCAGTTAATCTTGATGATGAAACGGCAAGTGTGTTATGGATGTGTGGTGTCCGTAAACAGCAGTATTTTGCTCTGAATGAACTCATTTTTATGACTTTTGAATACAGTGGTATTAATTTTGATGAAGATATGAGCAGAATGGCAGCTTATCTTGACAGCAAAGGTTTGCTGATCAAAAAGAGAAGAAAAGACGTTCCACTTGCAGAACGTGAAACCACCAGCTGGTGGGCTCCGGTAAAGAGAATTGGAGCTGTTCTGGACAGCGAGCCTAAGATGGTAGAGGATATGAATTTTACTCTTAGTGACTACCTTGGTGGTACCATGAATCATTCATCTGGTTACAGTAACATATCTTATGATGAAGATGACTGGTCAGAGAGTTTCCATTTCTAGAAAATATGTGTAAGTTATGCCAGTATGCTATCTATGACTGACATGAGTGTATTCATAAGGAGACATTTATAAGATGCCTTTAAGAATAGTACGTAATGATATTACAAAGATGAATACTGAAGCCATTGTCAATACGGCTGGATCAAAGCCGATTGTTGGTACTGGCTGTGATACAGCTATATACAATGCTGCAGGTTATGAGAAGCTTCTTAAAGCCAGAGAAGAAATAGGCACTGTTGCTGAAGGAGAGGCTTTTATTACACCTGGATTTGAACTACAGGCCAGATATATTATTCATGCAGTTAGTCCTTTGTATATTGATGGTGATCATGGTGAGGAGGACAAACTTCGCAACTGTTACAAAAATAGTCTTGCGCTGGCACTAAAGAACAATATTGCTTCGATATCATTTCCGCTGATTGCGACGGGTGGTTTTGGCTATCCAAGAGCATATGGATTACGTGTTGCTCTGGATGAAATCAATGCATTTTTAATAGACCATGAGATGGATATTAATCTTGTGGTATTTGATGAACAGTCCACTGAACTGGCTACTAAGCTTCATCCTCAGATTGAAGCACTTATTGAGGACAATGAAGTCCGCGCTTCACAGAAAAAGGAATATGGCTTTGCAGTGACGTTTCCGTCGCTTCCATTCATGGAGAGAAGAAGGCGGTCGAAGAGCTGTGAACTGGATGCAATGGTCTGCTTTTCTGCAGCAGCTCCAGCTGTGCAGGAGGCCGATTATGATGAGGGGATTGATGAGGATGAACTTCATAACAGAATAAAGCATGTTGCTGATCCATTTGGTGTATATCTGCTTTATCTTGCTGAAAGACAGGGAAAGACACTGACAGAACTGGAGAATACAGCCTGGGTATCCAAGCATGTAGTTCATAATGTAAAGAAGAAGACTGATACATATAAGCCGGACAAAAGAACTGCTTTTCAGTTTGCACTAGGACTGGAACTGACTCTTGACGATACCAGAGACCTTCTCTCTAGAGCAGGATATGCGATTTCTCCAAGTGCTTTGGAGGATAAGATTTGGGAATTTTATATTGAAAATGAGCATTATGATATCATTGATGTAAGTGATTCACTTGAAAAATACGGGCTTAAACCTATTATTGATTTCTAACATATGCAGGGTTGTTTGACAAACAACCCTGCTTTTTTTCATCTGTTGTATAGTCTGTTTATCAGATAAAGCAAAGTGCTTTTGATTATTAACACATTTAACAGATGGAGGACAAACAGATGAAAAAAGGATTAACAGAAGTAGTATTTATATTGGACAGAAGCGGTTCTATGAGTGGCCTTGAGGCGGATACAATTGGAGGCTTCAATTCTATGATTAAGAAGCAGAAAGAAGAGGAAGGTGAAGCTTATATATCAACAGTTCTCTTTGATGATAAAACAGAGGTGCTCTATGACAGAATTCCTGTTGGCAGGGTTGAAGCCATGACAGATAAGCAGTACTACGTAAGGGGCTGCACAGCTTTATTAGATGCCATAGGGGCGTCAATACATCACATTGCTAATGTTCACAAATACGCCAGAGAAGAAGACAGACCTGAGAAGACAATATTCATCATAACTACAGACGGAATGGAAAATGCAAGCCATCATTATACTTATGACAAGGTTAAGAAGATGGTTGAAAAGCAGAAAGAAAAGAATAACTGGGAATTCCTTTTTCTTGGAGCTAATATTGATGCCATTGAAGTGGCAGGCAAGTTTGGTATAGATGCTAACAGAGCAGTAAATTACCATTCTGATCATGTTGGGACCAAGCTTAATTATGAAGTGCTTGGCAAGACTATTAGCGCTTTTCGTGCCTGTGCTCCTAACAGTAAATCCTGCGACAGAGATGTGATGATGGAAGCCTGCATGGCACCTATCAGAGCTGATTATGAGAGTAGAAACTAAAAGCAATTAAAAGTTTATAAAAGTTTTATGATAGCGTACTAGAAATTACATTTTCAAAGTGCTATAACATATTAATGAAGGGCGGACATTTTGTTACATTTGATTATTACCTGGATGTGACCCGATGTTTCGCCTTATTTTGTTGTAAAAGGGGATGATTGGATATGCAGGAATCATCTGGTAATCAGACTATGCTTAAGATATGTGGATTCATAGTCGATAAACGTAATTTGTTCTTCCTGATTTTTGGTATTCTTGTGATTTTTTCGGCAGTATCGCGTAACTGGGTTGCTGTAGAAAATGATATGGCTTATTATCTGCCGTCTTCGACAGAGACAAGACAGGGCCTGGATCTTATGGAGGAAGAATTTGTAACTTATGGAAGCATCTCCGTAATGATAGCCAATGTTTCATATGAACAGGGGAAAGCCATCAAAGAAGACATTGAGGAGATGGAGGGAGTATTTTCTGTAAGTTATGATGATACAAAGTCATATTATAACAATGGTTCTGCCAAGCTTGCCATAACCTTTGATTATTCAGAGGATGATGACAGGTGTCTGGAAGCTCAGGAACAAATAAAAACATATTTGGAAGGTTATGATTATTACCTGATTACTTCTCTGGGAGATATTGAGGCAGAGATGATCAATGATGAGATGAAAGTAATCAGTGCTATCGTAGTAGTCATAGTCTTATCTGTTTTACTTCTAACTACTCAGGCATATGCCGAAATACCAGTGCTTTTGATTACATTTGGATTATCTGCAGTTCTTCAGATGGGAACTAACTTTGTGTTTGGAACGATCTCATTTGTATCTAACTCGGTTACAATTGTACTTCAGCTTGCGCTGTCTATTGATTACGCAATCATTTTACTTAACAGATATAAAGAGGAACATGCATCATATGAGCCGAGAGAGGCCATTATCATAGCTCTTTCCAAGGCTATTCCGGAAATCGCAGGCTCATCACTTACTACAATTGGTGGTCTTATTGCCATGACCTTTATGCAGTACAAGATGGGTCCTGATATGGGTATAGTACTTATTAAGGCGATTTTACTTAGTCTGGTGGGAGTATTCCTGCTTATGCCTGGTGTTATTATGCTTTTTGCACCACTTATGGATAAGACCAAGCATAAGAATTTTATTCCTCAGATTCCATTTGTTGGCAGATTTGCCTACAAGACACGTTATATTATTGCGCCTATTTTTCTTGTGATGATTGTTGCTGGATATATCATTTCGTCAAGATGTAATTATGTATTTGGAGATTCTACAATTGAGACTCCTATACAAAATGATATGCAGAAGGCAGAGACTCTTATGACAGAGAATTTTGGCTCAGATAATCTTGTGGCCATGATGGTTCCAACAGGAGATTATGAGGCTGAAAAGAAGCTTATTGATGAGCTGGAAGCAAGAGATGAAGTGGATCATTGTCAGGGACTAGCCAATATTGAAGCACTTAATGGTTATACATTGACAGACAAGCTGACACCACGTCAGTTTTCTGAACTTATCGATCTGGATTACGAGGTTTCCAAACTGGTCTATGCAGCATATGCCATCAATGATGAAGATTATGCCAAGGCTATCAATGGCATCGAAAGTTACAGCGTACCTCTTATTGATATGTTTATGTTTGTAAAGCAGGAAGTGGATGAGGGCTACGTTACACTTGAGGCTGATCTTAAGAAAACTCTGGATGATGCCTATGAACAGATGAATTTTGGAAAAAAGCAGCTTAAGGGAGATAATTACAGCCGTATTCTGGTCTATCTGACATTGCCGGAAGAAGACCAGTCAACCTATGACTTTTTGGATGAGATGCATAAAATAGCAGAGAAGTATTATCCTGATGGGAAAGTACTCTTATGTGGAAACTGTGTGAGTCAGTATGATCTGAAGAATACCTTTGCAAGAGATAACAAGGTGGTAAATATAATGTCTATCCTTGTTGTACTGGTTGTGCTTCTCTTTACCTTTAAATCAGCGGGTATGCCAGTATTGCTTATCGTTGTTATTCAGGGTAGTATCTGGATTAATTTCTCGTGCTCGACCTTGCTCGGACATAATATTTTCTTCTTAAGTTACCTGATTGTATCTTCTATTCAGATGGGTGCAAACATTGACTATGCGATTGTTATCGCAAGTCGTTATTCAGAACTTAGAGAGCATATGACAAGACCGGCAGCCATTATAGATACTATGAATATGTCATTTCCAACCATAGTTACTTCTGGTTCTATGCTTGCTATGGCCGGTATTACTATTGGCAAACTCACTTCCAACGCAGCTATCTTTAATATAGGACAGGCTCTTGGTAGAGGAACTATTATTTCAATCGCTATTACTATGTTTGTACTTCCTCAGATATTGCTGGTCGGAGATGCTATTATTGCTCGTACAGCCTTCGTGATGAATATGCCAATAAGAACCAAAGAAGCAAGTGGTTTCTTACGTGTAGATGGTGTTGTTCGTGGCCGTATTAACGGAGTGGTCACCGGTACAATGCATGCTTTTGTTAAGGGCGATATTAGTGCATATGTTGAAGCCGGAGATGTAACTGCTGTTGAGGAGGATGAAATTGCTGATATGACGCCACTGGCTGAAGGCAAATCAGAAAGCTCAGTAATTGATGAGGCAGAAGATGATATAGAAGATTACTTAGAAGATGAGGAGGGCGCAGATCATGAAGAATAGACGTTTGGGCACTCTTTTAAGCATATTCATGGCAGTGTGTATTTTATTGGCTACAATAGCACCTATGCAGGTTTTGGCTGCTGTAGATCCTGTCAAAGCAGCGAGTCAGCAGCATGAAACGGATACTACTGCAGAATCAGAAGCAGATGAATCAAATCAGGATAGTTCAGAAAGTATTGGTCAGGAGACTGTAATTGACTGGCAGACTATTGAAATATCTACTGCTGAAGAATTGATAAAACTTGTTAATAATTGCAGACTTGATTCCTGGTCAAGGGACAAATACATAAAACTTACAGATGATATTCATCTTGCAGGAAAGGATTTTGTTCCATTTGCAACTTTTGGTGGAATCTTTGATGGCAATGGTCATACCATTGATGGATTTAATCTGACCACTGATATGAGCTATCTTGGATTTTTCTCCAAAATTCAGCCATCAGGAATCGTCAGAAATCTTATTATCAATGGAAATGTTACACCTGAAAGCAAAGTGTTTGTTGTAGGTGGAATTGCCGGTGACAACTATGGAAGAATCGAGAACTGCTCTTTTAAAGGTCTTGTAAAGGGCAATGACTATACGGGAGCAATAGCAGGTTACAACGAAAACACAGGTACTATTTTTAGCTGTGAATCATTTGGTACAGTGCTTGGACAGCATTATACCGGTGGAATTGCTGGAACAAATTGTGGAGGCATATATCAGTGTGTTAACAGTGCCAAAATCAATACCAGCAATATAGACAGAGGCTTATCTATCGAAGATATAAGTGTTAATCAGTATCTGAGTGCATTCAGCTCTGATGAAAACAGTTCTTCTGAAGGCAAATCACTGGATTCTGCTAATAATACCTTTGATACTGGAGGAATAGCAGGTCATTCTTCAGGAATAGTGGAATTCTGTACTAACAATGCTGATGTAGGTTACGAAAGGGTTGGCTACAATACAGGTGGTATTGTGGGAAGACAATCAGGCTATGTTCATGGCTGCATCAATGAGGGAACTGTTCAGGGACGTAAAGATACCGCTGGTATTGTTGGGCAGGCGGAGCCAAATGTCGTAATGGATCTGTCAGATGATATTATTAGTGAGCTAAACAATAATATCAATGAGTTGCATGACTATGTGGACAAGACACTGACGGATATGGACAATTCATCTGATACAGTTACAGACAGACTTAACATGGTTAAGCGATTTGTTGATGGTGCATTGGATGATACTTCTTATTTGGGCAATGATACCATTAACTTTGTTAATGGGCTTACAGGGGCTGGTAATGAGGCTCTTTCAAGAGTTGATTATGCTGTGGATGAAGCTGGCAGAGATGGCGGTGCTATAGATGACACTAAAAATGCTATGTCAGATGTCAGCAAGGCAAGTGATAATCTGCAAAATGCAGTTAATGCTTCTGATGTTAAGAGCAAAATGAGTGAAAGCGACAGAGCCAGATATGATAATGATATCCAGTGCATGGAAGATGCCTCAAAGGAACATCAGGAAAGCTATAATAAGGTATATAGAAATAATTACAATTATTATATCTATAATGACAG
Source organism: Lachnospiraceae bacterium UBA1712 (assembly GCA_002317175.1). GTDB lineage: Bacteria > Bacillota > Clostridia > Lachnospirales > Lachnospiraceae > Colinaster. Next base: position 141,527 of record DCJA01000001.1, on the reverse strand, counting down.
CAAGACTACAGACGTTACCAAGAGCTACAAAGATAATGAGACAGATTTGCATTTCTATATAGTTGATTCAGATGGTAATGAACAATTATATGATACTGAGATAGCTTCATTGGCTTTAAATTATAATACAGAAGTACTGGATATAAGAATATATCATGGTGATGATAAGACCAGCTTCCCAGCTACAGAGGGTGACCAGGCAACATATGACGCTGATCTTATAGCCGATGCGACATCAGATGCTACAGGCAAATCCAATGCATATGCAGATGACAAATTTAATGATACTGACAGAAAAGCTCCAGACGGAACTGATATGCATGCTGGAACATATACATATAGCACATATATCACAAAGTATGCGGATGACCTTGTGGCAGTTGTTGAGCCATATGCAAGAGAGGCGGCTGATGAAGCAAGACCAGAACTTGAAAGCGCTGCAAGTAATCTGTCAAATGCTGCCAATAATCTTGCTGCTGCGGCAGATAAATCCAATGATATATTTGATAATTTAAGCTCCAGAGCGGATATAACGCTTCCTGTATTGAGTGACAGCTACAAAGCGCATACTAACAGCTTTGTTGCGAATTTGCAGGGAATGAGTGAACATCTTGGATATCTGAACAATGAGATGAACAGCTCAAGTGACACTGTTGTGGGAGATATGCAGGATGTAAATGACAGCTTTAATAAAATAATGCTTTTGTTTACGGATGCCATAGATGGAGCCCTGGATGGCGAATATGCAGAAAAGTTCACAGATGATTCTTTTGCGGTTGCGGAGGAATGCATAGATGGAGCCATAGTAGACTGTGTTAATAATGGAAAGGTGTCTGGTGACCTGGATGTAGGCGGTATTGCTGGAACCATGGGGATTGAATATGACTTTGATCTTGAAGGTGATATAACAGGTAATCAGGATAGCAAGATAAATAGCACATTTAAAACCAAATGTGTACTCAGAGCTAACATTAATAATGGTAGAATTAGTTCTCAGAAGAGCTATGTTGCAGGTGTATGCGGGCTTCAGGATATGGGAACCATTCTGCATAGTGAGAATTATGGCAGCATCTCGAGCAAAACAGCAGACTATGTTGGAGGCATTGTAGGAAGTAGCATTTCTTCGATTAAAGAGTGTTACTCCAAGGGAATAATGTCTGGTAAGGATTATATAGGCGGTATAGCGGGTTATGGACATGATATCTATGAATGTTATACGATACCGTCGATTATTGAATATGATAGTTTTGCTGGTGCGATAGCTGGTGAAGTGGATGATAACTCTACACTTAAAGATAACTATTTTGTATCTGATGCTTTATCGGGAGTTGACAGAATCAGCTACAGCAAAATGGCAGAGCCATTGACCTATAAAGAAATGATGAAGCTTGAGAATGTTCCTGATGAATTTAAATATATGCAGGTATCATTTTTAATCGATGATGAGGTAGTAGGAAGAAAGACTATAGAGTATGGTCATACAATGGTGGAAGACCAGTATCCTGATTCGGTGGCCGAAGAAGATTATTATATCGATTGGGATACGAGTATTGTGCATGACGTTACTACTGATATGGAAGTTATCGGAGAGCCTGCTTTATACAGAACTACTATTGCAAGTAAAGCTCTAAGGGAGAATAAACAGTCGGTTATTCTTGTTGATGGTAAGTTTAAGGATTCTCAGACTCTGGAAGTAACCAGACTTGAAGGGGAAGATGACAGTGCAATTATAACTGCTGATGGAGAACTGCTGCAGCCAGGGACTATAGCTGAACATTATGAAATTATCGTTCCAGATGACGGAATGGATAGTCATCAGTTCAGAGTACAGCTTCCCGAAGATGTTAAGAAGGCTGAGATATATGTAAAGGCTTCAAATGGAAGAAAGAATCAGACAGCTGAAGCCGACAGCTATTATGCGCTAACAACTTCTGTTATGGGTATGTATCAGCTGTTTGATGTATCAGGTTCACATGTTACTGTTCTGATTGTTGATAAGACCATTCCAATATGGAAATATATTGTAGCTGTTATCGGAGTGCTTGTTCTGGCTCTTATAATTATCCTGTTGCTTGTCAAAAAGCATGGAAAAAATAAGAATAAGAAGGCTTCCCGCAAAATAAAGAGAGCAAAGCGTGCAAAGAAGAAGGAACAGGCACGTGAAGCAGGCAAGGTCTTCATAGAGGACAAAATAGAGAAGGCACAGCAGCTTCTTGAAGATGCTAAAGATGATTCTCCAAGAGGTGAGAAGAAGGAAGAAAATGATAACACAAAAACCAGCTGATTTTAGCTGGTTTTTTTATATGAAATGTTATGGGCAAACATTCATATATGGTATAATAAAAATATATGTATATCAGGCAAGATAAAATTGATAATATGATAGATGGTGTATAGGTGTTTTTTGTTCACAGAAACTAAGCATATATCTGTTAGAATACGTACATCAGACAATGGAAATATGCTAAATAACAGGATTTGATTCGCGCTAAAGGAGAAGTATTATGACAATTCAGGAGTTTTATACAGAACTTGGAGAAGATTATAACAAAGCACTTAAACTATTAACAAAAGATGAATATGTTAAGCAGTTTGTCAAGAGATTACCGTCTGCAACAACTGTTAAAGATATAGAAAAGGCACTTAATGCTCAGGATTACCAGGCTGCCTTTAGAGAAGCACATAGTCTTAAAGGGGTATGTCTGAATATGGCTTTAGACGGATTATTTAAAGTGAGTAGTGAACTTACTGAAAGCTTAAGAAATGGTCCAGTAGGTGATGTGAACCAGCTTTATAAAAATGTTGAACTGGAATACAACAGAGTATGCGAACTCATTGCAAAGATTGACTAAAGGCATGAAGGTTTAGTATGAATACTGCTAAGATTAGAAAAATAATGTTTTATATAAGAATTGTTTTGTGGTGTATAGCTCTTGGAGCAACTATATACTGGATATACTGGTCATTTCATCTATATACTCTGGGTTTTATGGATGAGCATGAATACGCTACGGCCCTCAGACCTATTTTCGCAAAAGGTCTGTTTACCTCACTGATTGCTGTTGGAATTAGTTTTATACTGCGAGTAAACAGCGATAAGATGAAAGACAGAGAAAAACACAGTACTAATGCCAGATAATACGGAGGATTTATATGGCACACACTAGAAAACTGATTGGAATATTTGCAACAGAAGTATCTTCAAGAATACAGGGTAACCTATATACTGAATTGCATAAAAGAGCAAAGGAGCTTGGCTATACTCTGGTACTTTGCTCGGGTACATATGAGAAGATTTATTTTAGAAATACTGCTAAAGCTACAAAGGAACTGTTTAAGATTGCTGAATTAAAAGATTTTGCAGCATTTATTATTCATGTTCAGTCGCTTGGAGATAAAGAACTTATACAGTATCTGATTGGCGTAGGAAATAAGAAGAAAATTCCTGTATTTGCTTATGACTGCGAACCTCTTGGAATTACAGCTGATGATGGAGTAATACCTGTCAATCTTGATTATAAACAGGGGTTTGCTCAGGGAGTGAAGCATCTTATTGAGGATCATAAGTGCCGCAATATATTTATGCTTGCGGGAATAAAGAACAATAAGTATTCCGAAGACAGGATAGATGCATATAAGGAAGAAATGGATAAGCATGGAATTGCCTACAGCAAAGAGATGATTGGCTATGGTGATTTCTGGGAAAATCCTGCAATTGAGGCTGTAAATAAGTTTTTGGATAGTGATCTTCCAAGACCGGAGGCAATATGCTGTGCAAATGATTCGATGGCTATTGCAGCTATAAAGGTTTTAAACAGGCGTGGTTTGAGGGTTCCAGAGGATGTACTGGTAACAGGTTTTGATGGTATTGAGGAAGGCAAATTCAATTATCCCAGGATATCGACCTGCGAACCAGATCTGACAGAGACATCGAAGTTTATATTTGATGTTATAGAAGGTAATAATAATAGTTCTGAATTTATGATTCCTCTTCATTTTTATCCCAAGGAGAGCTGCAGTGAGCTGAGTGATATGATGGAGGATAAAAGGGAACTGTCAAGACTGGTTGAGAATTCACGCATTAGTTCATGGCAGCATCATATGCTTTCTACAATGCAGTTTGAACTTATTGACAGTTGCAACATCCAGGATATAGAAGGCTTTATGAATGGTACACTGGATCTGTTTAAGGATTATGGACATCTTTATTGTTTTAGAAAAGATCTGGAAACTGAATCAGATTATACAGGGTCATTTGATACGATGAAGGTATTTTTGAATAAGGATTTTATGACACAGGCAAAACCAGATTCTTTCGATTTTACTGATGTTATTCCTCAATTTGATGCAGTAATTAATGATGCCTCTAAAGAAGATATATTTGCTGTCAGACTGATTCATAATGGTGATAAATTGTATGGATATCATTTTATTAAAAGCCCAATATATTCTTCCAGTGATTTCAAGCTGATTGGTCAGTTCACTGAAAGTGTAACCATTGTAATCGAGACAATTCTAAGAAATATCCGTCTTAATCAGGCTAATCTGAAGTTAAGCGAGATGTATGATCGTATGGCGGAGATATACATCAGAGATGTAATGACTGGTCTGTATAACAGAAATGGATATTACCAGAATATTGAGAGTTATATGAAGCAGGCTGAAAGTCAGAACAGCTATGTTCATATTATTTCAATTGATATGGATGGCATGAAACAAATAAATGATAACTATGGCCATTTTGAAGGTGATAATGCAATTAAAGCTGTCGCCAAAGCTATACAGGACTGTTTTGAACAACCATGTATTAGTGCCAGATTTGGTGGCGATGAATTTATGGTGGCACTGTTTACAACAGATGACTGTGAACCTCGAGTAGAGCATATTAGTAAGATGCTCAATGATTATCTGGCCAATATGCCAGAACTTAAGGATAAGAAATACAAAGTCGCAGTAAGTGTTGGTAAGTCAGTTGCGAAACTGTCTGAGGTAGAAGATATCACCGCTGTGGAAAGAATTGCTGATGACTGTATGTATGAAGATAAGAGAAGAAGAAAGAGCAGTAGATGAATATAAAGGATATCGCGAAGGAAAATAGCCCAAAGAGTTGCATGATATATCATGAAGATACAGAAGCTCTGCATATTAACACATTAAAAAGGCATAATTATTTTATTCCCTTTGCGCCAGGACAGAATCCTTTTGGATCACGTTATGAGTCAAAACGATTTGAATTATTAAATGGCAGTTGGCAGTTCAGATATTATGACAGTGTGATTGATCTTGACGACGATTTTGTTGGTATGGAGTTTGAAAATACAATTTCAGTGCCATCAAACTGGCAGATGCATGGCTATGATATTCCACAATATACCAATGTTGCATATCCTATTGTATTTGACCCTCCTTATGTACCTGATGAGAATCCCTGCGGAGTATATAGCAGAGAATATCTGTATAAATCAGATGGAAATGAAAGAATACTGGTATTTGAAGGAGTTGACAGCTGCTTTTATCTTTATGTGAATAATACTTTTGTTGGTTATTCACAGGTAAGTCATAGTAGTTCTGAATTTGATATTACTGAATATCTTAAGGAAGGTTCCAATCAAATAACTGTAGTTGTATTAAAGTGGTGTGATGGAACTTACCTGGAGGATCAGGACAAGTTCAGACTTTCTGGCATTTTCAGGGATGTTTATGTGTTAAATAGAGCGCCAAAGCATCTTGAGAATTATATTATTAAGACTGTTTTAGCAAAAGATAAGAAGTCGGCACAGCTGCATATTACGATTGAGGGCTGCGATGCTAAGCTCAGCCTTATTAAAGAAGACAGTGTGGTTATTAGTAAATGTCAGATAGAAGATTCTGCTAGCATTGTTATTGATGTTGATAATCCAATTCTCTGGTCTGCTGAAAAACCATTTTTATACAAGCTTGTAATTGAGACTGCTGATGAAGTCATTGGTGAATATGTTGGATTTAGAGAAATAGCCATTATTGATGGTGTGGTTAAGCTTAATGGTGTTCCTATTAAGTTTAAGGGCGTTAACCGCCATGATTCCTATCCGGATACAGGATATTACTGCACATCTGAGCAGATGGAAAATGATATCAGACTTATGAAACAGCATAACGTTAATGCTGTAAGGACTTCTCATTATCCTAATTCGCCTGTCTTTTACCAGTTATGTGACAGATATGGACTCTATGTTATAGATGAGGCTGATATGGAGGCGCATGGCTGTGTAGAAGTATATCAGGATTTTAAATGGAGCAAGGAAGGTGGTTATGGTGGGATTGCCTTACTGGCTTCTGATGAAATGTTTAAGACTGCTATTCTGGACAGGGCGGACGCATTGGTAAAGAGGGATATTAACAGACCTTCTGTAGTGTTCTGGTCTCTGGGTAATGAAAGTGGTTACGGTACTAACATTTGCGCAGCTGGTGAACTGGTTAAGTCGCTGGATGACAGCAGACTTTTGCATTATGAGAGTACACATAAGCTGGAAGATACAACATATGAAGTAATGGATCTGGTATCTGAGATGTATACTTCACCAGAGGATATGCTAAAGTTTTTGGAAAAAGAAGATGAGAAACGACCATTTATTCTCTGCGAGTATTGTCATGCCATGGGCAATGGTCCTGGAGATTTGGAAGATTATCGTAATGTTTTTTATTCCAGCGAACGATTCTGTGGTGGTCTTGTGTGGGAATGGAGCGATCATGCTGTAATTCTTGGAAGGACTGATGATGGCAGAATCAAATACGGTTATGGCGGTGATTCAGGAGAGAGGCATCATGATAATAATTTCTGTATGGATGCTCTTACTTATCCTGACAGAACACCACATACTGGTCTTTTGGAATTAAAACAGGTATACAGACCAGTAAGAGTAACTAAGGGACAAAAACTGGGGGAGTTTGTTATCAGCAACTATCTTAGTCATATAGATGCAGGAGATATTCTGGAAGGCTATTATGAGATAAGCTTTGATAAAGCATTAGCAACAGATATTGAACTGGAGGATAATGCGGTAATCGGTGGTAAGAACTTTGTGTTCAGCGCAGCACCATTGGCTACAACTGTTATAACTATTGATGGACTGGAAAAATATAATAATATTGATGCATACATCAGATTTATATTCAAAACAAAGAGAGATTTGGCTTATTGCGTCAAGGGCTATGAGGTCTGCTTTGATCAGTTGAGGCTTAATGATGATGTGGCTGCTGTAAGTGGACAGGCTTTGGCTGATTACCCTTGTCCAGAAGTCATTTCTTCAGATGATAACCTTGCAATCACTGTTAAGTGTGGCAATATCGAATATCATTACAATAAGAGAATATGCTCATTTGATTCAATACGAGTATCTGGTCGCGAGATTCTTCAGAAACCGCTTGAATTTAACCTTTTCAGAGCACCGGTTGACAACGATACTATGCGTGAAGACTGGTATAGGGCTCATCTTAATGATTACATAGTAAAGGGATATGATGTGCAGCTTGTTAAAGAAGCTGGAAAGCTTGTTGTTCTGCAGAAGCAGTCTCTTGGATGGAGCATTCATCAGCCGATAGCCAGAATGAATGTTAGATATGAACTGGATTCAACAGGCATCAATATAATTTGTGAAGCTGATATAAGCGAAAAGATTAATCTGCTTCCAAGATTTGGTATCAGATTGTTTTTGTCCAAAGATTTTGAGGATGTTTCATATTATGGCTATGGCCCATATGAAAGCTATATTGACAAGCATCAGGCCAGCTATATTGGCAATTTTGAAGACAAGGTTAGTCGTATGCATGAGGACTACATAAGACCACAGGAGAATTCGTCTCATTATGGCTGTAGCCGTATGAGTGTATCAGATGGAGATATTGTAGTTGAGTTTAGCAATTCGGATCGATTCTCATTTAACGCTTCCAGGTATTCGCAGGAAGAACTGGCAAAGAAGCAACACAACTATGAACTTTTAGAAAGTCCTTATAATATTATCTGTGTAGACTCTAAGATGGCAGGAGTGGGTTCAGCTGCCTGTGGACCACAGCTTGCAAAGAAGTATAGAATCGATCTACCTAAGATTAAGGCTGATTTCAATATAAAGTTTAATAAGGTGACAGAATGAGAAAAACATCTGTTAGTTTGATGATATAATATTGTTTGATAAAAATATTTTGGAGTTAATAAGATGCTTAATAAAATGTTTAAAAGTGTGCTTGAACAGGATCGGGCATCGGTAGTGTTGTGTGATTTGGAGCATATAATTGTGTATATGAATCCTGCTGCTATAGATAATTATGGCAAACGAGGAGGAGCGAAGCTTATTGGACGCAGCCTTTTGGATTGTCATAATGAGAATTCTGTTGAAGTCATTAAGAAGGTTGTAGCCTGGTTTGGAGAAAGCAAGCAGAATAATATGATATATACTTTTTTCAATGCTAAGGATAACAAGGATGTATATATGGTAGCCTTAAGAGATGATGACGGGACACTCATTGGCTACTATGAAAAACATGAATACAGGAATAAGGAAACTGCTTCTGTATATGATTTTTCGCATTCTTTATAATAGGGTTAAAGTGTTTGGAGGGATTACAGATATGTATGATGTGTTAATAGTTGGTGCGGGTCCTGGTGGTATTTTTACTGCATATGAACTTATGGAGAAGAATCCGAAACTGAAGATAGCCGTATTCGAGATGGGACATGAACTTAAGAATCGTAAGTGCCCAATCGACGGAGATAAGGTAAAGAGCTGTGTTCACTGTAAAAGCTGTTCGATTATGAGTGGTTTTGGTGGAGCCGGTGCATTTTCCGATGGTAAATACAATATTACCAATGATTTTGGCGGTACCTTGTACGAATATATTGGCAAAAAAGCCGCACTTGAACTGATGGAATATGTTGATAAGATCAATCTGAAGTACGGTGGTGAGGGTACAAAGCTGTATTCAACAACAGGTACCAGTATTAAGAAGACCTGTATGCAAAATGGCTTGCATCTTCTGGATGCTTCTGTGCGACATCTGGGTACTGACATTAATTATATTGTGCTTGAACATCTTTATGACCATCTAAAGGATAGTGTTGAATTTCATTTTGACTGCATGGTTGACAGAGTTGAAAAGCTTGATGATGGCTACAGAATCTACTGTGGAGAAGCTATATATGAAGGTAGCAAATGCGTAATTTCAGCAGGTCGAAGTGGTAGCAAATGGATGGAGAAGGTGTGTAAAGAACTTGAGATTACAACCAAATCCAACCGTGTTGATATTGGTGTTCGTGTTGAATTGCCAGCAGAGATTTTCTCACATCTTACTGATGAGTTATATGAAAGCAAGATTGTATATCGTACCTCTAAATATGAGGATCTTGTACGTACCTTCTGTATGAATCCTAAGGGAGCCGTTGTTAACGAGAATACCAATGGTATTGTGACTGTTAATGGACACAGCTATGAAGATCCTGCAAAGCAGACAAATAATACTAATTTTGCATTATTGGTTGCTAAGCATTTTTCGGAGCCGTTTAAGGATTCCAATGGGTATGGTGAGAGTATTGCAAAGCTTAGTAATATGCTTGGCGGTGGAGTTATCGTACAGCGATTTGGTGATCTTGTTCGTGGTCACAGAAGTACAGAAAAGCGTATCAGGGAATCGTTTACTGTACCTACACTTAATGCTGCAGCAGGAGATTTGAGCCTTGTGCTTCCTAAGCGTATTCTTGACGGCATTATTGAGATGATATATGCGCTTGATAAAGTTGCTCCGGGTACAGCCAATGACGATACTCTTCTTTATGGTGTAGAGGTTAAGTTCTACAACATGGAGGTAGAAGTTGACGAGAATCTTATGACTCGTCATGAAGGCTTATATGTGATCGGAGACGGAAGTGGAATTACTCACTCGTTGTCACATGCTTCAGCCAGTGGTGTTCATGTTGCAAGACAGATTGCAATGTAATTATAGATAGCTATGTGAAGATAAGTAGCTATGTGAAGATAAGTAGCTGTGTGATGGCAAGTAGCTATGTGAAGATAAGTAGCTATGTGATGGCGAGTAGATATGTGAATTGGATAATAATTGGAGATAATATGAGGGAAAAGAGTTCATTTAAAAAGTTTATATTGGTTCTGATAGCCTGTTTTTCTATGCTCTATTTTCCTATTAACAGCTTTGCCGCAAAGTCAGAGGTGGAGCTGAGCGAAGAAGAGACAGCATGGCTTAATGAGTGCGGTAAAATCAGGGTTGGATATGTACAGGACTATATGCCATTTTGCGAAAAGGATGAATATGGCAATGTTAATGGAGTTATCACAGACTTATTCGATGTTCTCTTTAGCAAACTAGGATATAAAGATATTCAAATTGAGTATGTAGCATATCGTGGTTTTGCTGAGATGAGCGAAGGATTAATTGCTGGTGATGTTGATGCTACATTTCCAGTTATTGGTGAAGAAAAATATCTTACCAAGATAGGAATCGCTGGAACTAAAGAAATAGTTGAAGTGCCTATGTATGTCGCATATGTTGGCAACTATACGGATGATATATATAATGTCATAGCTCTTAATTCGAGACCAGTAGACAAAATTACGCAGGATTACCCTGATAGCGTTATTTATAATGTGGGAAGTTCAGAAGAATGTCTGGATGCATTGCTTGATAAGAAAGCCAGTTGTACTGTTATGGCTTCATACAGACTAAGAGCATTGACTAACTACTCTAAGTACAGAAATATAAATATGATGCCATTTGGAACCAGTATGATTTATAGTATTGGTGTTAATCTTGACGATGATATTCTACTGTCTATTCTTAACAAGGCTATAGATGGCAGCAATAAAGCGGTTTTTACTGGAGCTATATTTAGGTATATTGAGGCCGGAAGAACTTATACTTTTTCTGAGTTTGTTATTGATAATGCAGTTGTAATATTTATTATTGTTGGAACGTTTTTCGCCATTATTTTAGTAATTGTTGGCTTGTATGCCAATAGTATTAATAAAGCTAATAAACGTTATAGAGAACAGACCAGGATTACAAGTGCGTTAAGTAGAATGTATTTTGCGGAATATTATCTTGATTTGCGTAATGCACAGTTCAGGGAGTTAGTTAAGCCTGAGATGAGTGGATCTGTTTTCCTTGAAGAGATGAATCTTAATGATGCAATTGAAACTTTTATTTCAAATGCTGTAAGTCCATCAAGCGCTGATAAGATGAGAGATTTTTTGGATATTATCGAACTGGAAAACAAGCTTAAATACAGTCAGAGTATATCCGTGGATTATGAGGATTCCAAAGGAAAGTGGTGTCGCGCCAGCTGGGTTGTGGTTTCGAGAGAGGAAAATGGAAAGGTAATCAGTCTTTTATTTGCTTTGTCCGATGTTGATGAGGTTGTAAGAAAAGAACGTGAACATGAGAAAGAACTTGCAGATGCTCTTGAGCAGGCTAAAACTGCTAATAAAGCAAAATCTGAATTCCTTTCAAGAATGTCACATGATATCAGAACTCCACTTAATGGAATAATTGGAATCTTGGAAATTAACGAAAAACATTGTGATGATGTTGAGTTCACTTCAATTAATCGCAGAAAGGCCAGAATTGCTGCAGAATATCTCTTATCACTCATTAATGATGTTCTGGATATGAGTAAGCTTGAGACTGATACTGTGGAACTTCTCTATGAACCAGTTAATATTTTTAAGGTATGTGAGGAAGCTATAACTATTTGTAATATTCGTGCTACAGAAAATGCTGTTGTTCTGAAGCATGATAATGGTGCAAATCTGACTATACCACATGTATATGGAAGTTCTATGCATCTTAGAAGGCTTCTTATTAACGTATTAAATAATGGAGTTAAGTATAATAAGCCAGGCGGAGAGTTGAGCTGCAGATCTTATATTGTTGATCAGGATGAAGATCATGTAACATACCGCTTTATTATCAGCGATACCGGTATTGGTATGAGCGAAGAATTTGTTAAGCACATTTTTGAGCCATATATTCAGGAAAAGGATGACGCCAGAAGCAGGTATCAGGGATCTGGTATGGGCATGGCTATCGTTAAGAAGCTTGTAGACAAGATGAAGGGTACTATCGAAATAGAAAGTGAACCTGATGTTGGTACAAAGGTATATATTACGTTACCATTTGAAATTAATCACAATGCGGACAAACTCCAGGAACTTTCTGGTTCTAAGAAGAATATCAAAGGAATGCGAATTCTTTTAGTAGAGGATAATGAACTTAATCGCGAAATAGCTAAGTATATTCTTGAAGATGCTGGTGCCATTGTGACTACCGCAGAAAATGGTCAGATTGCATGTGATATATATGAAAAGCACAGAGCGGGTTCGTTTGATGCAATTCTTATGGATGTACTGATGCCTGTTATGAATGGTTATGAAGCAACCAAAACTATTAGAAAGTCTAATAAAAAGGATTCAGATACAATTCCTGTTATTGCCATGACGGCCAATGCATTTGCGGAGGATGTAATTAATGCTAAGAAAGCAGGTATGAATGAACATATGGCTAAGCCGCTTGATATAGACAAACTGCTTCAGCTGTTAGCTGAATACAGATAATCAACAATACATGATTTGATACAAGATCTGTTACATATGATTTGCTATTATAACTCCAGATATGCTCAATGTTGAGCAGGCTGGAGTTATATTTGTTTAAAATGATGAAAGAATGTTTGTTAGTTTTCTTTGGAATTTGTTTAATTATTTATGTTCGTATTTGAGTTGACATAAAAGCATACATTGCCTTGTTATGTCGACAAAACACAACATATTGTGCTTTATATTGTTAAAAATACAGTTAAAATAGCATATTTTGTTGTAATAAGATTTTAGAGGTAGTAAAATATTCTAGGCTATGTATGTTTAGCTGAGATTTGGGAGGAATGATATGAAAAAAGGAATTACGATTATTGTTGCAGCGGTAGCAGTGCTTGCAGCAATTTTAGGCACGTTTAGTGTGCGTAATTACATGAAAAGCAATAAAGAATTTGTTGCGGATGGATATATTCTTGATACTGCAAAGGAAGAAATGGTATCTAACAATGTAGACCAGCAGTATTACTTTTCTCAGGGAGATAAGTATAAGGAAAAATACGGAACACAGATTCTTTTTTCAGATCATAATGGCAACGAAGCCAATATATCAAAAGAGCATTTCATACATTACTCTGATGGTTCGCTTGGTTCCTTCACCAAGGGAGTCCTTTTGGACGTTTCAAATCTTGATCAGTCTAACTATGCATATTACAGCCTTACAAAGAATACAATTCTAGTTAAAAATGGTAATTCATATGAGCTTTCTACCAAAGGAGAGGCTCTGACTCTTTCTGAATATATCTGGAAGATTTCAGATGATGATTATATGCTCATTTCCCCAACAGTAACACTGCAGATTGGTGACCAGATGGTTGACTTCCCTGACTATGCTCAGATTTCGTATGTTGACAATGGTATTGTTCGTATCTCGCATGTAAATGGCACATATCAGACTATTTCTGCAGAAAGTAAGCTTATTACTGCAAGCGGAAAGGAACTCAATCTTGTAGGTAAGAGCTTTACAGCGGGAGATGGTTCTGCTATTTCACTTAATGACCTGGCACTCAATGATGATAATTATATTAAGGTTGATGAGAATACTGAGGAATCAGTTCATATTCCTACTTTTAATGTAATCAATGGTAAGGATGGAGCAAATGGTACCAATGGAACCAATGGTACTGAGGGCAAGGATGGTAAAGATGGTGAAGAAGGCTCTCTTGGTCAGGATGGTGCTGAAGGCTCACAGGGGCAGGAGGGTATGCTTGGAGAAGTAGGTAGTGATGGAATCGAGGGCGAAGCAGGAGCACTTGGATTTGATGGTCTGGATGGTGATGACGGAGAAGATGCTTCTAATGCTAATAAAGGTAGTGACCTTGCAGCTGTCAGCCTTAATATCAGACCAGTTGTATCTATGATTAATGACTCAACTGATACAGCCGCAGGTAAGGATTATGATGTTAATTCGGGCAATGCTACTATGACATTAAAACTTGAAGATCCTAATGAGACTGCTTCGTTAACAACTGGTTCAACCAGAGTATATCTGTATGATAAAGAAACAATGGCTATGGTTTATTCTGAGAACAAAGCTGCAGAATATGGTGCAGCTTTAGAGTCGAGCCCTAGTGGAGCAAGTTTGAAGTTTACTGGACTTGATCCGGATAAAGAATATGTAATGGTTGTCAAAGGTGGTTATAGTGTTGCAGATAACTATACACTGACAGATGCTACCTTCTTTTCTAAGACTTTTAAGACAGATGCTCTTGGAATTGAGGTTTCTCCTATGGAGGTAACCTCAGACAAGATTTCATTTGATGTTAAGGCTACTGATTCGAGAATTACAGAATATACTGTTAATGTATACGATTTGGATGGCAATGATGGTACTAAGAGAGAGATAGCTAAATATACTATTAAGTCACCTGACAATTCTTCAGGTGTACCTGGATTCAGAGTATCTTTAGATGGTAAGACGGCGTCTCTTGATGTTGATACAAGCCCTGCTGCGCTTGTGTCTCCTACGGAACACATAGTGGATAATGGTAATAATCCATTTAGAGAAAATGGTATCGAGAGTGATCATAAGTATTATGTTGAAGTTGACAATGTCCTGGTAGAGAACCAGCTGGTTAAGAGTGGTGACACTGTTGTAGAGATGCATACTCTTAAGAAACAGCCATATGATAAGGCTAGTGCTGCAGCTGATCCTGATGCTGCACTTGTGTATGTTCCTAGTATTCAGGCAAAACTTGAAGTTAATGAGAAAAACAGGACTATGTCTCTTTCTTTGAACGAGCTTCGTGATGTTGATTATGGAATTACTGGATATAGATATGAACTCTACAAGAAAGATTCAGATAATGGAGATGCAATAGCTGGAAATAACTTTAGTGGACTTACGCCTACTTATGTAAAAGAAACAACGGAGCCTATAACTTCTGTGTTCACTATTCCTGATGGAGATGGAAGTGAGTATGTAGGAAGGGTTGTAGTACTCTTTAATGACAATATTAAGGATATGGAACTTTGTTCTATGGGTTCTGTACCTAAAAATCTATCTTCAACTAGTAGTAATCTTATGGTTGAAATCATAGTGACCAATCCTGATCTTAATGCTAATCCGAGTCAGACTGCTCACCATGATGTTATTACTGGTGTAATCAGAGTAACTGATCCTGGTAACGTTAAGATGCTTAAGTTTGATGCAGAGCATCCAATAAAGCTGTATGCAACGACAGAATACAATGATTTGGAAATGTTGTCTTTTGTGCCTGGTGATATAGATACTACTCAGGTCCCATATGAAATTCCATTTTCATACGAAGGACTAAGAAAGGTATCTGTTCATTCACTTACAGCCTATGGTTCGATTGATACTGATGGTGATGGTATCTATACGGATGTTGAGAAGAATACATACCTTACTGGTAACAGAATAAAAACTGTTGATACAACTCCGCTTTCGTTAGTAGGTACAAAACTAAGTGCTGAAGATGCAGCATTTGCTATTAAAGTAAGTCTTATGGCTTATACAGATGGTGATGGCGGTGACGTTGATGATGCTGTTTCTCTTTCTTATTCTAATTACGAAGCTAAAGTCATGGATTCTGTGTCATTTTCTTTATGGCAGGTTACAACAACAGATGACGGACAAACTGTTGAGAAAGAGATTGGTCTTTCAAAAGCTACTATAAACAATAAGTCTACTGCATCAGATAAGAAAAAGAATAGTACAATTCAGAATGCATATCTTGACAGACAGGAGCTTGTAAATGATAGCAAAATTAAACAGGCTACATATATACCTGAGGGACAGGCTACTGAAGAGGTTATAGGTGGATGGGATCTGGCTGCAGCGGATGCTAAGGCGGAGAATACTTACATCCTTAAGCCGAGTGATTTTAGTCTTAATAATAACGATACCAATCTCTATTCGGGTGGTTATTTTAAGATTGTTGTTGAGGATGCACAGGATTATACAACTTTTAATTCAATTCCATTTAAAGAAGGAGAGAATTACTATGCGTTTGACATTGCTTCACGTCATGTGCAGTCACCTACTCCTTACAAACAGGTTACAGCTTTTACTATAGATAATGCCGCTGCAATTGAAGGTGGTAAACAGGATTTTGCAGATGATGAAACAGTAGTTGGATTTAGATTTAGAGCAGAGTATCCATATACAGATATTAATACTATTACCTACCATATCTATGAGCTGGATGACACTAAGGCTGGCACAACACAGTCCTACAAGACTACTGATATTTATCCTGCAGATATCGCTGCTGGTAAAGCAAAAGAAGTATTAACTGGTACAAAGATTGAGTCAAATGATAAACATAGTTCTAAACTGGTTTACCTTTATTTTAACGGATACGATGCAAATGATGGTAAAGTGGCCTGGACAATTCCTGGTACTAATACAGCTGCAGATGTAAGTACTGTAATTAAGCGTGGTAAGAGATATTTCATCACATATGAGGTTACTGATATCGAAGGACATAATGATATGGACTGTCATTTGAGAAGTAGCAAATATCCTGACTGTGCTTATGAGGATCCTGCGGATGTACCTTTTTACAGATCAGAGATTATTGAGCTTGAAAAGCAGCCACCAAGTATTGAACGTTATCAGGTAAATAATGCATCTGGCACAGCAGTCTGGGCATACAGATTTATTGATCCGGATAACGCGATTATAAAGAATGATGATGGTTCTATAGCTATAAAATATTGGACATATTCTAGTTATAGCAATTATACAAAAGGAACAATTTATAAAAATAATTTGTATGTAAATGCGGGAACTTCACAGACATGGAATAATGTTTCGTTTAATACGCTTGGTAATAATTATTATTATGTAACACAGATTGCCTATAAATTAAAGGAAACAGGAGATATTAAGTATCATACGTCTATACCTGTTAAACATATGAATCCATCTACTGGTGATCCATCTGGAATATCTGCTCAGGGAACAATAGCTTCTGAGTCAGAACTTGCAGAAAATAAAGTTACAATAGGAGATACTACTTATCAGAAAGCTGTAATTAATGAGGGTGGTTTCAGATATAAGCTTACTATCAGAGGTGGAAATGAACTTACCAGATATGCTGCATTACAGGTTACAGTAACCCAGTGTGACAGCACAGGTACTGCTATTGCTGGTGCAAAGTCGGTTGTATATGATCCAGTATTGATTACCAATATTAACACGACCAAGAAGTCGTCATCTGATAGTACACTAGAGTATTATGCAGAGGCTTATCTTGACTCAAAGCCACTTGAGGATCTGATTATTAATACACCAGGACAGGCTTCTTATGGAGCGGTTTCAGTAAAGGCTTATTTTAACAATAAAAAGCAGGGATTTGGTACGGTTGTCGATGGATATGCCAGTGATTCCACTTTGTCATATGTATCTAATAAGAAACTGACAGAGTATACTACAACTCTCGACGGAGAGAAACTGTATGCTATCAATGCTATTGATAATGTTGCATATACTAACAAATATAAGTCTTACAGATTCTATGATAATGCTAAATCATTGATTAACTCTTATTCTGATGCTAGTAACAATTTTGTTGCCAATTCACTGTTTATTCCTGGCTTGGGAGATGATAGTGCTAATGGATTAAGCGGTTTTAAAGTATTATCATCTGGAAATAATGCATCAACAGTTGCAATGACACAGAGAGGTTTATTGAATTCATTGTCTGTTGCCGCATTAAGTGCAGATTCACAGTATACAATTAGCGGTCTTAAACTGGATAAGAATGGTGTATTTGATTCAAAGACCAACTCTTATCTGAATGTAGAGGGGCTGCAGCTTACAAAAAATAAACTTAGCTTTAATGATGCAGATAAATCATGGATAATAACACTTAATGATTTGATGCCTGCTGTAGATCAGATAGGTAATACTTCTATTGGTGCCAGATCGGCTTCTCTTAAGATGGAGGTTGTTGGAGATACCTCACAGATTAATGGAAAGATTTATGCCAGATTGCAGGACGAGAACGGTAATAATCTTAAGGTTATTCAGGAGTCCATAACAGATGAGAATGGTCAGCTTAAGTATTATTACAAGCTTGTATCAGGTGATGCAGATTACAGTAAAGCAAATTTTGCTGATAATGCAATTCCTATTGAAACAACTGGCGGACAGAATACCATTACGCTGAATATCAGAGGGCTGGCACTTAATACAACCTATAAGGTGGTATATTATGCCTACGATAAGAATGATAATATTGTTGATCTTTATTCTATTGATGGTGGTAAGACTGGACATCAGTATACCTTCAAGACACTTTCTAATGTAACTATTGAAGTGGCAAATCCTGACCTTATTATCAATAGCTATGCAGATAAGTATATGTATGTTCGATATGCAGTGCCTGGTGATGAGGGTTCTGGAATTGATATTTATTACAAAGTAGATGATGGTCCGGCTACTCTTGCACAGCCACTTGGTGAGAGCTATAAATATTACTCACAGGATTTAAGCAAGAATAAGCCAATTAATATAAGTGCTAATCCAGGTGCGTGGCCGTATGATACGAGCAGAACCATTACTGTTTATGCAGTAGAAAAGGATGCAGGTCCAAATGCAGAACCGCTTGGTAGCAAGACGATTAACTATAGGATTAATGAAGAGCTTCCTAACTTTATTGCTACACCATATCAGGATGCAAAGAATAAGCTGGTGGGTATTGATGTTACTACGATTGATCAGTATAGAGAAATTATAGATGATAAATTTGATGTATATCTGTATCAGAATGATGTAATTATTGCAAGTAAAACTAATTTAAGCAGTTTGGATATTAATCAAAAGGTAATGTTTGAACTGTCGGAAGTATCTGGTAAGTATAGGGCTGATATTGTAGCTAAATACAATAAGTCAAACACATCAAATGATACAGATACAATGACGGTTTCTACTGTCATTGAATTTAGTGAGATTCCTTCATGTGCTGGTATCAGTGCATCTGCAACAAAGGGACAGAATAAAGTTAATCTTACATTCAATGGAGTTCAGAACTTTGATGATGTTGCTTCAATCTTTGTTACTATCTATAAGAGTACAGATTATTCAAACATTAAGAGTACAAAGATTACTGACTTTACTGTTACTAATGGAAGCATTGAAGTACCTATTACTATGTCGTCTAATTTCTCAGAAGGTGAGTATAGTATTAGTGTTCAGTACAGGGATGAGAATGGAACTGCCCTGGGTAACCAGACAGGTAGCTTTAAAGTATCTTAATAATTAAGGAGAGCACTTGTGAGAAAGCTTAACACAAAAAACAAGATGACTTTCAATGCCTTTGCAGTAATGATAGCGGCTATGCTGGTAGTGTTCACTATTGCAGTAGTTGCTGTAATACGGGGAAGAAATGAGAGTTATCCTGTTTCTGCTGGAAGTACAGTATATACTGAGGATTATGAGTAT
Organism: Lachnospiraceae bacterium UBA1712; assembly: GCA_002317175.1. Taxonomy (GTDB): domain Bacteria; phylum Bacillota; class Clostridia; order Lachnospirales; family Lachnospiraceae; genus Colinaster. The sequence goes on along the minus strand of DCJA01000001.1, from coordinate 121,982 downwards.
GTTGATATGCTGTCTGCAGGTAAAATAACTAAAAAGTGGGACGATAAATATTATCTTTCAACAGACGATGGAGAGACATATTGTCTTGGACCTAACACGGTGATATATGATAATGAGAAGCAGAATTTAACTATTTATGGTGAGGCTTTTTATATTCATGAAGATGGTATTGTTGACAATCTTGAAGAAGTTACTGTTGTTGAAGATATGAATAAGCCATCACTTTATAAACTTAGAGACAGAATGTATGTAATGACTGGCAATGAGATCAATGAAGTGGACGGCGATTTCATGACAGATCATTATGTGGCTATCAATATTCATAAGTCTGGTACTGCTATGCTTATGAATGATGATTATTATATCAATATGCTGGAGCCTGTTATTCTTCAGAGCGATGATGTCTATTTTGATATAGCTAGTGAGCTTATGCTTTATGATGAGAAGGTCGTAAGCTTAAAGAATATAATCGGAAGTTCTAACCAGTACAATGATAAACCATTAATCTATGAAAAGGGACTAGCTGATGAGGTTGATGGAACATTAGTTGCCCAAAATCCTGAGGTTATTACCATTATGGGTGGTAACGGTGGTACTGGTGGTACTGGTGGTACTGGCGGCAAAGGCGGAACCGGTGGAGAAGGCGGAGTCGGTGGAGAAGGCGGACTCGGCGGTAACGGCGGAGAAGGCGGAGCTGGTGGAATCGGCGGAGAAGGCGGTATCGGTGGAATCGGTGGAATCGGTGGCTCCGGTGGAATCGGTGGTGATGCTGGATCCGGTGGAAAAGGTGGCGAAGGAAGTGACGCTGCGATATCTGCGACAAAATGGATTTCTCTTAATTCAGCTACACCACATTCAACTTCTATTGATGTAGATTATACAGTTAATGATTTAACCAATGATTATCTTGATGTATTCATTAATGTGTTTGATCTTGATGATAACAAGAAACTTGTTGAAACTATTCATCTTGATAAGGCAAGTAATAGCTGTGTCATTTCTGGAGGATCAATTGGTCTGGCTCCTGGACATACATATCAGCTTGAGATGGGCTATGTTGCCTATAAGACAAGTAGCGGTGCAGGTGTAGAGCAGATTACTGTAACTCAGGATATTCAGAAGGTTACGACAAGTGCCAATGTTGCATATATAGATATTAATAAAGTAGCAAGAAGCGGAGACAACCTTACTGTTACCTTCACTGCAGCAGCTTATGAAGGAAGTACACTATCAGGAGCAACGGTTCTTGTAAGTGTAGGAAGTAAATCCCAAACAGTAGTTATTGACGAAAATATCGGATCAGCTGGTGTTACTAAAACAGTAGTGCTGGATATTAAGGATGTTACTGATACTAATGTTAGTGCAAAATATACTTCTGCAACCTATCTTGGTAAGGAAGTGGCAACATATTTGAATACAACGACAACTACCTATTAGTTTTTATGAGAGGATAATGGAGGCAGACAAATGGAGTCAATTTTGGCATCAACAATGCAGGCTATTGGATCAATACTGGGTTTTGCATTTTTGGGAGCAGGAATCGGTATTGGTATTTTAGGCGCAAAAGTAGCAGAAGCTATTGGACGTAATCCAGAGACAAAGAGTGATGTAATTCAGTCAGTTATGTTTGTGGCAATTATTATGACCTTGTTACTTTTATTACTTTTTGCATTCGTTTTAGTATTATTATTCTTCAACCCATACATTAATTAAGAGTATTTGGAGGCGTTATGCTTGCTGTATTTATAGCGATTTTTCTGATACTCGGGGTAATGATTTACTTTATCACTGTGTCATTACGTATAGTAGCAGAGAATGCCAGTAAGAAAGTCAACGCATATTTCTTAAGTAAGCTTGGAGAATTTGACGAAGACTTTAAAGAAAAAATGAATACACTTGAGCAGCTGGGTGAAGCAAAGGAAGAACTGGAACAGAAGATTAAGATTCTTAAAGCAGATCAGACATCTCTTGAGGTTTCAAGATTTTATAAGCCGAGACCTATTATTAGAGATAATTTCGTTCCTATTGCTCACTATATAGATAGTGGTTTCTTTGAGGATTATAAGAAGGCTAAAACACTTCTTGTTATGGATAAGGCTCAGATCATTAGAGATGTAATGAACAAGTTCCCATATGAAGGAAATATGGAGAGATTTGATACAGCCAAAAAGATTCTAAAAGAATTAAACCCAGAGGCTATGTATGATCTGTGTACACTCCCTATAGCACAGCAGGTATATGTTTTGAGGGATTCACTGACAGGTAGACTTCTTGATATGCTGGAGGAATTCATCAGTACTATTCCTTCTGAAGAAGAATTTGACGTATTGAGATTCAAGGAATATGTTCAGCTGGTCTATAAGCAGGAAAGCCCTTACCTGCATGCAAAACTTGGAGAAGATGATGAAGATTATTCTTATGTGTCTCCATATGTAATTTGTGAATTTGATGATAACATTTGTGAAGGTATCAGAATTGAGTACCAGGGCAAATTGTATGACTATAGTATTTACGAATCGAGGAAGAGAAGATGAGTCAGTTTGTAGAAGGACTGGTAAACGCAAAGCTGCGTAATATGAAACAGATGAACAATGTATATGAGATTGGCCATGTATCCATGGTTAAGGATTATATCCTCGAGGTAGAAGGCCTGGAAAATGTAGGCTTTTATGAGCGTGTTGTTATTGCCAACCATTCTGTAGGATATGTAACTGCCATTTCCAAGAATATCGTTAAAGTAGCTTTACTTCAGCGAACAGCGGAGATTTATGTAGGAGATGAAGTAGTAACTACTGGTTTTGACTTCTGTGCCATGTATTCAAAAGCCTGTCTGGGCCACATTGTTGATATTTTTGGAGAAGACAGACTTATAGGAGAGAAGTTTGAGAATCTTCGTCCCTGTATGATTGAGACTCCTGCGATTCCTATCATGGAAAGAAGCGAAGTATCACGTCCATTTTATACAGGTATTGCTGGTATTGATCTTATTTATCCAATTGGGTATGGTCAGCGTCAGCTGATTATTGGTGATAAGAAAACAGGAAAGACTCAGATTGCCATAGATACAATTGTTAATCAGAAGCAGAGAAATGTAATCTGTATCTACGTAGCAGTTAATAAGACCAAGAAGAATATAAGAGATCTTTATGATGATCTTATGAAGAAGGGAGCAATGGAATATACACTTATTCTTGCTGCTTTCAATGATGATGAGCCACCAGTATCCTACTTCACTCCATATGCAGGTCTCTCTATTGCGGAGATGTATATGAGAGAGGGAAATGACGTCCTGGTAGTAATTGATGACTTAAAGTCACACGCTGATATTCATCGTGAGATTTCACTGTTGTCAGGTAAGGTACCTGGTAGAGATGCCTATCCACCTGATATTTTCTATACACATTCAAGAATGCTTGAGAAGGGCTGTCAGCATATGAATGGAGGCTCTATTACATTGCTTCCAATAGTTGAGACGAGAGGTGGAGATATTACAGATTATATCTCAACAAATATTATATCTATTACTGATGGTCAGTTAGTTCTTTCAAAAAAGAATTTTGAAAAGGGTCTTAAGCCAGCTATTAACTACGGATTAAGCGTATCCCGACTTGGTGGTGCGGTTCAGGAGAAGAACATGAAGAAGCTTGGTGCTGTAGTTAGACGTAAGTTCCTAAGCTATCTTGAAACATCTGAAGTTTATCAGTTAGCTAATACTGATGAAATGAGTCCTGAAATGCAACAGGCTCTTAAGGATGGACAGGCTATACAGGAGAGACTTCTTCAGTACAAGTTCTCACCTCGTACACCAGATGAGATTATGAATGATTTTTATGAAATCATAGAGGAATAATATAGATGAGTAATATTCGAAGTGTTGTAAAGGTTATGAATTTTCACTCTTTGCTCAGAGTTGATAAATCCAGAAACCTTGCAAAGAAGTATTCGGAAATTGAAAGTATTCTTACTGAGATGATAGAGAATATTCTTTACAACCGTAATATTATGCTGGATTACAGAACATTGAAGGTTGATGAATCTAAACCTGAGCTGAATATCTATATTGGTTCGGATATGGGATTTTGTAGCAATATTAACTCCCTTGTCAAAAGAACCATGAATCAGCAGGATGATGTTGATGGCAAGCAGATTATTATTGGTCGAAAGATAAAGCCTTCTGAAGATGACAGACTGATGCTGTTTCAGACCAGGGAAGAATATGACGCTGATAATTCCAAGGTTCTTGGAATTATAGAGGATGGAATTAGAGGACTAAAGTATAGTCGAATCAATATTGTCTATAATCATTATTACAATTCATCCCAGCAGGAATTAAAAATTAAGCAGATATTTCCGCTCAAACCTGAAAATGTTGATTATAGCAGATATACTGATGATTTTGCATTTGAAGGTGAAATAGATACCCTGCTTGTAGACCTGGTAGTTTTATATATGAAGTATTCCATGGAAATTGCTGCTGCGACCAGTTATGCAGCTGAGAATATTTCCAGACAGAATGTTACAACCGAATCTCTTCATAAGATTGATGAGAGAGATGAGGCAAAAGCCATGGAAGCACGTAAGGTTGAAAAAGAGAAGCAATTCTCTAAGGTTTTGGATAATTATACAAAATCAATTAGTTATAACAGATAAATCTTTGGAGGAAACCAATGGAACCAACAACACAGGAGTTAATGGTTGGAAAAATAGTATCGATCTCAGAGTTAAATGTTGCGGTACTTATTAATGACGAAAAAGTAAAATATCATGATATGCTCTATACCTATAACAAGGGAAAGAAGATTCAGTTTGAGGTTGCTGAAGAAGAAGGAAACATTGTATCTACAATTCCTTTTCAGAGTGTAATTGGACTTAAGAAAGGACTTCCTGTTTATAAAGAGGACAGTGGTCTTGAAATCGAGTATAGTGATGCCATTTTAGGCAAAGTTTTTGATTCGTATGGAAATCTTATAGACCAGAATGTTATTGAGAATCCAAACAAGCGTAATGTCTATTCAAGAAATCTTACATTGGAGGAGATTTCTTTAAATGGTGGTATCTTATGGACTGGTATTAAGGTTCTTGATTTCTTTGCTCCTATGCAGAAGGGCTTTAAAATGGGACTTCTTGGTGGTGCTGGTGTTGGAAAGACAGTACTTATTAAGGAACTTATTCATAACGTATATACAGGTCTTAATTCAAACTCTGTTTTTGTTGGTGTTGGTGAGCGTTCCAGAGAAGGTAAAGAATTATATGATGAGATGAAGGAAGCGGATCTTCTTGATAAGATGGCCATTGTGTTTGGTCAGATGGGTGAGAATTCTTCGGCCAGATCTAAGGCTGTATTTTCTGGACTTACTCTAGCAGAGTATCTGAGAGATGAAAAGCACCAGGATGTACTTCTGTTCATTGATAATATATATAGATATGTTCAGGCTATAAGTGAGGTTAATGCTGAGCTTTCGCGTGTACCTATCGAAAATGGATATCCAGCCAATATTAACAGTGCTGTATCCAATGTTGAGGAACGTATTAATTCGACTGAAAAAGGTTCAATTACTTCTTTCCAGGCGATATATATTCCTGCGGATGATACTACAGACCAGGCAGTACAGACTATTACTACTCATCTGGATGGACAGATTGTTCTTGATCGTAAAGTAGCAGAAAAAGGTCTGTATCCAGCTGTAGATGTATTTAATACCACGTCAAAGCTTATTGATATTGATAAGGTTGGTGAACGTCATTACAGACTGGTTGAAGAGGCACTCAGATATTATTCTCGATATAGAGAACTTGAGGAGATTATTGCGGTTTTAGGTATTGAAGAATTATCACAGGCAGATACCAACGTATTCTATCGTACCAGAAAGCTTCGTAATTATTTTACACAACCCATGTTTGTTGCGGAGAACTATACAGGTATTCCAGGTGAGTTCGTTAAGATAGATGATATTCTTGACGATGTTGAGAATATTATTACTGGTAAGTACGACGATTATGATGAAAGCAGATTTATGTTCATAGGTAAGTTTAATGGCTAATGAGAGTATTAATTCTGAACAACAATTTAAGATTAGTGCTCAGGTGGTAGACCGTGCTGATGGTATGAAACAGTACGATAATATCAGACTGATTCGTATAGTAAGTAAAGACCATAATTTACTTATCATGGAAGATTTTATGCCTGTAATTGGCAAAATTGATGGACGTGTTGAAATAGTAGTTGATGATAAAGTCATACCTTTTAACAATATTATTGGCTTCTATATGCATAAGAAGAATCATTTTTATCTTCTTATTGAGGAATATAAGAAGACTGAGCTGACCCTTGAATCTGTTTTGGGAGAAGGAAAAGAGGGAGAAAATGCTTGAGGCTGTTATTGGACAAATAATATTATTAAAGCCCACCATAATAACTGCAGCAATTGGTACTGTTTTAGTTATTATTGTAATTTTGTCTTTTAGCAGGGAATTCTCATGGAATGCTCGTAATGTTGGTTTGATTGGCTTTTTTTACGAGATTTCCAATAAAGAATGTATCCTGCTTGCTACATGCCTTCTTAAACTGTTTTTAGTTATTTCAATGCTGTTTGTGAAGACTAAAATTGCAGTGGTACATATTGTATTCTTTGGTGTGCTTGTACTTATCTATAATATACTTAGGCATAACATTAAAGAGATGCTTATAAGTGTGTTTAATGGTGCAATTATTATGGGTGTATTGTATGTTGCGATGTTTTTGATTTCCTACCTTCGTAACATTCTATTTGACATCAGAATACTAATTGGACTCATTTTACTTAGTATATTTTTGATTCTTTATGCAATGTATGATGTTGCCTGGAGTATCCTGAATATTGTTAGTGGCAGACCTATGGTATATACACCTATGGATGTAAGCTATGCATATATAGCCACTTCTACTCCTGAGCCTTTGGAAGCAAAAGAATTTGTTAAGGAGCATGTGGTTGATGATGAACCAATAAGTGAGTATCTGGGTGATAGTGACATTATCAACCTTGATGATATAGATATAGATGATATTGATCTGGCCGATTCAAAGGCTGATTCAAATAATGATTTGGAAGAAATATTAAATCTTGATGATGAAGAAACAGAAAATATTTTTTGGAAAGAATAAGAATACTGAAAATCAGGGTAGCAGACGCGGCATTCCTATGAAAACAGTTACTATGATTGAAGTTGGTGGAGCTGTAGTACTTATAGCTTTATTGCTTCTTCTGTATGTTTTGTATACAGATAAGCTGTCTTCGCTCAAACCAGAGTCTCCAACCTATCAGTATACCAATGCTTATAAAATAGAATATAGCGGTAATGCTAATTTCAGGAATCAGGATGGGGTTAGGGTAGCGGATTCTCTAAATAATGGTGATGTTATCAATACACCGCTTATTAATGATGAGAAGAAGAGTCTGACTCTTACCTGTAACATGCTTTTGATGATACCGGGTGAAGGTACTGGATTATGCAGGGTTAATACATTTACTGAGGTTACTTCTACATCAGGACTAGTTACCTATATGAGAAATGATAAAAAAGCTCAGTCGTATGGTGGTTTTTTGCATGATGGAGAGGATGTGTATATATTTCTTGATCCTACAGTACTTACTATTGGAAATGTAAGTTATGAACTTGAACCCTTATCCTATGCAAAGGTTTGGTATAACCAGAAGATAGAATTTTATAATAGCTTAACAGGCGAGGATAAAGTAATTGCATTGGTTGAAACAGATGCAATTGCAGAGTGTAGTTCTGATTTTGCTAATTATAAGCTTGATCTTGGAAAAGATGTAATAATAATCAATGGGGAAGAGGCTCTATTGTTTTCTTCTGTTGAAGAAGTTAATCCTATGAAAATGAGTAAGTAGTGAATGAAAAAAATATGGTTTGCTCTGGGCATTGTAGTAATAACCATTCTTTTGTTATTACAGACCAGATTTAGTGTTTTTTTACAACTACATAGTGAAGGATATGCTATTAAGAGTAATACTGTTAAATCTATGCTTTTAGCTAATCCTGACGAGGAACTTGAGACATTATCTACTCAGCTCTATACATACAACCCTCTTGATTATATTTATTCAAGAGCTGGCTCTTATTATATGGGAGAAGAAGAGAAGACTCAGGTGGACTTAAGTTTTCCATTGTATATTAATGGTGGCGCTGGTTTATATTTTATAAACAACAGCGGTACCCTTTTTGATGTTGATTATCAGAAAGCTGATGTGTATGAGGGCTTATCTGTTACGCATGGAGAAACCTATAATCCTGGAGGAGATCGCGCTGATCCAATTGATTTTCTGTTTTATTCAACAGGTAATGGCTTTTTCTATAATCTTAAGACGATAACATTTGATGAAAAAGGCGTTAACCGCGAAGTGACGGCAAACAGTGCCATATATTTTACAGAAAGTTATTTTGCATACTGTGAACCTGATGGGGATATGATGAATTATCAGATCGCCAGATATATTAATAATGATTCTAAGGTTGAAGTTAATGGTGAAGAGCTTACATATCATGAACTGTTAGTACGTCTTGGAATAGCTTCAGATAAAGTGGCTAAAGCTGATTCAGATAAAACTGATGAAGAGGAAGAAGAGATTATTATGCCTACTCCTGAAGTTAAGGAGGCTGATGAAGCAGAAGAAATAGCTGCAGAAGATACAGTGGATGCTGATAATGATGATGATGATAAGTCTTCTGATACGAAGAAGGATAAAGAGAAGAAATCCTCATCCAGCTCATCTTCTGCAGGATCTAGAAGTAGCGCTGCTGCAGCTGCAGGCTCAAAGAAAGGTGCAAATGCTGTTCAGACCAGGGGCGAGGTGGGAAGAGATGGCACTGCCAAAGGTGTTAGACCAGATTCGTTGCGTCCAGACAGGGTAAATAAAATTGTAGCTAAACCTCAGGCAATAGGATATATCAAGCCAACAGTAGAATTTTTGGGAGTTTCTGCAGGAACTTACCGCATTATGCTTGATATGAAGGTTACAGATAAGGCTCAGAGAATTGATAAGGATCGAAAGATTCAATATGAATTCTATGAGATAGATGCTGATGGTAAGGAGACCCTTGCATACCGTACATATTCAAGCAATACAGGAACAGTTACTGCCGGTGATGGCCGTATAAAGCCAGATACTAAATACCGTGTTAATGTATATTTTACATATAACAACGAATACGATGAGAAAGTCACTGAGTCGGTAAAGAGTGACATTTATATAAAGACAGATCCATTGGATATGGATCGATTAATTAAGATTCGACGTGAAGTTGATGAGACTACAGGTATAGTATATGGCTCTATTCCATATTACTACGATAGATATATGGAAATCACCAACTATACATATGATAAGGCTTCAGATGCTGAATCAATCTATGGTATCAGCCCAGATGATGGCATGCTGCTTATCGTTCATAAGGATGGTGATCCTGGAGAGTGGGCTACTCTTGTGGATTCCTCTGTTATTAATAAATTTAAGAGAGGAATGGTACAGGATTATTCGTCATACCCTAATCTCGAGCCAAACAGTCATTATACATATAGAATCGAGTTCTATGATTTCTTTGGAAACAAGTTTACCAATGTTGAGAATAATACTGGAAGTTTCTATACCTCCAAATCAAAACCAGTTGGTTCAATAAAGCTTACCAAAAATGTAATAGGTGATGTTGAGTTTAAGATAGGTGTTACGGATCCGGATGATTCTGCAATTAAAGCTCTTAATGCTACAGCAGATGATGATTATGATCTGTATTTTGTTCTGACTACAGATTCTTTAAATAAGATTACTACTAATGAACTCTATGATGAGATGATTAAGTATGTTAATAATAATAATTCCAGAGTTGAAGCAGTACTTGATGCTGCTGGAAATGTTGTGTCAGAAGAGGGATCTGTTCATTATCTGTACAAGATTCCTAAGAGCCAGTATCTTAAAGATGGCAAATTGGATTTCTCTAATCTCGAACTTAAGAATATTAATACTGTTGATCTTAATACAAAATACTATGCTTATATTCTGGGTGATTATAATCTTCAGAATAATAAGGGAGATATCAGACATGATCCACTTGCAAGCTTCAATTTTAGATCAGCTACACTATCTTCTTTAGGTAATATATATATACAGACAGATATTACAAATATTACAGCTCATTCAGCTAATATACTTTACACACTTAATACAACTAAGACCAATGATGTTCTTACAAGATTGTTAAGTGATATTGAATTTGATATTGACACTGGAAAAGGATATGAGCCAGGAACTCATTCAAAGCTGATTTTTGATGAGACCATGCTTAATAATTTTACAGGTTATTATCATGATGCAGATGGAAATCCTCAGTATTATAACAGTAACGAAGGTGGAACTCAGCCTGCAACAGAATATTCTGTAAAGTCTGTAATGATGGATGCAAAATATTTTGATGCAAGTATGAAAACTGTAGGAGATAGTTGTCCATACTATCTAAACAGTATGACTGATTACGTCATAACACCTAAGATATATGCCTGGTATAACGGCAAAAAATATGAGATGAAGGTTACTCTTTCTAGGACCAACTTTAAGACTATGAGAGAACCTGCCACAGTGGACGTAAAGAACTTGCTTCTTGCCGGAGGTACGCTTCGTTTTGATGTTCATATTGCAGATCCAGACGGATCTATAACTGGCGTTTCCAGTGAAAAAGTAATTATGACTCTTTACGATGAGAATCGTAACTTTGTAAGAGCTATTAGATATACTAAAAATCAGTACGATGATGAAGGTAATCCAGTTTATTATTCTGAAGAAATAACTGGCCTGGATCCTGAGAAACATTATTGGCTTACCTTTATTGCACCAGATTATAACGAGGGTTACGATAACGCTACTTATGTATCCAATAAGATTCTTCTTGAGTATTATACTGAAGATATCATTGATATAAAGGGAAGTATAAAACTCTATGGACTTGATAAGACTGCGGATAAGACCAAGCTTGATGCCAACCTTCACGTAAATATTGTTGATCAGGCTATGATTATGTCTGGTTCAAATATGCCATATTACATCAGACTGTATAGGGATGGTGTGGATATAACTTCACAATACAATAACACAAGTTTTGGTGATTATGTATTGAGTGAGCTACAGATAAATGAGACCAATTCATATATTGTTGATAAGGGTGATCATACATATAAAGCAGTTCTGTATATTAACTACAATAAAAAGGAACTGGTTCTTGATACGCTTACATTTACTACAGAAGACGAGATGATTACCATCTCCAACGCTTATGAATTCTGTAAGTATACAGCAAATAATCCTAATGGACGTTTTTGTGTAATCAACGATCTTGATTTTGGAAACAGCTCAGCAATACCTGAATCAGAGTATCCAGCTGGATTAACAGATGCTGAGAAGAAGTATAGCAAGGTATGTGATCTTAAAAATGAAGCCGGGGATACAGTAAGTACATTTAATGGAGAGATTGATTTCCAGGGCTTCACGGTTACATTTGAAAAATCATCCAATTCTAATGGCTGGTTTAACAATATTGGACCTAAGGGCGAGTTGTATAACCTTGTTCTTGAATGTAAATCAACTACAAATAGCAGAATTTATGATAAAGGTGTTATAACTAACAGAAACTATGGACATATTCATGATATTTATATTCACTACACAGGTGGATATAACTTGGATAATGAGTATTATGGTTTAGTAACACGATACAACACTGTAAGTGGTATTATTGAGAACTTTGTTATTCATTCAGATATGGATACTGGTTATTTCCCATTTACAATATATCAGCATGGTGGACTTGTCTGCTCGGATAATCAGGGTATTGTCAGATATGGTTATGTATATGGCGTAGATATTAATACTGTAAGAGGAAAGAGCAAAGAAAGTATATGTGTAGGTGCGATTGTAGGTGAGAATACACGTGCTGGACAGATATATGATGTCTACAGTTCTGTGAACATCATTGTTGACAGGGATATTACTCATACTGATTATGGTTCTGTAGTTGGTAAGGGAGAAGGTTCTCTTAGAAATGCTTACAGTACAGGTGTACCTGTTAATAATATGGGATCTGCAATAGATCCAACTGGTGAAAACATTATTGGATCTGTTTCAGGTACTAATAAGAAGTCATATAGAAATGTATGTTATTGGAATGAGACAAATACTCAGTTTATTAAGGCTTCTTACCAGCAGAGAGTATCACTTGAAAATATCAATGACTATGCATGGCAGTCAGATATTCTTGAATCGCATTTTGATGTTCAGCCAGTTGAGGTTGGATATTATCCTCATGTTATCTGGTCTACAGATGAAATGCCACAGCAGGAGTATGTTCCACTTCCTAGCAGAACTAATACAAGAATTGTTGAATTACTTAGTTCTGAGGTTCTTTCTTATAACGAGGATGGTACAGAAGCTACAGTTAAGTTTAGATTCAGTAATACAAGAAATGCTGTTATTACTGAATTAAATGTTGAGAATCTTTCCGTAAATCTGGATTTGGATAGTGCTGTCTCAGAAGATGGTTTTACAACTATTATGGGTACTTTGTATAATCCTACAGAGTATCATTCAAGATATGAAGTAAACAGCATTAAATGTAGTTTGAATAAAATTGGTCAGACTATAACTTACGATGGAGAAACATATATCAAGCCTATTATTAATGCTGATTTCTATCGATTAATACATAATCCGGATGAATGGTATGACTATGTTGTATGTGCTCCTACAGAGAATGCCAGACTGGCTAATGATATTGACTTTACAGGTGTATCTTATGACAGAATCCAGGTTCCGAAGGACGTTGTATACAGTGGTAATCTTGATGGCGGAAAGGTTAAGAATGCTGATGGTAGCTACTGCGATTATGGTTACAGCCTAAATAATATTTCTTTTGCAAGATCAAGTTATCTTCAGTTTGCGACTGTATTCTGGGATGTAACTGGAACAATTAAGAATGTTCGTGTTGATAACTATAAGAATACTATGCCTACTGATTACATGAGCTTTGTTTACAGGCTCTATGGAACTATAGACAATGTTCATATGAGCAATATTGAACTCAATGGAAATGGCTATGTAGCAGGTGTTGCCTGTCGTCTTGAATCGGGAGCTTTTCTTCAGAATAGTAGTGTAAATAATTTGAAGATTAACTATACAGAGAGAAAGAATGTAAACAGTACTGCTTATATTGGTGGTATTGCTGGATATGTTTCGAGTGCGAAAATTTCTAACTGTTATACAACGGGGCTTGATATTCAGGCCAATGATGTAAAGAGCGCTGAAGGTATTGGTGGTATTGTTGGACGTGTAAGCTATGGTCTTATTGAAAATGTATATGCTTCTGGTGAAGCTATAGGACGTTGTCAGAATATTGGTGGTATAGTAGGCTACTATGAATCCGATCAGGTTACATGTGATATTAAGAATGCAATCAGTCATGTTGAAGTAACCAGCTATCAGGATTCTGTAGGTGGTATGGTAGGTCAGCTTAAACTTACTAACAACCTGATTAACCCTAGAAATAATCTTTCTGGTATAGCATATAGTAATGTAAACTGTGTAAATGTCACATCTGAAAATGTATCATATACCATTGGATATATGTCTGGTTCAAATGGTGCAATGTGCGGTTCGCAGTTCCAGCTTATTAATGGTTTGCCAGAACAGCATTTGGATGAGGAAGGTAATCTTATTGATACTGAACCTACATACACACTCATTAGTTATTTAGAGGCTACAGATCCGGCTACATATACAGATCCATCATTGCTTAATATGGATAATGTGTTTGATTATAGTGAAGTTTCAAAGGAATTAATTCCAAAACTTTATTATTTTGAGAGTACAAAACTGCTGCCTTTCCAGCCTGATATCAGAATTACTGAATTAAGAAGAACTGACGATCTGTTAACGGTATCCGGTGTATATGTTAATGAAAATGAAGGTTATATAAGAATTACAATTAATGGACCTGCAGGATACAAGATTACTGAAGCCAATATTGAGCTTTTGAAGTATTATGGCTTGAACTCTGAGAATCATACTACCGATCTTGTTATTCCTGAAAATGGTGAATTGGCACTTCGTGTGTTCTATTATCCAGAAAAAGAGCAGGAACATTTCCTGGATACCTATTCGCTTACAAAGATAAGTTATATATCTGAAGATGGAAAGACTATAGGTACTTCTACCTTTAATGATACCCCTGTTGTAATACCGTTGATGATGTTTGGTGAAATCAAGGATATTCCATCTTGGAATCATTATCTTGGTGAGACAAACAACTTTGGTAACTATGAAAACTTCAGAGTTGTAGCTGATATTGACTTTAGTGGTGGTGCAAGCTATGCGGTTAATGCCAAGGTTGGACGACTTAGAGGTGTTCCTTCAGGAAAGGATAGGATTACACTTAAAGGTATTACCATAACAGCGGGATCTACAAACCTTTTATTCAGAGTTAACTCTGAACTTTCCAACTTCAGCTTTGAAAACGTAAATATGCAAAGCTCTGGAAGAGAAGGTGTGGGCATTGTTGGTACCAGTGCAGGAACTTTGTCTAATCTGAGCTTTAAGGATATTTATGTAGAGGCTGCAAAGAACAACTATGGTGGCATAATATCTTGGCAGTATGGCGGTAAAGTTGAAAATGTTACGCTTGAAAATATAGAGATTAATTCAAGGGGAAAGGTTAAGAAAGCCTTTATGGGTGGTCTTGTTGCCTACTCCAACTATGGTACTTCTTTTAAAGATATAACTGCAAAGAACGTTGAGGTATATGGAGACTACTATGTTGGTGGTGTAGTAGGACATATGGTTGGATCCATGGAAAACATCAGTGCAGAGGATATGATTGTAACTGGATGCAGATATCGTGTTGGCGGTATTGCAGGTATGAATTCTGCTGCAAGACAATCCAATGGTAATTCCGCTATTATGAATAACATTTCAATCAAGGGTACACCTTCTGAATATGACGAGAATGGAAGAGTTATTAACTCATCAACAGTTATTTCGCTTGATCCTTCCCAGGTTCATGCAACAGATTCATATGATATTGGTGGTATATGTGGTTATTGTTCTGTTTACTATAATGGTTATGAACTAGGTACATCTGTTGATAGTAATAATTCTGAGAATCCTGCTAATGCAAGAGCTCACAGTGTAGATGGAGTTGTTGTTAAGGGATATGGTAACTATATTGGTGGTGCCTTTGGTAGGTGTACGGATGTAACCAATACAAAGGTAACTAATACATATGTTGGAATTATAAAGAACCCAGAAGACACATATATGTATATGGGTTCTGTAGCAGGATATACCAGTTATTATGTTAGACGTTGTGATGTATACAATTGTCTGGTAAAAGCATTTAACCACTACAGATGTGGTATTCTGACTGGTTATGAAGGATCATCATTATACTACTGTTATGTAGAGAATTCTTCACTTATTGCGGAAGCTGACAAGAATGTATCCATGATAGGTTTTGGAGGAATCTGTGGTTATAACGCAGGAGCTTTATATTATTCAGTTACAAAGAATATTGTGATTGAGGCTAATGCAGATGGAATGGATGGTGTAGGTGGTATTACTGGACACACTACTAATCAGGTTCTTTCATGTGCGTCATATGCGGATCCTATTGATCCATCTACTTCTCCTTCGGCATTTAGCGCATATTATATCAAAGGTAATCGTTATGTTGGTGGTGTAATCGGACTTCAGGCAGGAAGTACCACTCAGAACAATTACAGTAATGTTAATGTTATCGCAAAGAATTATGCAGGTGGTATAGTAGGCAGATACGCTAATGGATATGGTGAAGCCATAATTAGTGGAAGTGTTAGAAAAGACTACTCTTCAATTTATTTCTATAGAAACTACTTTGCAGGTACTGTAGAAGCAACTGGGGATTATGCGGGTGGTCTTATTGGTTCTCTTGGAACTAAGCAGGACAATAATTTGGACAATGGTCGTGAAAAAGGCGTATCAGGATCTGCCAATGAAACTGCTTATACCTTTAGTAATTTAATGGTTGCTGAATATGTAAAATCTGCTGGATCTAATGCTTATGCCTTTGCGGGCAATCTGGATGGTTTTGAAGGAAGAGCTAACAGAGATGGCTATAGTTCTCAGATTACAACTGCTTCGCAGAGAGATATTGCAGAAGCGGCTGTCAGAGATAAGTTTGCAAAACAGACAATGTTCTGGGAAAATACCCAGATAAATGGAGTCAAACTTTTGGATATGCTGGCTGAAAATGCGCCTGTATATGCAAGAAATGTAAGTGAACATCTTAAAAATGATGCTGGCCAGATTATGAGATATGCTCATTATGCTGGTGAAACAACAGGTTCGACAGGCTATAGATATGCTTCTTCAGGTAATGGAGCAAAACTAGGTCAGTATAATTATGATGATGGTGCAACTCGCGACTGGTGGAATGTCAGACTTGTAACCACTTCGAATATGGACTGTGCTAATATGTACCGTTCGCTATATTTTAATAACAGAAGTGATTATAAGAAATGTAATACTCTTGCTGGAAATAGCTACAGATATGTTATTTTGACCAAGGATGTAACATCACTTTCTGCACCGTATACTTCTTACTGTTCGGCTGCTGGAATAAGCTATATGCCACATGTAAGATATTCAACTGATGGTAGTTCGGTTAATGATTATGTTACAAACAAGCAGGTAAGTGAAGGTATTAATGTTCCAATCCCATCAGGTTATCCTGAAAGAACGACGACTTTCTCTTTGCTTGGCGTGTCAATGATGCCTGCTGATAATTATGGAATACTCTATCTTTCGGATGTCGACAGAGTTAATCTGGAATTTGGTAGCGATCTTATCGATAGTGGATATTATGTACTTAAGTATAATGGCGAAGTAGTCGACAGACAGATTATTCGACAGCGTGTATATACATATTCATATGATGGCATGGCTAATCTTGAGTTGTGCTATGGAAATGCTGATGTTGGATATTTTAAAGATGGTCATTATGATTATCAAAAGGAGGGATATCTTGAAGATTTCACAGAGGAATCAATCTTTGATAATCCTGATATGTATCTAACTGAGCTTGGCGATGAGGTATACAAGGCAGCGAGTCTTAGACATTATATAATGACTAATGGCAGCAAATATTATTATATTGATGAGGATGGTCTGGTAGCTGGTACAGGAAGTACTGTTGTTGAGGGTGATGACGATGAAAGTCGTATTGTTGATACTTCTTCAACAATCTCTGCTGGTGAATATCTTTCAATTTATAATGGGCATGCTCTTATGGGCGATGGAACAGTAATTGATGTGGATAGTCATTCAACTATCAGAACTGTGACAGAAGGAGTTAAATGTCTAAATAATCCTAAGGCAGAGGATTATGATTCGGAATTAGCTGAGACCATAGCATTACAGAACTATGTGCTTAATGGAATCAGTGTTTCAACTTATCATATGTATACAGATTATGATGGTATGTCCAATTCGGGACAGCTGCTGATAAGCCAGGCTAGTGATATGGAACTTATTGATAAGGATTTTGATAACGTTAAGGATGCTGTAGCTATCTATACAAAGAATGGTGATCAGTATTGTACTGTTATTGACAATGAGGGCTATATTCTGGATATGCATCACGGAGACTCGTCAGAGGCTATTAATGCACCTGAGGATATGAAGAGAAGTGGCATTATCTACATGACGAATAACCTTAATACTACAGCTCCATTCATACTTGTTCAGTATGCTAATGGTGGAATAGTAGGCTTTAACTATATGACAGGTGAGTATCTGTTTGATAATTCCGTTGAGAATACAATGGACCTTGGTGAATATTTGAAGGTTTATTTTGAGGGAGATAAGTCTCAGTTTGCAGATATGTATGCTTCATATCCAGCTAACAAGCAGGTTGCTGATCTTGCAATTACTCCAGACAGACTTGCCTCAATGGTAATGGGTTATAATACAGGTCTTGTTGTGGATCCGGCAAATAAGAATGAAGAAACATATTTTGATCCTGATAGTGAAAAGGAAGTTGCTAAACTTGGCGAAGTAACTGGGGATGATACAAAACTTAGAGATGAGGCTGGTAAGAAAAATACTGCTGAAGAAGATGATAAGAAACTGAATTATGATTTACCTTTGGATGCTAATACAACTCCTGTTGAAGGTAAAACAGATGGACAGTTATCAGATGGAGGATTATCTACAGCAGATGGGGAATCTGATGCAGACGGATTGGGTGGATCTACAACTGTTAAGCCTAATGAGGGCTTAGGCCTATCAGCAGGTTTTGAAAATGTTGTATCTCCTGCAGCAGAAGGTAATAATTCTGCTTCTGGTTCAGATAAGGCTAATGGTGATAAGCACGTTAGTGGTTCTGGTGCTGGTATGGAAAAAGAAGCATCAACTGGAGCTTCTGCTGGTTCAGCTATTAGAGATGAGGATAAAGTTTCAACTGATTCCGGAGTTAAGGAAAAGAATAAGGACGATATTACTGGTGAAGATGTAAAAGAGGCAGGAAAAGCTCCTTCTGACGATGAAATATCTGAGCAGGAGGATAAGGATAGCAAGGCTGATAAACAAGACAATGCTGATGCTGAGTCTGAAGAAGATAAAGAGCAGTCTGAAGAAGCAGCTAATGGTTCATCATTGGAGTCAAACATTGTAAGTGATAGTCTTGATAATAAGAGTGCTGACAATAATGAAGGTGCTGAAAAATCAGAAAGTAATAAATCGGTTAAGACAGAACAGACTCTTATGGTAGTATATAATGCTGCTACTGGAACATATGAGATTGTTGATATTAACAAATACATGACAGATCCAACATATAACTCTGAAAATGAAAGGCTGGCTGTTAAGGATCTTTCGGTAATATCAGATTATCATGCTGAACAGACTGAAACGAAAGCAGATAAGGGAATCTGGTTATATCTTTTGGCTATTGTAGCAGTTCTTTCTGGTATTGGAGCAGGTATCTTCTATAAGAAGAAGCATAACATGAAGGTATAGTTATGAAGCCTAAATCAGAGCTGAGTGTTAGATTGTATAATATTATGTTAGATAAGGGTTACGAGGAAGCGTTTTGCGACCTCGTAACCAGAAATCTTAATACTGATTTTACTGCAAAGAGAATGATTGGCTATTTGTCCTATTACAATAAGATTTCAGAAGAGGAAATTGTGGATGAAATGCTTGCCATTTTATCTGACAGAAATCGAATTATGCAAAAGAAGGATCTTGAAGCCACAAATGCCAAGTGGAATGAAATGATGTGGAATGGCTTTCCTTTTTCTGAGGAAAGTGATAGAATGTAGTTAATATTAGAGAAATGGAGGGAAGCTTTATGCGTAATCTTAGTAATGTATCTTCTTTAATAAGCAGTTTGAGTAACAGCAATAGTAGCTCTGTTGGCTTTAGCCTGACTGATTATGCTATGATTAAGTCTGGTAGCTACGGTAAGCTGATGAAGGCATATTATAACAGTGATAGTAAGCTTTCTTCTGTAAGCAGTAGTTCTTCAGCAAAAGATAAAGTTAGCAGTTTAGCTGATTCAGTTGATAAGACTGGCCTTACAAAGTTGAATTCTGAAGCCGATTCCTTAAAGAGTGTCGCTTCGGATCTTGCTTCCTCTGATATATGGAACAACTCTGATATTAAGAAAGAAGATATGACATCGGCTGTAAAGAAGTTTGTTGATGGCTATAACAGTGTGATTGATCAGTCTAATAAAGTGTCTTCTTCAAGTGTTAGCAGTAATGTTAGTTATATGAAGAGCATGACATCAACTATGTCTAAGTCTCTGGCTAATATTGGTATTACTGTTGGAACAGATAATAAGCTTAATCTTGATGAGAATACATTGACTAATGCTAATACCAAGAATGTTAAGAATCTCTTTTCGGGAGAGTATTCATATGGTGGACAGATTGCTGATAAAGCAGCTAATATAGCGAGTGCTAGCAATATTAGTTCCACATATAATAGTAATGCTACTACTAATAGCGCATTGCTTGGCATGTTTAATACATCTGTTTAATTCAAGTGATTATTGAGGCGCCTCAAAATTGAGGCGCTTTTTTATTCATTAGTTATGTGGAATAATGTTATTGCCATAATAATATAAATTGAGCCATATAATCTTTATGATAAGTTAAGTAGAACAGGAGAATCCTATGATTAGAAAGTTTAGATTTGGGAAGCCATTTGATACAGAGGCGGTTGTAGAACATATAGAAGCTGAAAATGGTATTGAAAAATTTGATAATCGATATGGTGAAATATCTATAACTGATGCAGGAGATAGCGCATTTTGTTACAGATATACAATGTCAGATAATGATGCTGTATATGGCTTGGGAGAAGCTAACCGTGGAATAAACAAACGTGGATATATATATGTCAGCAACTGCTCCGATGATCCTATTCATACAGAAGATAAGCTTTCTTTATATGGTGCGCATAATTTTATAATCGTGGATGGAAATGACAAATTTGCACTATTTTTTGATTATCCTTCGGAAATGACTTTTGATATTGGCTTCAACAAACAAGATTTATTGTTTGTTGGTTGCAATAAATATGATCTTGATTTGTATCTGATTACTGCAGAAAGTATTCTGGATATTGTAAAAGAATTCAGGACAATTATTGGTCAGAGTTATCTTGCTCCAAAGTTTGCATTTGGTTATGGCCAGAGCAGATGGGGCTATAAGAATGCTGAAGACTTTAGGGAAGTGGTTAGCAAGCATAGGGCAAATAATATTCCGCTTGATATGGTGTATATGGATATTGATTATATGGATTCATATAAGGATTTTACCATTGACAGCAAGAGGATTCCTGATTTTACTGCTTTTGTAAATGAGATGAAGAATGAGAAGATTCATCTTATTCCAATAATTGATGCAGGAGTTAAAGTTCAGCCTGGTTATGATGTATATGAAGAGGGCAAAGCTAATGATTATTTCTGTAAAAGAGAGGATGGTACAGATTTTGAAGCAGCTGTATGGCCAGGATTAACCTGTCTTCCAGATGTATTAAATCCAGAGGCCAGGGCCTGGTTTGGAGAAAAGTACAGTTCATTGATTGATGCTGGAATTGATGGCTTTTGGAATGATATGAATGAACCGGCTATATTCTATACACCCGAAGGTGTGGAGGATTTTAAGCAGTTCTATGATGAATCTATTAAAGACCTTAAAGAAATTCCCTCTTTTGAACTGGTTGGCAGAACTGTAGGACTTGCCAATAATAAAAATGATTATGACTCGTTTTATCATAGTATAAATGGCGAAAGAGTATGTCATAAGGATGTACATAATCTGTATGGCTATAATATGACAAGAGCTGCGTCGGAGGCCTTCGGCAAAATTGCACCAGATAAGGACATACTTTTGTTCTCAAGATCTTCATATATTGGAATGCATCGCTATGGTGGTATATGGACAGGAGACAATAATTCCTGGTGGTCACATATTCTCCTTAACCTCAAGATGCTTCCGTCGCTTAATATGTGTGGCTTTTTATATATTGGAGCTGACTTGGGAGGCTTTGGCTGTAATACTAGCAGGGATTTGCTGCTTAGATGGCTTGCACTTGGAGTCTTTACACCTCTTATGCGTAATCATTCTGCTGATGGCACCAGAAGACAGGAAGTATATCAGTTTGAACATATCGAGGATTTCAGGGCTGTCATTAACGTAAGATACAGACTTATACCATATCTTTATGAGTGCTATAAAAATGCTGTAATCAATAATGATATGATGTTTAAACCTCTTGCATTTGTCTATACTGAGGATAGGATAGCAAGAACTGTTGAGGATCAGCTTTTACTTTCAGATGAGCTGATGATAGCACCGGTATATACTCAGAATGCAATTGGGCGATATGTATATCTTTCTGAAGAAATGATGTTTATCAAATTTATGCCTGATGGAAGCATAAATAAGCAGATATTGGATGCTGGACATCATTTTATTGAGGTTGCTCTTAATGAAGTTCCATTATTTATAAGAAAAAATCAAAAGATTTCAATAGTAAAACCAGCAAGATGTGTAGATGAAATCGATATCAGTACAGCAGAATTTATAGGATATTGTTAATATATGTTAGCGAACAGATATGGTAGCAGATTAAACAAATATGTAGAGGATTATTGTGTATTTGATTTAGAAACAACGGGAATTAGTTATAAAACTGACAGAGTTGTGGAAATATCGGCACTCAAAGTTATTAAGGGAGAGGTGGTCGATGAGTTTAGCAGTTTGGTCAACCCCCTGATGCCCATTCCATTTTATGCCAGTCAGGTTAATGGTATCACAGATGATATGGTTGCTGATTCACCAGTGTTTGAGGAGTTGTTGGATAAATTTATTGATTTTGCCTCGGATATGATACTGGTTGGGCATAACATACATTCTTTTGATATGAAATTTCTTTATAGAGATGCAAAAGTTTTTTATGATAAAATGATTGATAACGACTATATAGATACATTACAATTATCTAGGGTGTGCTTACCACAGTTATCTCATCATAAGCTGACGGACCTTTCGCAGTATTATGGGATATCAACAGAAGGGGCACACAGAGCTCTTAATGATTGTTATATGAACTACAGGGTTTTCGAAGAACTTGGTAAGGGATTGGCTAATCCTGTGCAGAACAGTCAAATCAGACTTTGTCCAAGATGCAAGTCTACACTCATAAAAAGAAAAGGAAAATATGGAGAATTTTTAGGCTGCACATCTTATCCTATGTGTAAGTATACTGAGAATGTAACCTAATATGAAACGGAGAAATATATGAAATACAGTATTGATGGTTTTAGACCTGTTTACAGGAATTTTTGCCTATTTAAAGCTACAGACTATATAAAAGGACTTATTAATGGTCAGCCAGCCTGGGAGAATGCTGACAGTGTGTTGACTTATGGATATATTGATCATGATAATGGTCTGTATCTTGAGATACTTGCCTGTGCAATTACTACAGATAAGGGGCAGATTTCATTTGCTCCAGTTGAAGCTAATAAGCGCATTTCTTTTAGAATTGATGCTGTTATGGAAGATGAATTTGAATTTGTTGCATATGGTAATGATCCTGTTAGAGAAAAATTTATGGATAAAATCTCCATATTAGAGAAATCAGAGTCAGATGAGGATCTGAAACAGAGCAGAACATTTTCATTTTTGGATGAATTCAGACATGAAATTAATATTGATGATGTTTATGCTTTACTGACAAAAGATGGATTAGAGCCAGAAAAATGCCGAGTTAGAATAGAAAGACTGGGAGATCAGGTGATTATTGCAAGGATATTGGGCGAGCCTGGACAACAGTTTGGCTATCATATTGATGATGAGATTCTGCTTTATATTGAACAGAATGCAGAAGGTAAGAACAAACTTGTTTCTGATCTTAATCCAGGAGTTAAGCTTTCTAGAGAAGAACTATCTGATGGCTCTATGCTTAGAGCTGCTATTGCTAAGTTTAATGCTGATAAAAGCCAGGATTCACTTACAGAGGTTCTTGAACTGTTAAGAGACAGCTCTGTGCTGGTTCCGTGTATAGCTATGCTTAGCAAGCAGGATCAGCAGGCCTTAAAAGAACTTGTTGAAAAATCTAAAGAAAACGGCCTTAAAGAAAATGATGGAGACTTCAAAAATCAGGAAAAAATCAGGCTTGTACCTGATGTTGTAAAGAAAGGTGATAAGTACTTTTTCCCTGTTTTTTCAGCTGATTCAGAAATGAGCGCAGTTGATAAGAGGTTTTCAAAGGTAAGAAAAAGCTTTATTGATGTTATTAAGCGTGCAAAGGCAAATAACCCAAAGATAGATGGTATTGTTATTGATGCAGATACGAATGCTATGGTTGTTTCTTCTGAACTTTTTGAAACTGTATTAAAGATGCGTTCAAGAATAGTAAAATAGATGCAATTATCTGTCTTTTGACAATAATTTGCTATTTGTTAGTAGATAATTGCTATATGTTTAATGATAAACTTTTATACATATTAGGGGAAGTGTATGTATAGAGTATTAGATTTTCTGCTTAAAGATGTTAAAAATAAAAATGAATTAAAAAAGACAGCGGTTGCTACCAGATTCTGTTGTATTTTAATGACACTTTATCTTATTGTTTTTGGAGTAGTTGCCGTATATGAAAACAGTCTTCTTGCTCTATTGATAATGGGCCTGTTTGTAGCAGGCTATATAATCTCTTTTGTGCTTAGCTATGGACAAAGAAGCGTTGGCGCGAGTCACATTTTTATCTTCGTTACACTGATTACAGTATGTCTTTGCGTTAGATGGTTTGGATGGAATAGTGGTATTCAGCACTTTTTGTTTGCATTGGTTCTTTATAATATTCTTTTTTTAAGAATGGGATTGTGGGAACAGATTGCTGATGCGATTATTATATGCGCCATAAGATTGGGCTTATATTTTTATTGCAGATATTTTGATCCTGTGTGCGTTTTAAATGTTCAA
Organism: Lachnospiraceae bacterium UBA1712; assembly: GCA_002317175.1. Classification (GTDB taxonomy): domain Bacteria; phylum Bacillota; class Clostridia; order Lachnospirales; family Lachnospiraceae; genus Colinaster. Next base: position 97,411 of record DCJA01000001.1, on the reverse strand, counting down.
ACGCAGATGTATATTCAGATAGCCAGTACCATATTTGTTTTTGCTATTCTTATTGCCTGTGGTGTCAATTATGCACTTGAGAATCAGGATACAGAGAATAAGCTTATTAAGTACAATAAGGAACTGGAGTATATAGCTTCTACTGATCCGTTAACCAAGCTTTGGAATCGATTCAAAATGTTTGAATATATCAATTCCAGACTAGAATATAATGGAGATGGTTTCAGCTCTATTTGTATATGTGATATAGATTTTTTCAAGAAGATTAATGACACATATGGCCATGAAGCGGGTGATGAAGTTTTAAGACAGATTTCTGCGCTATTAATGAATCAAATTAAAAATAATGGTGCAGTAGCAAGATGGGGCGGAGAAGAATTCCTGTTTTTCTTTGATAATTACAATGGCGATGATGCTCTGGTTAAGTTATCTGAGATAAGAAATGCAGTTAAAAAACTTGTAGTTGATTATGGAGATAATCAGATTAGCTTTACTATGACTTTTGGACTGGTTGAGTATGACAGTAAACTCAGCATTGATGAGAATATTAAGATTGCTGATGAAAGGCTTTATACTGGCAAGCAAAATGGCAGAGACCAGATTGTGTATTAAGAATGTTTTAGATTGTTTTTATGATTTAAAAGGCGTATGCATTGCATAGGCCTTTTTGTTTATTTGTTTATGATTAAATGTTATAATGAAAACTATATAATAAATGCTTCACAAATAATGACTGATCACTAATAAAAAGTATTTAGTGAATTATTATACTAAAGGGAAATAACTATCATATGATTTTGAGCATTATAGTGCCTGTTTACAATATGGCTGCTGATAATAAATTAAACTGGTGTCTGGATTCCTTGATAAACCAGACCATTTCTGATTATGAGATTGTGGCAGTGGATGATTGTTCCACGGACAATTCAATGGATATTCTTCGGGAGTATGAGAAGAGATATCCAGATAAATTTCATGCCATACACAGTGAGGTTAATCATCATCAGGGAGGCGCAAAGAATATAGGCATTAAGGCTGCTAAAGGTGAATGGATTGGTTTTATAGATGCTGATGACTGGATTATCCCTGAATTTTATGAACGTATGATTAATAAGGCTAATGAAACTGGGGCTGATATTGTAGGCTGCGATTATTCCCTTGTTCATGAGCATACATACACTGTTGGGGCTGAAGTTGAAGCTAACAGCAGAGAAGAACAGGTGGGAGTACTTAATCATGATTCAAAAGCAAGTCTGATTCTTGATGGTGGAAGTCTGTGCGTAAAGATATTTAGGCGTAAGACTATTATAGATAATGAATTATGGTTTCCTGAAGATATCTTTTATGAAGATAATGCCATGAGCAATTCTTATCTGCTTTTGGCCAATCGCTTTGAATATATTAAAGAACCAATGTACTTCTATTATCAGCACGGGGAATCTACTGTTCATACTTTCTCCCAAGCTCGATGTAATGACAGGCTTGCTTCTGGACGAATTATAGTAAGCGAAGCAAAGCGTCTTGGCATTATCGATGAATTTAAGGATGAAATAGAGTTTAAGTTTACTGAACTTTTTTATATCAATACTTTATTTACTTACATGCCGTGTGTTAGGCCGACAAAAGTCGGTTATGTTAGAAATATGACTAAAGAGCTGCTTGATACTTTTCCTGACTTCAGGTCAAATCATTATTATCAGGAGAGAGTTGGAACTGAAGAGAAAAAACTGATTAATATGGCCTGCAAATCAGCATTGTATTTCGTGGTTTATTATAAGTTATTATGGGCTTATCGCAATTTTAGAAAAAAATTAGCATCGTAATAATAGAAAAGACGTCGTAATCTGGGGAGGTTACAGTATGAAGACAAGAAAGAGATCAATAACTCATATTTTATTTATAATGATAGTTCTTGCAGGACTGGTCATGGCTTTTATTCTGGGCAATGTTGCTTACAGGGTAATGAATAGCTATCTGCTTGAGACTAATATGACAGCCGCAAAAGAACAGGCTGTAGTAGCAGCGTCACTTATTGATGGTGATGATTTTGCTGCTTATGCAGAATCTGAAGGTGATAGTACTCCTGAATATGAAGAGATGTATTCTGGTTTATCAGCATTTCTTAATTCAGAGACAGTTCAGTATATTTATGCTATGACTTATGAAGATGACAGCCATTTTAAATTTGTAATTGATACAGATCCTGAAGATCCGGCTGATTTTGCCGAGCTGTACGATACTGAGGATGAGATGACTGAAGCATGGAATAATATTCCATCTGTTACTAAAGAAGCCACAGTAGATGAATGGGGTACTGTATACACAGGATACGCTCCGATTATCAATAGTTCTGGAAAAGTAGTTGGTATAGTTGGCGTTGACTATAATGCAGGTATTATTTCTGATGCAATAGCTAAACTTAACAAATGGATTGGCTTGGCGTTTTTGATTGGAACTGTATTAATTGTGGCTATTGCCTATGCATATACACGAAGAGTAAAGCTTAATTTTATAAAGCTTAATGAAGCGATCCTCAAAGTAACAGCTGATGATGGAGATCTGACTTCAAAAGTTTTGGTTAACACGGGTGATGAACTTGAAGAAATCTCCAATAGTTATAATAAACTTATTGCAAAAACAAGGGATATTCTTTTGGGAGTAAATGAAAGAAGCAATATTATTTCTGAAGCTATGACTGATATTGACAATTCAGCTCAAAACAGTAAGGAAAGATCGTCCTTTGTAAGGGATTCTGTTACAAATATTGTGGCAACTTCTGAGGAAATCTCAGCTGCAATAGATGAGATTAATAGAAGAGCTGCTGATGCTTTGAATAAAATGACTGAGATTAGTGATATTACTGATGAAAGTACTGGTAGAGTATCAGAAGTTGATGCTGAAGCAAAAAATATGAAAAACACTGCATTAACTGCTTCTGATAAGATATCTCTGGCTGTAGATGATATTTCTGCCAAGTTTGACAGAGAGACTAACAGAGCCAGATCTGTTGAAAGAATTCAGGAACTGACTCAGGCTATTAAAGGAATATCGAGTCAGACTAATCTTCTTGCACTTAATGCTTCAATCGAGGCCGCAAGAGCAGGAGAAGCTGGACGCGGTTTTGCTGTAGTGGCTGATGAAATTGGTAAGCTTGCATCGGATTCCGATAGTGCTGCAGGAGAGATACAGACTGTTAGCAATGATGTAATGCAGGCGATTCAGGGATTACTTGATCTTTCGTCAGAGATGTTATCGTTGTTAAAGAATAATGTTACAGTTGATTATAATGATTTTGCCAATATAAGCAGTAGTTTTTCTGAAAGTATGGCTGTATTGCAGAATAATATGATTAATTTACAAAATATTTCAGATGCATATAAAGAACAGATACAAAGTATTTCCGAATCTGTAAATGATGTAGGTATGGCTTCTGAAGACAATAATAAAGAAATAATGAGTATTGCTGACAGTATTGTTGAACTTAATAACAGTATTGAAGAAATAAATGATGCTAATGCAAAGAGCGACGAGTCTGTTGGAGAGATGAATCAGTTCCTTGCACAGTATAGATATTAGAGGGATGATATGAAAGCACTTATCGCTATGAGTGGCGGTGTAGACAGTAGCGTGGCTGCCTGTCTGATGACAGAAAAAGGATATGAATGTATTGGCGTTACCATGAAACTCTATTCAAATGAGGATGCTGGTCTGGATATTAACAAAGGACATACCTGTTGTTCTCTGGACGACGTTGAGGATGCCAGAAGTGTTGCTAATTCATTGGGTATTCCTTATTATGTGTTTAATTTTAATGAACAGTTTAAAGAGAAGGTAATCAATAATTTCGTAGATTGTTATGAAAATGGTAAGACACCTAATCCTTGTATAGAATGTAACAGATATCTGAAGTTTGAAAAACTTTATGAAAGAGCCAGAGTACTTGGCTGTGACAAAATTGTTACTGGACATTACGCAAGAATAGATGAGACAACAAAGGGCTTTGTGCTAAAGAAGGCTCTTGATCCTTCCAAGGATCAAAGTTATGTACTTTATTCAATGACACAGGACCAGCTTGCACATACTGAATTTCCACTAGGGGAATTTACTAAAAATGAAATAAGAGAAAAGGCGCAGAAGCATGGTTTTATTAATGCTAATAAGCCGGATAGTCAGGATATCTGTTTTGTTCCTGATGGTGATTATGTATCTGCAATAAAGCGTTTTTCTGATAAGGAATATGCTGCTGGAGATTTTGTTGATAAAGAAGGTCATGTACTTGGTCAGCATAAGGGGATTATAGCCTATACCATTGGACAGAGACGAGGACTTGGTATATCAGCTAAGGAATCATTGTATGTATGCGATATATGTCCTGATAAAAATGAAATAGTTCTTGGATCGAATGATGATCTTTTTGCTCATGAGGTCCTCGTGGAAGATATGCACTGGATTAGTGGCAGAGCTCCTTTGGGTGAACTAAGATGCAAAGCCAAGATTCGTTACAGACAGAAAGAGAATGATGCTGTTGTGTATGTTCTTGACGATGATCATATTAAGATAGTATTTGATGAAGCACAGCGTGCTATTACACCTGGACAAGCTGCTGTACTGTACGATGGTGACATTGTACTTGGTGGTGGCACCATAATTAAAGAATAATTATGCAGATTACATTATTAACAGTAGGAAAAGTTAAAGAAAAGTTTTACAGGGATGCAATTGATGAATTTGCAAAAAGGCTGAGTAGATATTGCAAGCTGAAAATAGTAGAAGTGGAAGATGAAAAGACGCCTGATGGAGCCAGTGACAATCTGTGCAGTCAGATTATGGACAAAGAAGGAGATAAGCTTAAAAAGTATATTACTGATGATGCTTATGTTATTGCTCTTGCAATAGAAGGCAAAAAATATGATTCTGTTTCATTTTCGAATAAGATAAACAGCATTGGTGTTGGCGGAAAAAGTCATATTATTTTTGTAATAGGTGGTTCGCTTGGAATATGCAATTTCATCAAAAAGAGAGCAGACGAACTGATTAGTTTTTCAGATATGACCTTCCCGCATCAGCTGATGAGAGTTATATTGCTTGAACAGATATACAGGGCTTATAGGATCATGAATAATGAGCCATATCATAAATAGTAAAAAAGGATTCATTTTGAATCCTTTTTTGTTTGGATATATTTGACTAATATGATATAATGTTTGCAATATATTTTATGCAATTTTGGAGGTATTTTGGTATGGCTATGAGACTGGTTACACGTTCCGATTTTGATGGATTGGCATGTGGAGCACTTTTGTTAGAAGCAGGGGTTATTGATCATTGGAAATTTGCTCATCCAAAGGATTTACAGGATGGCCTTGTTGAGATTGATGAGAATGACTGTCTGGCTAATGTTCCATATGTTCCGGGCTGTGGATTATGGTTTGATCATCATTCAAGTGAACATGAGAGACTTGAACTTGAGGGTAAATATAAGGGCGAAAGCAGAATCACACCTAGCTGTGCAAGAATTATATATGAGTATTATGGTGGAGCAGAGCGTTTCCCTAACTATACAGATATGATGGAAGCAGTAGACAAGGTTGATTCTGGTAATCTTACAATAGATGAGATTATGAATCCAACTGGATGGATACTTGTAGGATTTTTGATGGATCCAAGAACTGGTCTTGGCAGATGGCGTCAGTTCACAGTTTCTAACTATCAGTTGATGGAGAAGCTTATGGTTGCCTGCAAGGATAAGACAACTGCTGAGATTCTTGCTATGCCAGATGTACAGGAAAGAATTGAAGTTTACAATGAGCAGACAGAGAAATTTAAGGCTATGGTAACTGCTCATACAAGAGTTGAAGGCAAGGTTATTATCAGTGATTTAAGAGGAGTTGATCCAATTTATACTGGTAACAGATTTATGATTTACAGTATGTATCCAGAGCAGAATATCAGTGCATGGATTGTAGCTGGTAAGGGCGGAGTTGGATGTTCAGCAGCTGTTGGTTACAGTATTTTAAATAAGACCTGTGATGTTAATGTTGGAAGTCTTATGCTCAAATATAATGGCGGTGGTCATAAGAAGGTTGGTACCTGTCAGTTCTCTGAAGAGAATATTGCTGATTTGGACAAGATGCTTGCAGAACTTTGTGAGCAGGCTAACGCATAGTTATTATATAACCGGAGGTGTTAACTCATGGAAGAAAGACTTTTTAATAATACACACGTGATTTCATGGTTACAGTATTTCTCTAGTCAGACAGATATTGATCTTGAACATGTAAAGATTCTTGATATTACAAGAAAAAATAAGAATATAATACCTTCATGTGAGGCGCATAGATGCGTGCTTGTATTTACTGAGGCAGGTCATCCGGATATTTTCTACCGTATGTATAATGCTGGTTTGGGTGACTGCACAGTTATTTATAATGAGGGTTCTGAACCTGTAGGACCTATTAAACAGGATCTTGTGGCTAATATGATTGACAGAGGTATTAATGCTTCAGCTGGTATGATTATTCTTAACCCTAATGCCAGAGCATCTGTCAAATTTGGTATGGACAACAGCGCACTTGTAAAGGGCTCTGTTAAGTACGTTGGTTCTGAGATTAGAGCGGTTCTTTTATCAAAGATGCAGATTGAAGAAGGTAAGAATATCTGCTGTATCAACAGCGAGTCGATTGCAGTTGAAGCTGCCATTCTTAATGGTGAGGGTTCTATTGTGGCTGTTGAGTACAATGGTAATGATAGAAGAGCTCTTGAAGAAAATGTTGAACAGTTTGGCGTTAATAATGTATCAATAATTGATTCGGTTTCAGAGGAAAATATGGCTGGACTTCCTGTTCCGGATGTTACTATGTTAGTAGCATCCGCTTCAATGGAACAGGAGATAGAGTGCCTTGTTAAACTTAATCCTTCTATGGAATTTGTAATTTATACACTTGATTTTGCACTTGCAGCTTCAATGCTTGAAAGATGCAAGAAATTCTGTATATCTGATCCAGAGATTATACAGGTTTCTGTAGCGAAGGTTACAAGTCGTCATACCTATGAACAGCAGCCAGCACCATGGATTATTTCATGTAAAGCGGGTGAATAAAAATGATAAAGGACTTGAATTTGAAATTTTTCAGATTCAAGTCCTTTTTTACTAAGATAATTAGAATAGATAATTCATGTAGTGTAATACTACAAATAAACCAATAATAAACATTACAAAAACAGAAGCACTTATCCATGTAGGAAGGTTCTTAGGAGAATCCTTTGTGGCTACAAATAAAGCTACAGGACAAAGGATTAATATTGTTCCAATTAGTATACCTAGAGCAACTCTAAATGACATTAAATCAATGTAGTATGTTGCCATCGAAAGTTCATAACCAGCAGAAACAATATCTGCTTTTGTTTGATTAATACTCTGACGGAGCTCATAGGATGGTTCGCGTACTAAACCAGATACAGATACTCCTGTGGTACTGATGCCAGTGGCAGCATCGAAATTATTATAGAAGTTTTTATCTGCTCGTACTACATATATACAAGCAGCATCATCATTACCGCATAAGTAATAATACTCTGTACAGGTAGGAATACCATTTACAGTATGTTTTATTCTGTAATAAGAACCATTACATATTGTTGTTGTATCTTTTACAAATTTTTCGTTTTCTCCACTGTTAAAATATTTTTCTAAAGAAGCAGCGTTAAAACTATAGAACCAGTATTTTTGAGATTGTACCAATACAAATATAATACAAGCGATTAAAACACATATACCAAATACAGATATCCATTTTGGCGTTGTTTTCTTTTCGTTAGTATCGTTGTTTTTTAATAAACTCATATAACTTCTCCTCCCTTTAGCAATTCAATATGATACACGTTGCTATTATTTTTTACAACATTATCAACATTAAATGAATATACCTATGGCTTGAATAAATGACTGAAAAATAGTAAAATACAATAGATTATGTAGAAATATTAGGAGATAAAATTATGGCATTATCAAAGAAGCCTGTTACAGGTATGAAAGATATACTTCCACGCGAGATGGAAATACGAGATTACGTTATCAGAGTGATTAAGGATACATATAGAAAGTTCGGTTTTACAGGCATTGAAACTCCTTGTATGGAGAATATTGAGAATCTTACTAATAAGCAGGGCGGAGAAAATGAGAAGCTTATTTTCAAGGTTTTAAAAAGAGGAGAAAAGCTTGACCTTGCTAAAGCTGAAACAGAAGCTGATCTTAGCGATTTAGGAATGCGCTATGATCTTACTGTTCCGCTTGTTAGATTCTATTCGAATAATAGTGCTAATCTTGCAAGTCCATTTAAGGCACTTCAGATAGGCCCTGTATGGAGAGCTGACAGACCACAGAGAGGCAGATATCGTCAGTTCTATCAGTGCGATATTGATATTCTTGGTGAGCCAACTAACCTGGCTGAAATTGAGCTTATTACTGCTACAACAACCTGCCTTGGAAAGCTTGGTTTTGAGAATTTTGAGATTAGAATAAATGAAAGAAGAATCTTAAAGGCTATGGCAGCATATGCCGGTTTCGCTGAGGATTCTTTTGATGAAGTATTCATCATCCTCGATAAGATGGACAAAATTGGTCTTGAAGGAGTAGAAGAGGATCTTATCAATCATGGCTTTGATAAAGAAGCGGTTGATAAATATCTTGGTTTATTTAAGGGCTTAAATGATCATTCATCAGATGGTCTTGCTTACATTGCTTCTGAATTAGGTGAATATTTGGATGCTGAAGTTAAGAACTGGTTAGATGAGATTATTGATAGTGTTAATGCTACTAAGGCTGCGAAGTTCGAAGTAGTATTTGATCCAACTCTTGTAAGAGGTATGAGTTACTATACAGGAACAATTTTTGAGATAGCTATTCCAGAGTTTGGTGGAAGCTGCGGTGGCGGTGGCCGTTATGACAAGATGGTTGGAAAGTTCACTGGTCAGGATACTCCCGCTTGTGGATTCTCAATCGGATTTGAGCGTATCGTTCTGTTGCTGCTTGAACAGGATTTCCAAATTCCTGACGAAGGCAAGAAGGTAGCTTTCCTTATAGAGAAGAATATGCCTTCTGATCGTATGTGCGTAATTATGAAGGAAGCAGCTGATTTAAGAGCGCAGGGAGATCAGGTTCTTGTATCACGTATGAACAAGAATAAAAAGTTCCAGAAGGAACAGCTTGAAGCACAGGGCTATACAGAATTTAAAGATTTCTATGTTGATGCATTAAAAAGCTAAGCTTTAACAGCATATGAAAATGTTCTGATTTATGGACAAACAAATGATTATTATGACCTAGAACGCCAAACAAAATATAATATGACGTCAGGCCTTATATAAAAGGAGAATGAAAAAATGGCAGAGTCAATGGTGGGACTTCACAGATCCCATAGATGTACAGAATTAAATGAGAGTAACATTGGTGAAAAAGTTACTGTTATGGGCTGGGTAGGTACTCAGAGAAACAAGGGCGGTATTGTATTTGTAGATTTAAGAGACAGATCAGGTATTTTACAGCTTATATTTGAAACAGCTGATATTGGAGAGGAAGGCTTTGAAAAGGCTGCTAAGCTCAGAAGCGAAGATGTTATCGCAGTTGAAGGTATTGTTGAAGCCAGATCTGGTGCTGTCAATGAGAAACTTGCAACAGGTAAGATTGAGATTAGAGCAAAGTCTATCCGTGTTCTTTCACAGTCAGATGTACTTCCTTTCCCAATTGAAGAGAATTCTAAGACTAAAGAGGATCTTAGACTTAAGTACAGATATCTTGATCTTCGTCGTCCTGATCTCCAGAAGAACATCATGTTAAGAAGTAAGATGTGTTCTGAAATCAGAGCTTTTATGGCAAACGAAGGTTTTATTGAGATTGAGACTCCAATGCTTGGAAAATCAACTCCAGAAGGTGCAAGAGAGTATGTAGTTCCTTCACGTGTTCATCCCGGTACATTCTACACACTTCCACAGAGCCCACAGTTGTTCAAACAGCTTCTGATGTGTGCTGGTTATGACAGATATATTCAGATTGTAAGATGCTTCAGAGATGAAGACTTACGTGCTGACAGACAGCCAGAGTTTACACAGGTGGATATGGAATTATCATTTGTTGATGTTGAGGATGTTCTTGATGTTAATGAAAGACTGATTAAACATGTCGTTAAGGAAACTATAGGTGTTGATGTAGCACTTCCATTGCCAAGAATGACATGGCAGGATGCTATGGACAGATATGGTTCAGACAAGCCAGATACCAGATTTGGACTTGAACTGGTTAATGTAAGTGATGTTGTAAAGGGCTGTGGCTTCAGCGTATTTACTTCTGCACTTGAAAATGGCGGTTCGGTTCGTGGTATTAATGTTAAGGGCGAAGCGGCTATGCCACGTAAGAAGATTGACGCTCTTGTAGATATGGCTAAAGGTAGTGGAGCTAAAGGTCTTGCTTACCTTTGTATCAATGAAGATGGTACATATAAATCATCATTCGCTAAGTTCATGACAGAGGAAGAACTGACTGCACTTGTTGAAGCTATGAAGGGCGAGCCAGGAGATTTACTCCTTTTTGCTGCAGATAAGAATAAGATCGTTTGGACAGTACTTGGTCAGTTAAGACTTGAGCTTGGTAAACAGCTTGGTCTTTATGATGAGAATACATATAACTTCCTTTGGGTAACAGAGTTCCCACTTCTTGAGTATTCTGAAGAGGAAGAAAGATTTGTTGCTATGCATCATCCATTTACAATGCCAATGGATGAAGACTGGCAGTATATTGATTCAGACCCAGGTCGAGTAAGAGCCAAGGCTTATGATATAGTTCTTAACGGTGTTGAACTTGGTGGTGGATCAGTAAGAATTCACCAGGCTGATATTCAGTCAAAGATGTTTGAGGTTCTTGGTCTTTCACCAGAAACTGCTCAGGAGCGATTTGGATTCCTGTTAGATGCATTTAAATATGGTGTTCCACCTCACGCTGGACTTGCATATGGCCTTGACAGATTTGTAATGCTTCTTGTTCATGCTGAGAGCTTACGTGATGTTATAGCTTTCCCTAAGATAAAGGATGCAAGCTGTCTGATGACTCAGGCACCAAATGTTGTACCAGAGAAGCAGCTTAAAGAATTATGCATAGAGGTTAATATACCAACTGAAGAATAGTTTTGTTTGACCGGGCTTTTGGCCCGGTCGAATTCAAATAACTGATTGTATTAGATTTAATAAGATATTATTTCGATACTGGTTGATATGGACTGTAAAGAATTTGAAAGTGTTATTCCAGATTTCCTGGATGAAAAACTGAATAGCAGAGAGGCTAAAGAGTTCTTTGCGCATTTGGATGATTGTAATAAATGCAAAGAGGAACTGAGAATACAGTATCTTATTGAAGAAGGTATGCTAAGACTTGAAGATGGTGACAGTTTTGATCTCAACAAAGAGCTTAATAATAAGATTGAAAAAACACAAAAAAGGCTTAAGAATACCAGAATAGCCAATGTAATAATTTACTGTATGGAAGCAGTTGCCATAGCGGCAGTTATTTTTATTTTGATTCTTGTATTTACATCAAGGTAGGTTAAATGAGCAAATTAGTTCTAATAGATGGACACAGCATATTGAATAGAGCATTTTATGGAGTTCCTCTTATGACAAATCCTAAGGGAATGCATATTAATGCAATATATGGCTTCTTAAATATCATGTTTAAAATACTTGATGAGGAGAAGCCTGATTATTTATGCGTTGCTTTTGACAGGAAAGAACCTACTTTCAGACATGAGATTTATGATGCATACAAAGGTACAAGAAAACCTATGCCTGAAGAACTTCATGAGCAGGTTCCTGTTATGAAGGAAGTTCTTAAATCAATGCAGATAACTATCTGTGAGAAGCCGGGCTTGGAAGCTGATGATATTCTGGGCACTTTGGCTAAAACAGCTGAGGCTAATGGCGATGAAGTAAGTCTGATTTCTGGTGACAGAGACTTATTGCAGATTGCCACTGACAGAATTAAAATACGTATTCCAAAGACCAAGGCTAATAAGACTGAGGTTGAGGATTATTATGCTAGAGATGTTATAGAAAAATACCAGGTTGATCCTGTTACATTTATTGATTTAAAGGCGCTGATGGGTGATACAGCTGATAATATTCCTGGTGTACCTAAAGTTGGTGAGAAGACTGCTACTGAACTTTTGGTTAATTATGGCAGTCTTAAGGGCGTTTATGAGCATATTGACGAGATAAGTAAGAAATCTATTCATGATTCTCTTGTTGAGAATAAGCATCTGGCAGATTTAAGTAAGGTTCTTGCTACTATCAAAATAGATGCAGAGCTTCCTGTTGATTATCAGAATTGTAATATTGGCAATATGTTTAATAAGGAAGCATATGAACTTTTTATTACATATGGTTTTAAAAAGTTTTTAGAAAAGTTTGATACAAAGTCATTTGCTGTAATGGCAGAAGATATTGATATTAACGTTTGTGATGATTTTTGCGAATGCGATAGATATTTTGAGTCATTAAAGAATAAAGAAGTTGCATTCTGCATTGAAACTGAATCTGGGGAAATGATTAGTATAGCTTTTTCAACAGATGAAGAAACTACTGTTATTGCAGTAACTGGATTTATTACCGAGGCTTATATTGAGGACAAGCTTAGTGAGCTTGTACGATTAAACAGTCTTATATGTTTTGATGCTAAATCGATTTATAAATATACAGGAACAGATATCTGCGATATGAAGGATATGCTTCTTGCAGCTTATTTGGTTAATCCGCTTAAGAGTGATTATTCAATTGGAGATATTGCACAGGAGTATTTGGAGATACATATAGCTGATGCCAAGGAAGCGTTTGGTAAGCAGTCACTGTCTGAAGCTGTATTTATGAATTTGGATAATTATAAGCGATATGCAGGATATAAGGCCTATGTATTAAAGCATGCCAGCAGCAAGGTGTTTGATAAGCTTGAAGAAAAGGGCATGTCTGGACTTTATAACAGCATTGAGTATCCTCTTACTAAAGTGTTATATGATATGGAAACAGAGGGTATTACAGTTGATAAAGCAGAGCTTAAAAAGTATGGAGAGTCTCTTGTTGGCAGAATAGATGAACTTGAAAAGAACATCTATGAAAAGGCAGGAGAAGAATTTAATATTAATTCACCAAAACAGTTGGGAGAGATCCTGTTTGAAAAGCTTGGACTTCCCGGTGGCAAGAAGACTAAGAGTGGATATAGTACAGCAGCCGATGTGCTGGATAAGCTTGCTGAAGAATATCCTATTGTAAATGATATTCTTGAATACAGAGGTCTTGTTAAGCTAAAGAGCACTTATGCTGATGGACTTACCAGCTGTATCAGAGAAGATGGTAAGATACATACTACCTTTAATCAGACCATTACAGCAACAGGAAGAATCAGCTCTACGGAACCTAATCTTCAGAATATTCCTATGAAGATGGAACTTGGAAGACAGATTAGAAAATGTTTTGTTCCAAAAGCTGGTTATGTATTTCTGGATGCTGATTATTCTCAGATAGAATTAAGACTTTTGGCACATATGGCCGGTGATAAAGAACTTATTGAAGCCTACAGGTCAGCGGCAGATATACATAGAATAACTGCTTCAAAGGTATTTCATGTACCATTTGAAGAGGTTACTGATCTTCAAAGAAGAAATGCCAAAGCGGTCAATTTTGGTATAGTATATGGAATCAGCTCTTTTGGCCTTAGCCAGGACCTGAGCATATCAAGAAAAGAAGCTAAACAGTATATTGAAGATTATTTTGAAACCTATAAAGGCATAAAAGAGTATTTGGATAATACCGTTGAAAAGGCTAAAGAAAATGGTTATGTAGACACTTTGTATAACAGAAGAAGACCTATTCCAGAACTTTCAAGCTCGAATTTTATGACGAGGTCATTTGGTGAAAGAGTGGCTATGAATACACCTATTCAGGGTACTGCTGCAGATGTTATGAAGATAGCAATGATTAATGTACATGATAAGCTTTTGGAACACAAGCTGGATGCCAGGGTTATTATTCAGGTACATGATGAACTTTTGCTTGAAGTAAAGGAAAGTGATCTTGAAGCAGCCAGAAGAGTGCTTTATGAGGAAATGAAGCATGCTGCAGAACTATCTGTTGAACTTGAAGTGGATGTTCATGATGGTTTGAACTGGTATGAAGCAAAATAGCAGATAACTGAAAAGTTAAGGAGGCGTACGTATGCTAACTATTGGAATTACCGGTGGAGTAGGATGCGGAAAGTCCAAAATTTTAGAATATATTAAAGATAATTATAATTGCATTATTATTCTTTCTGATGATGTTGCTAATAAGATTAAGGAACCTTCTGAGAGCTGTTATCAGCCATTAATTGATCTTTTGGGTGAGGATATACTTGCTGATAATGGTTTTATTGATAAAAAGCTCATGGCAGCAAAGATATTTGCTGATGAAGGTCTTCTTGTGAAGGTTAATGATATTATTCATCCTGCTGTGAAGGAATATATTCTTAATCAGAAAGCTATTGAAAGCGCAAGGGGAGAGATAGATTATCTTTTCATTGAAGCAGCTCTTCTGATTGAATGCGGATATAAAGAACATGTGGATGAAATGTGGTATATATATGCGCCAAGAGAAGTAAGAGAGGCAAGGCTGAAACATTCACGTGGATACAGCGATGAGAAAATTAAGGCAATTATGGATGCTCAGCTAACTGAAGAAGAATTCAGAGCTGGAAGCGATTTTGTAATAGACAATGGGGGCTCATTGGAATATAGCTATGAGCAGATTGATAAAAAACTAAAAGGGTTTGAACATGGCAGATAATAATCAACCAATTCAATTAGTATATGGTCTTGATATAGGTACAAGAAGTGTTGTTGGTACTGTTGGTTACAGAAAAGGCAAGAAATTCATTGTAACTGGTATGGCCAGAAAAGAGCATGAAACCAGAGCAATGTTAGATGGTCAGATTCATGACATCTCCAAGGTTGCAGAGACTATTAGAGAGGTAACAGATGAACTGGAAAATAAGCTTTCAACAAAGCTTAACAGGGTTTGTATTGCTGCTGCTGGACGTGTGCTTAAGACAGCACAGAGCCATACTGTAATTAATTTTTCAGATGAGCGTGTTATATCTGAAGAGGATGTATATACACTTAATTCTACTGCCATAGAAGATGCCTATAAGCAGTTTCTGAATGAAAACTATAGTGATATGAAGTTCTACTGTGTTGGAAGCAGTATTGTAAGATATTATCTCAACGATTCTGTGATGACTAATCTTGAAAATCACAAGGCAAAGAGTATTGGCGTGGATATTATTGCGACCTTTCTTCCTGATGAGGTTGTGGATGGCCTTTATAAGGCTATCGAGATGGCAGGACTTGAGGTGGCTTCCCTTACATTGGAGCCTATCGCTGCTATTGGACTAGCCATACCTGAACGTTTCAGATTACTGAATATAGCTCTTGTTGACGTTGGCGCTGGAACTTCAGATATATCTATTACTAAGGATGGAAGTATTATAGCTTTTGGTATGCTTCCAACTGCGGGAGACAGCCTTACTGAGACAATTGCTAATCATTGTATGGTGGATTTTAATACTGCTGAGAAGATTAAGAAGCAGGGGACCAGCAAAACTAAGATAAGCTACAAGGACATTATGGGTACAAAGATGACCATTAGCAGGGAAGAACTTGCTCAGGTTGTAGCAGATGATGTTGAAAAAATGGCCCAGATGGTGGCTGAGAGAATTATAGAACTTAACGGTGGTAAAGCTGTAGGTGCTGTGTTTGTAGTAGGTGGTGGCGGAGTATTCCCAGGCTATACAGAATGTCTTGCTAAGCATCTTGGAGTTAGCAATAACCGAGTTGCTCTTCGAGGCAAGGAGGTTATGGATGATATTGTCTTTGAAGACAACAGTCTCAAGGTTGATTCGCTTCTTGTTACTCCGATTGGTATTGCACTTAGTTTTTATGAAGAAACCAATAATTTTATTTATGTAGATTTTAATGGAAATAAAGTAAAGATATATAACAATAACAGTCTCACAGTTATGGATGTCGCTATGCAGACGGAATTTCCATCTAATGGATTTTTCCCTAAATCAGGACCTTCATTGACTTATGTTCTCGATGGCGTTGAGAGAATGGTAAGAGGACCTTTGGGAGAGCCTGCAGTGATAAAGGTTAATGGCGAGCCTGCAAATCTCCACTCTCTTATTAAAGAACATGACATAATTGAGGTTATTGAGTCCACAGCAGGTCCTGCTGCCAGCCTGAGAGTAGCTGATCTTCCTGGATATAAGGGAAGTGTTAAGGTTAAAGTTAATGGAATGGATATAGCCCTTCCTAAGTTCGTTTCAGTTAATGGGGAGCTTCAGTCCGAATACTATGAAATCGCACAGGGTGATGATATTCAGATACTTGATTACTATACTGTAGAACAGATAGCACAGTTTATGGATATAGATGACACAGATAATAAGGATTGTATTGTCAATAATCTGCCAGCTAATGCTGATACTAAAGTGTATGAGAATTTTTCTGTTGAGTGGAAGGAGAAAATAGCAATTGATTTTGCAAGTTTGCCTGAAGCAGAAGAAACAGCAGAGGAAAATGACAATAGTGATGATTCTTCAAATGGCAACAATCATCCAGTTGGAAAGAAAATAGTAGTTATTGTTAATGGCAGCCCTGTAGTAATGGAAGGCAAAGCCAGCTATGTATTTGTAGATATATTTGACAGGATTAGTTTTGATCTTTCAAGGCCGCAGGGTAAAAATATAATCACCAGAAAAAATGGTGAATCAGCAGAATATATGGAAGAAATACATGATGGAGATATCATCGAAGTATTCTGGGAGAATTAATTGATGCGTTTCGCTCCAATAGCCAGCGGAAGTAGTGGCAATTGTATATACATAGGCAGTGATAATACACATTTGCTTGTGGATGTTGGAATTAGCAAGAAAAGAATAGAAGAGGGTTTGCAAAGTCTAGAACTTACTGGCGATGATATAGATGGTATTCTCATAACACATGAGCATATTGATCATATCGGTGGTCTTGGAGTTATGGCTCGCAAATATAATATACCGGTTTATGCAACCAGGGATACTATAGAAGCCATTAAGTCCTATGACAGACTTGGAGCAGTGGAAGAAGACATATTTCATCCTATTGCACCGGATGTTGACTGGAAGATTAAGGATTTGACTATTCATGCATTTTCTACCAGTCATGATGCTGCTGACTCAGTAGCATACACGGTTGGTAATAAAGGTAAAAAATGTGCTGTAGCTACAGATATGGGCAATTTTACTGATTATACTGTACAGAAATTAAAAGGTGTGAATACTCTTTTGCTAGAAGCAAACCATGATGTAAGAATGCTGCAGGTGGGACCATACCCTTATGCTTTGAAGCAAAGAATTTTGTCTGACGATGGTCATTTATCCAATGAATTGTCAGGAAGACTTCTATCGCAGCTTTTGCATGATAAGATGGATAGAATTATTCTGGGACATCTTAGCAAGGAAAATAATATGCCAGAGCTGGCATATGAAACTGTTAGACTTGAGATTGATATGGCTGATAATGATTACAGGGCAAATGATTTTCATATTAGTGTAGCAAAACGAGATTGTCTAACAGATATAATATATGTATAATGTTTCATTGATGATTTTTAATATACGTAAAAATATCCCTTTTGGGTTTAAAGAGAGGAATAAATAAATGAACAAGACTATTATTACAGTTGTAGGACATGACACAGTTGGTATTATTGCAAAGGTTTGTACATACCTGGCAGAGAATAATATCAATATCCTTGATATTTCACAGACTATTATCTCAGGCTATTTTAATATGATGATGATAACAGATATGACAGCTACAAAGAAACCATTTGGAGAAGTAAGTGATGATCTTTCTGCTATGGGAGAAGAGATTGGTGTTATTATTAAGTGCCAGCGTGAAGAAATATTCAACGGTATGCATAGAATCTAATATAGCAAAGAGGGATTTTTAGATGATTAATATTTTTGAAGTTGCAGAAACTAACGATATGATTGAAAAGGAAAATCTTGATGTAAGAACTATTACTCTTGGTATTAGCCTTTTAGATTGTATTGATGAAGATATCAACAAATTAAATGATAATATTTATAACAAGATAACAACTGTTGCAAAGGAGCTTGTTAAGACTGGTGAAGATATATCAAAGGAATTTGGTATTCCGATTGTTAATAAGAGAATCAGTGTTACACCAATAGGACTTATTGGTGCATCTGCCTGTAAGACAACTGATGACTTTGTTAGTATAGCAAAAACACTTGATAAAGCTGCTGTTGCAGTTGGTGTTAATTTTATCGGTGGTTATTCCGCACTTGTTGCTAAAGGAATGACTCCTGGTGAGGAGCTTCTTATCAGATCTATACCTGATGCCCTTGCTTCAACTGAAAGAATCATGAGTTCGGTTGTTCTTGGATCTACAAGAACTGGCCTTAATATGGATGGCGTTAAGCTTATGGGTGAAGTTATTAAGCAGACTGCTCAGAAGACAAAGGACAAGGATTCTCTTGGTTGTACCAAGCTTGTTGTTCTTTGTAATGCTCCTGATGATAATCCATTTATGGCAGGAGCTTTCCATGGTGTTACAGAAGCAGATAACATTATTAATGTAGGTGTTTCAGGCCCTGGTGTTGTTAAGTACGCTCTTCAGAAGGTACGCGGCGAGAGCTTTGAGGTACTTTGTGAAACTATAAAGAAGACAGCATTTAAGGTTACAAGAGTTGGACAGATTGTTGCCAAGGAAGCTTCAAAGCGACTGGGTATTCCTTTTGGTATTGTAGATTTGTCACTTGCTCCTACACCAGCAATTGGCGATAGTGTAGCAGATATTCTGTGTGAGATTGGTCTTGAACATGCAGGTGCTCCAGGTACTACCGCAGCTCTTGCGCTTCTTAATGATCAGGTTAAGAAGGGCGGCGTTATGGCATCAAGTTATGTTGGTGGACTTAGTGGCGCATTTATTCCTGTATCAGAGGATCAGGGTATGATAGATGCTGTTGAAGCTGGTGCTCTTACAATTGAGAAGCTTGAAGCTATGACCTGCGTATGTTCTGTTGGTCTTGATATGATTGCTATTCCAGGAGATACACCTGATACTACAATCTCTGGAATTATAGCTGATGAGCTTGCAATTGGTATGATTAATCAGAAGACAACCGCTGTCAGAGTTATTCCTGTAATTGGAAAGGGCGTTGGTGAACATGTTGAGTTTGGTGGACTCCTTGGACATGCGCCTATTATGCCAGTTAATCAGTTCAGCTGTGAAGCTTTTGTAAACAGAGGTGGAAGAATTCCAGCTCCTATCCATAGTTTTAAGAACTAAGAGAGGTTTATATGTCAGAAAAAGTTATAGCGACTAATCCAATTATGCCGGGATTTTATCCTGATCCATCTATTTGTGCAGTTGGAGAAGACTACTATTTGTGTAATTCTACTTTCTCATATTTTCCAGGTCTTTCTCTTATGCATAGTAAGGATTTAGCTCACTGGGAACAGATTGGAAATGTTTTAGACAGACATTCTCAGCTTCCTCTTGAAGGAGCTGACCATTCACAGGGCTTATTTGCTCCTACAATCAGATATTATGATGGTGTTTTCTATGTAATATGTACCAATGTTACACATGGTGGTAATTTTGTAGTAACTGCGACTAATCCAGAGGGACCATGGTCGGAGCCTCATTATCTTGCTGATGCAGATGGTATTGATCCATCGTTGTTCTTTGATGAGGATGGAAAATGTTACTATATAGGTACTCATCCTAATCCAGATGGTCCAAAGTATAACGGAGACTGGTATATCTATATTAGTGAACTGGACACAGTGAACTGGAAGCTTGTTGGTGATAAGAAAAACGTATGGAATGGTGCTCTTAAGGGTTGTATCTGGCCTGAGGGACCACACATTTATAAGGAAAATGGTTATTACTACATAATGCATGCAGAGGGCGGAACCGGTCCTGAACATGCGGTGATGATCTGTAGAAGTAAAGATATTTGGGGACCATACGTGGGTAATCCAAAGAATCCTATATTGACACACAGACATCTTGGCAATGATTATCCTATTAAATACGTTGGACATGGAGATATCATTAAGACTCCAAATAACGAGTGGTATATGACAATGCTTGCTGTAAGACCTCTTGAAAGATTTACTACAATGGGAAGAGAAACTTTCCTTGCCAAGTTTATCTGGGAAGAAGACTGGCCTGTTATTAATCCAGGAGTTGGTGTTTTAACTGATACTGTAGAAATCAATCTTCCTGCGTGGGATCCACAAAAAGACCCTCAATCATATACTAGTAGAACAAATAATAAGACCTCTATTCCAGGAACAGATAAAGAATATTGTTTTGCCCAGATGAAGCAGCTGGGTGATGAGTTTTTGATGCTGCGTAATTACTCTGACGATATGATTAAGTTCTCTTCAAATGGACTTGAGTTAAAAGCTGGTAAAGATGATATTATGGCTGTAGCAAGTCCTAGCTATGTTGCAATCAGACAGCAACACCATCATTTTACAGCAACAACTCTATTTGATTATTCAACACTTAAAGCAGGAGAGAGTGCTGGATTGGTGCTTATGCAGAATAATCTATACAATCTCCGTGCTGAACTTAGTGATGGAAGCTGCAAGATGATTCTATGTCAGGCAGGAATTGATGAAGTAGTTGGTGAGGTTGAATTAGAAGAAGTTTCGATTGCTAATACAGTTGAACTTTCAATTGTGGTTGATGGACTTAAAACTAAAGTCTATGCAAAAGATAAGGAACTTGGAGAGGTATCGGTTGCAAATCTTTCAACAGAAGTAGCTGGTGGTTTTGTGGGCTGTTGTATTGGTATGTATGCTTCAGCTAATGGCAAGGATAGTGACAGCTATGTATGCTTTAAGAAACTTACATATAAAGAAAACTAATGTATATAAAAAGGGACCTTGTGGTCCCTTACCTTGTGGCCCCTTTTTTTAATTATATTCCATTGATTTCATTTCTAGTACTAATATAATTTTATCGATTTACTGTATTTTACACTATAATCATTTGGTGAGTGTACTCGTTTATATGTTCCTTGTTCTGATATTTGCATGCAGAAACCAGATCGTAAATATGACTGGCCTTTATGTCTTTATTTAGTATAGCCATTTCTTTGTCATTTAATAATTTGTCAGCATCTGCAAGCTTTGAAATAAGTGGAATAGTTGCTGATTTTTTGATTTCACCAAATAATCCTTCACTATCTTTCCTGAAACCAAGAATTCTGGCATATGGAGTTTTTTTGTCTGCTGGAATAGAATCCTTTTTTATATCCAGAAGAATATGAGTCAGACAACGGCTTATTCGGGAATAGGTAAGCTCCTTTGACTTGAGTATATTACAAAACTGATCAAAGGATTCAAAATAGTTAAGGCTATTAGTTATTTTATCTGATATTTCTCTTGATACATCCAGATATTGTTCATATCCAACTGGTTTGTCCTGAATTAATTTATAAGCAAGCTCTCTTGAGAAATTCTGTGTAACCAGAGGGTATGTCTTACCCAGCTTTTCTAATAGTATTTCGTAACTGCTTGATGGAACATGACTTATAATCGGAGATAGTGGTTCACTCATTGCCTGTCTTATGGTAGCTCCATGGAGAGAAGAGTATGTACTGATAGCAGGCTCTTCGTGAAGATATGAATCGTCATTGCTTATATAATCATAGCTTGAAAGTATATTGGCTCGAATTGCAGTGGCTGAACTGTATGAATTCATATTAAGATCAGGATCACTGTATTGACTTCCCTTACGAAGAATAGCTTTTGTTGTTATGCTACTGTTGATATTATGTAAGGCTTTTTTATATTCGATTGCAAGTATATTGTTGGGCTTGTTTAGCCCTTCTGTTACATGTTCATCAAAATACTCTGAAAGAGCAAGTTCTCTGGCTTTAGGATAGGAGTTACCCTGTTTCATGTAAGAAGCGATATCTTTAGCAAGATCTTCCTGGTGATTAACCATATAGTCGGTAACCTTATCCAGGGCTTCTTCAGTGGGAGCTTCGCAGCCAAAACACAATTCATCTACACATCCAAGACTATCCAAAAGTGATACTCCGCCCATTGCATAATCACTGGCAGAACCGGTTGAATAAATTGTAGGAATCTCAATCACGAGATCTATACCGTTTTTTAGTGCCATAAGCGTTCTTGAATATTTATCAATAATAGCTGGTCCGCCTCTTTGGACCCAATTACCACTCATTGCAGCGATAATGTAATCTGAACCATCTTCTCTGATAGTGTCTATTTGATATTTGTGCCCATTATGAAATGGATTGTATTCAGATATGATACCTGTGATCTTCATAAGATAATATTCCCCCTGATGCGAGTGTCATAGAGTAAAGCGTATATTGCATTAATTAATAATTGTATGTATGACACAATTAATAGAGTATCATAAATTGTCCTTGATAAGATACAATTTTTACTTAATTTTTTCTTGTATACAAGATATAGGCTAGTTATAATTATTTTATATAAATATGTATATATTATTATATCTTATATAGATTGTTTGTATTGTGTGGAGGTTACAATGGCTGGTTATATTGAAAAGATTAAAGAGCGTGCGCGTGCAGATGTTAAGACAATAGTTATGCCCGAAACAAAAGACAAAAGAACTCTTATTGCTGCTGCGCATATTATTGAAGAAGGTATTGCCAATATTATTCTTGTAGGTAACAGAGAAAAGATTGAAGAGGGAGCTGGATGGCTTGAAGTTGATCTTAATAAGGTTACAATTGTTGAACCTACTGAATTCGAGAAAATGGATGAATATGTTGAGCTTCTTTATGAAACACGTAAGAGTAAGGGTATGACAAGAGATACAGCAAGAGAGCTTCTTCTTTCAGATCCACTTGTTTTTGCAGTTATGATGGTTAAGGCTAATGATGCAGATGGTATGGTTGCAGGTGCCTGTCATGCAACTGCAGATGTTCTTAGACCTTCTCTTCAGATTTTAAAGACTGCTCCTGGTGTTAAGCTTGTAAGTGGTTTCTTTATCCTGGATGTACCTGATTGTGAATATGGAAGTAATGGAACATTCCTTTTTGCTGATTGTGGTCTTAATCAGGATCCTACAAGTGAAGAGCTTGCTCATATCGCTTATTCATCTTCAAGAAGTTTCAAAAGCCTTGTTGGTGGAAAGCCAATTATAGCAATGCTTAGTCATTCTACAAAGGGAAGTGCAAAGCATCCACTGGTTGATAAAGTGGCAAATGCTGTTGATATCGCTCATGAGCTTTATCCTAATCTGTTATTGGATGGAGAACTTCAGACTGATGCGGCACTTGTTCCTACAGTTGCAAAACACAAAGCTCCAGGAAGTGATGTTGCCGGAAGAGCTAATGTTCTTATTTTCCCTAACCTGGATGCAGCTAATATTGGTTACAAGCTTGTTGAAAGACTTGGTAAAGCTGAAGCTTATGGGCCTATGCTTCAGGGACTTGCAAAGCCTGTTAATGACTTATCAAGAGGTTGTACCTGGGAAGATATTGTGGGTGTAGTAGCACTTACAGCGGTACAGGCTCAGTTAGTATAGATTTTCTGAATAGATTAATCAATAGGTATAGAAAGATTGCCTATAAGGAAAGCAGATGAAGAAATTTAGCATATATATGTTCAGCTTAGTGCTGATGATTACAAGCGTTTTTACAACAAATATAGTATCTGGCAGTGTTCAGGCATTTGCATCTGAACAAGCAGTTGAAGAGACACCTGCACCATCACAAGCGGTGGAAGAGCTTGAGCTTTATGGTTGGAGTTACAATAATGAGGTAACAACGAAACTTGATATTATTGATGTGGGCACTCTGGATATTAAGTCGGATGATGTATTCTATTATGAAGAAAGTATGACAGAGGAAGAATACAAACTACGCAAGAAGGAACAGCAGTCATTTGGCGCAGTTGCTTCATCTGTGGGTGAGACCGCTAATACTGGTTTGTATATGTCACAACTAAGTGATAATGCATTGGAGATTTATAATAATATTGTTGCTGCTAAGCTTAATCAAGCAGAAGGCTATACATATACATATAATAATAATGGTACACAATATCAGGATTATGTTAGGGGCGTAAAACTTACATACGCTAGCAATGGAGATGCACAGAGTGTAATTAATGCATTAGCTGCAATATATGCGGATGCGATGTGGGCTTACCTGCGCGACAATCAGGGTTCTATGGCTTGGGCAACAAATAGAATATATATCGGTTTTAGATATAGTGAAACCACTGTGGAAGCGACCGTTATGTATGGATGTTCTGAATATTATAGTTCAACTTTACAGACAGAGATTGATAATGTAGTGCAAAATGTTATGGAGGATGCTCCTAAGGGACGATATGAAGCGTATAAGTATTTTCACGATTGGATTATAAATAATAACGAATATGATAATACTGCTCTGAGTGCAACGCAGAATTCTGAAAGATATTATCAGGCACATTCACAGGTTGGTTGTATGGTCAAAGGAACTGGTGTATGTGAGAGTTACGCCAAAACCTTCAAGGTGTTTTGCGAAAAAGCTGGATTGCCATGCTTAATAGTATCCAGTGATACGCATGCATGGAACCTGGTACAGATGGAGGATGGCAATTGGTACATGATTGACTGTACCTGGGATGAGCCTGTTTCTGTTGAAGCAGTATTAAAATATGAGTATTTTTTAGTAAATAACAACCCATTTGTTGATGGAGATCATACTAATGACAATTTGCTTTGTTATCCCATGACATCATCAACCAATTATATTTATGGAGCTTCAGTTACACCAACCCCAGCAGCAACACCTACACCAGCTTTGAATAAGTGTGGTGATTATTTGACATGGTCTATAGATACTTCAGAACGTACTCTTACAATCGACATAGTTGATGATGCGGGGAATGGTGTGTCGTACGATATGTATGATTATGAAGAGTTCGCGCCATGGCATGATTATAAAGAACAGTTTGATACTGTTGAGGTTGGCACATGGGTATCAAAACTGGGGAATAACGCATTTTATGATTGTACCAATATCAAGACTTTATCTATCAATGGAAGTAGTACAGGGATTAAAAATGTTGAAAGTCTGATGTATAAGGACGATGCAGGCCAGCTTAAGTGGATTGATGATATTACTGTTGTGATTCCTGCAAGGAGTGAAGCGGAAAAATGGGCACTAAGTCAAAAAGCACCGGGATTTAAATTTAATGGTGATACGGTGTGTAGTTTGGATTGTAGCATTTTTCAAACTAATGAGGTAGGAATGTCCGCTGTTTTGTTTTATGAGGCTCCTGGTTTAACTTTGGGATATGATTACACAATGACTATTAGCATGGATGGCGAGATAATTGAGGTATATGATGACATGTACAGTTGTAATTACATGGATAATTGGTTCTCATTTCCTGCGAAGGTATCAGCCAAGGATATGAGTAAAAAGCTTACCTTCACATTTAAGCGTGGAGCAAATAAAGAGACTCCTGGAATACTTATGTGTGATGACTATGTTGCCAGTGTTGACGACTTTATAAAGCAGATGATTGTTAATGAAGCTAATAGTGGTCAGAATAATGAATTATGGGGTGAAGCGATAGCGACAGGTCTTGCAATTGAAACTTATTTTGGCGTGCGTTCAAAGAAAAGTGCAGACAGTCTGTTGAAGGAATATATAGGAGATGCTGAATATGATAATATGCAAATTCGAACTAACAATGTTGATAAGAATTCAGTCATAGGACATAAGAAAAATGTATATGGCGAGCACGAGGGGGTTACTTATCTTGGCACTAGTCTTGTAATGCTGGATAGTACAACTATTAGACATTATTTTAAAATAGATTCAAATAGTATTGGTGGCCTGCCTGCACTTGTTAATGATAAAGAAGTAGCCCTTAAGCCTGTAGTTGAAGGAGGCGATATATATACAATAGAGATTAAAAATGTGGTTCCGAAGGATTATTTTACAATGTATAATACTTATGTCGGAAATGTTAATATTAATTACAGCGTAGGAAGCTATATTTACGATGTCCTTAATAAGAATAACCATAGTGGATTGTCCGATGTTGTTAAACGACTGTATTTATATAGTGTAGCTTCAACACAATATTGGCAAAGTAGACAATAAAAAGCTGTGAAAAAATCATAAAATATGGTTGACAAAACAAAATAGCATATGTATAATCGTAAAAGTGTGGTGAAACACGATTAATGAAATTAATCCGATATAATCGGATGACATAAACCCACCGTGGTAAGGAGGTGTAACGACATGTCAATTTGTCCAAAGAATAAATCTTCTAAAGGTAGAAGAGACAAGAGAAGAGCAAACTGGAAGATGAGTGCTCCAACACTTGTAAAGTGCAGCAAATGTGGTGCTCTTATGATGCCTCACAGAGTATGCAAGGCTTGCGGTTCTTACAACAAGAAAGAAATCGTAGCTGTAGACTAATATTGAGATTTAGAGCCTTCCCAATTAGGGAAGGCTTTTTTCATGTAATTAAAACAATCAATCATATGAGAATATGTTGATAAGAGGATATATTATGTTATTAGATTTATTGCTGGATTCATTAATAGATAATATAAAGATTCTGCCTGTACTGTTTCTGACATTTCTTCTGATGGAATACATTGAGGATAAGATGAAAGACAGCACAAGAAGAAAGATGAAAGAAGCTGGCAAATACGGCCCGATTTTTGGAGGTATTCTGGGGGTGATTCCGCAGTGTGGTTTTTCCGCTGCAGCTTCGAATCTCTATGCTGGCAGAGTTATTACTTTGGGTACACTTATTGCAGTGTTTTTATCAACATCTGATGAAATGCTTCCAATAATGATTTCGCAAGCAGTTAGTTTTGCATTTATTATTAAAATTCTGGCAATTAAAGCGGTATACGGAATGGTTGCCGGCTTTTTGATTGACTATATTGTTGATAAGGTTATTAAAGCACCAAAGAAGGACATAGATATTGAACATTTCTGTGAGCATGAACACTGTGAATGTGGAAGGGAAGGTATATTAGCTCCGGCTATAAAGCATACTGTTAAAATATTTGTATTTTTGTTCGTAATTTCATTTGCAATAGGGCTCGCTATAGAATACTTTGGGCTTGATTCCATATCCCAGTCCATCCTGAATGGTACTGTTTGGGGGCCTGTTTTTAGCGGTATTATTGGACTGATTCCAAACTGTGCATCAAGCGTGTTCGTTACAGAACTTTATCTTGAGGGTGGTATAAGCTTTGGCACGCTAATGAGCGGACTGTTTGTTGGAGCTGGAGTAGGTATTCTTGTCCTTTCGAGAGTAAATGAAAATAAAAAAGAAAATGCATTAATTATTATGGCTTTATATTTAATTGGCGTATTTGGTGGAACTGTTCTGAACTTTTTTATTGGATGATATTACTTGATTTTTAGAATAGCATTTTGTATAGTTAAAAAGGTGAACCAATTAGTATTTTTATGGGTTCATTTATAATTGTGAGGTGTGAAATGGCAGAATACGTTAAAGTTGCCCTTGATGCCATGGGAGGGGATAATGCTCCTTCGGAAATTATCAAAGGTGCCATTGATGCTCTTAACGAAAAGGATAACCTATACATATATGCTGTAGGTCAAGAGGAAGTAGTTAAGAAGGAATTAGAAAAATATACATATGACAGCTCAAGACTTGAGGTTGTTAATGCAACAGAAGTTATTGAGACATCTGAACCGCCTGTTATGGCTATTAGAAAGAAGAAGGATTCTTCTATAGTAAAGGCTATGAATATGGTTAAGGATAAGACCTGTGATTCTTTGGTTAGTGCTGGATCTTCAGGTGCGATTCTTGTTGGAGGACAGGTAATTGTTGGCAGAATCAAGGGGGTTGAGAGACCACCACTTGCTCCACTTATTCCTACAGCCAAGGGCGCTGCAATTCTTATTGACTGCGGAGCCAATATGGACGCAAGACCATCATTTCTTGTTCAGTTTGCCAAGATGGGCAGTGTCTATATGAAATATGTAGTTGGCATCGACAATCCTAAGGTTGCAATAGTTAATGTTGGTGCTGAAGAAGAAAAGGGTAATGCACTTGTAAAAGAGACTTTTCCTTTGCTGAAGAATTGTCCTGATATTAACTTTATCGGAAGTATTGAAGCAAGAGATATTCCTATGGGCTATGCAGATGTAATCGTATGTGATGCTTTTGTAGGTAATGCTATTCTTAAGACCATGGAAGGTGTAGGCAAGGTGATGCTTGATACTATTAAGGGATCGCTTATGTCCAGTCTTAAGACTAAAATCGGAGCACTTCTTATAAAGTCTTCG
This sequence comes from Lachnospiraceae bacterium UBA1712, assembly GCA_002317175.1. GTDB lineage: Bacteria > Bacillota > Clostridia > Lachnospirales > Lachnospiraceae > Colinaster. The sequence continues at coordinate 68,955 of DCJA01000001.1, read as the reverse complement.
CTTAAAGAATCTATGAAGATGTTTGATGTGTCTGAGTATGGTGGAGCTCCACTTTTGGGCCTTAACGGTCTTGTAGTAAAGACACATGGATCTAGTAAAGCAGTAGAGATTAAAAACACTCTTATTCAGTGTATTACATTTAAAGAACAGAATATTAACGATAAGATAAAACAGATTATTACAAATACAGAAGATGTTTAAGGAGACTATGTTATGGAATTCGAAAAGCTTAAAAAAGTAATTGCAGAGGTATTAAGTGTTGATCCAGATGAGATTACTATGGAAACAACATTTACAGATGACCTTGGAGCAGATTCACTTGATCTTTTCCAGATTATTATGGGACTTGAGGAAGAATTTGATATCGAGATTCCACCTGAAAAGGCAGAGAACATTACAACAGTTGAGGAAGCTGTTGAAATGATTAAGAATGAGATTAATTAGTGGATTGTATTAAAAAGCCCATCTAATAATGGGCTTTTTTAATTAAAATATGGTTTTGATGTATATTTGTTTAACCAATAAAGTCTTGTTGGCTAAACAAATGTACTTCTATTTAAGGAGTATATATGGATCACAAATCTTATACTTTACTGGAAAAGGCTTTGGGATATGAGTTTAAAGATAAAACTCTCCTAAAAAGAGCATTAACTCACAGCTCCTATGCCAATGAACAGAAAATCAACAAGCTTGGAGACTATGAACGTTTGGAATTTCTGGGGGATGCTGTTCTTGAATTGGTTTCCAGTGAATTCTTTTATCATCAGTTCCCGGATTTACCCGAAGGACAATTAACTAAAAAGAGATCTTCTTATGTGTGCGAACCAGCATTGGCTTATTGCGCACGTGACTTCGAACTTGACAAGTATATTCTGCTTGGTAAGGGCGAGGAGATGACCGGTGGAAGAAACAGGGATTCAATCATTTCAGATGTATGCGAAGCTGTGATTGGCGCGATGTATCTTGATGGCGGAATGCAACCTGCTCATGATTTTATTCACAAATATATTTTGGCTGATTTGGAGAATAAAACACTATTTCTGGATAGTAAGAGCATTTTACAGGAAATGGTTCAGGCAGATAAACATTCAAGCCTTGAATATAAACTTTTAGCTGAGAATGGGCCGGATCATAATAAAGAGTTTACTGTGGCTGTGCTGATTGGAGGAAAGGTTTCTGGTCAGGGTATTGGCAAGACCAAGAAGAGCGCCGAACAAAAGGCAGCTTTTGAAGCAATTAAATTGATTAGAGCAAACAATTAACAGATATATAGAAAGCGAGAACAGAAGTGTATTTAAAAAGTATTGAAGTACATGGATTTAAATCATTTGCTAATAAAATAACATTCCAGTTTCATAATGGTATTACTGGTATTGTTGGGCCTAACGGTTCAGGAAAGAGTAATGTTGCTGACGCAGTAAGATGGGTTTTGGGTGAGCAGAGAGTAAAGCAGTTACGTGGCGGTAATATGCAGGATGTTATTTTCTCTGGAACTGAACTCAGAAAGCCTCTTAGCTATGCTTATGTTGCAATTACACTTGATAATTCTGACAAGCAGCTTGCTATTGATTTTGATGAGGTTACTGTAGCCAGAAGACTTTACAGATCCGGTGAAAGTGAATATCTGATTAATGGTACGGCCTGCAGACTTAAGGATATCAATGAAATGTTTTATGACACTGGTATTGGTAAAGAAGGATATTCAATCATAGGTCAGGGACAAATTGATGCCATACTTAGTGGTAAGCCTGAGGAAAGACGTGAGCTTTTTGATGAAGCTGCTGGTATTGTAAAGTTTAAAAGAAGAAAAATTGCCAGTGAGAAGAAGCTAGAGGATGAACGTAATAATCTGGTAAGAGTAAATGATATTCTTGGCGAGCTTGAAAAACAGGTTGGACCTCTTGAAAAACAGGCTGAAAAAGCCAAAATTTATCTTAAGAAAAAGGAAGAGTTAAAGACAAATGATGTTAATCTCTTCTTACTTAGTAATGCTTCTGTTAAGGGACAGCTGGATTCTGTTGAAGAGAAGTTAAAGATAGCTAATTTTGATCTTGATACTGCCAGGGCATCATTTGTAAAGATTAAAGAGGAATATGATATAACTGCTGCAAAGATCGAAGAACTTGAGCATGCTATTGAGGAAGAACGAAAAAATCTTTCTGATGCTGATTCTATAAGGGGCAAGCTTGAGAACCAGATAGAATTACTGAAGGAACAGATTAATTCTGCAAAGGGCAATGAGGAACATCTTTGCAGTAGAAATGACAGCGTAAAGAAGCAGATTGACGAGAAAGATAATGAAGCCAGAGAATATCTTGACAGAAAGGCTTCAATAGATGAGAGACTTGCTGTTGCCAATGCTAAAAAGGAAGAATTAAGACTAAAGCTGGAAGAAGTTCAGAATGTAATTGAACAGTTTAATAATGATATAGAAGCTGGAAAAAATACTATTATTCAGATTCTTAATGAGCGTGCAAATATTAAGTCGCAGCTTGAACGTCTTGATACTATTCAGGAACAGATAGATATAAGAAAGGCAGAACTTACAAGTAAAATTGTAAGTGCCAAAACAGATGAAGCTAAGCAGGAAGATGTGATTGCAGGCTTCAGTAAAGAATTTGACGAGATTACAGAGGTTATTAATAAGCTTGATGCCTCTCAGAAGGAAAAAGAGGCTCAGGTAGCAGAACTTAAATCCAAGCTTGAAGCATTGGATTCTACTCTTAGAGAAAAACAGGCTCTTTATCATAAGGACATGTCTACATATGAGGCACTGGCCAACATAACTGAACGTTATGAGGGCTATGGTGGCTCTGTTAAGCGTGTAATGGAAGAAAAGGATAAGGAAAAGGGAATTATCGGTGTAGTAGCTGATATTATCAAGACTGACAAAAAATATGAGATTGCCATCGAAACTGCTTTAGGCGGTAATATCCAGAATATTGTTACCGATGATGAACAGACTGCAAAGAAGATGATTATTCTTCTTAAGAAGGAAAGAGCAGGAAGAGCAACTTTCCTTCCATTGACCAGTATTAAAAATCCACAGGAATTCAAGACTCCTGAGGTGCTTGATGAAGAAGGCGTACTTGGCATGGCAGATACACTTGTTAATACTAAAAAAGAGTACGTTAATGTTGCCAAGGCTATGCTTGGCAGAATTGTAGTTGTAGATAATATTGATAATGCTGTAAATATTGCAAAAAAATATAATTTCGGAATTCGTATGGTTACTCTTGAGGGTGAACTATTTGTCCCAGGTGGAGCTATAAGTGGTGGTGCTTTTAAAAAGGATTCAAACCTTCTTTCGAGAAGAAGAGAGATGGAAGAACTTAAGAGCAGAATAGAGAAGACTGAAAAAGAAATAGAGGAGATTGAGAATTCAATTGATGAGACCAAGTCTTCAAGAAATGCTATAAGAGTCGAAGTGGAGAACCTTAAGCTTACACTTCAGAGTGAATATATTAAGCAGAATACAGCCAGACTGTCTCTTACTGCAGCAAGAAACAGACAGGAAGAAAATCATGCTGATACAGATTCTCTTAAGAATGAGGCAATTGAACTGGATAATCAGGTTAATGCCAATGCACTTGAAAGAAACAATATTCTTGAGCAGATGAAGACCTCCAATACAATGGAAGCAAACTGTGAAGAAACAATTAAAAAGCTTGGTAAAGAGCTTGAAAGCAAACGAGAACTTGAAAGTCAGATTGGCGATGAACTTTCCAGGGCAGATGTTGAAGTTGAAAAAATAGCAGTCGAGCTTAATTTTGAACAGCAGAATATTGATCGTATCGAAAGCGAAAAGAAACGTTTTACTGATGAGCTTGATGAAATCGTGGAAAAAATTGGAAGCTCAAAAGAAGATATCGAGCATAAGGAAAATGAAATCCTTGAGATTAAAAAGACAATAGAAAGCTCATATCAGTCAGAAAATGATACAAAGGCTAAACTTGATAAGGATATTGAACTCAAGGAGGAACTTAATTCTAAACAGAAGAATTTCTTTACTATGCGTGAAGATATGAATGACAGAATTAATGATCTGGATAAAGAAGTTTATCGTCTTGATGCTCAAAAAACAAAGTTGTCTGACTCTATTCAGGCTCAGATTGATTATATGTGGAATGAGTATGAAATCACGATTCGTGATGCTGAAAAACTCAGAGATCCTGATATGAATGATCTTGTGGTTATTAAGAGAGATGTTGCTGCTCTTAAGGATCAGATAAAGAGACTGGGAGATGTCAATGTTAATGCTATAGAAGAATTTAAAGAGGTATCAGAAAGATATACTTTCCTAAAGACACAGCATGATGATCTGGTTGAAGCTGAAAAGACTCTTATGGGTATTATTGATGAACTTGACAGTGCTATGCGTAAGCAGTTCAAGGATAAATTCAGCGAGATTAATTCGGAGTTCAACAAAGTCTTTAAGGAAATGTTTGGAGGCGGTACAGGTACTCTTGAACTTATGGAGGATCAGGATATTCTTGATGCTGGCGTAAGAATTATTGCTCAGCCACCTGGAAAGAAACTTCAGAACATGATGCAGTTATCTGGTGGTGAAAAAGCTCTTACAGCTATTGCATTGTTGTTTGCAATTCAGAATCTTAAGCCGTCACCATTCTGTCTGCTGGATGAAATTGAAGCTGCTTTGGATGAAAGCAATGTTGGCAGATTTGCTAAATATCTGCATAAGCTCACAAAGCATACACAGTTTATAGTTATTACTCATAGACGAGGTACTATGGAGAGGGCTGACAGACTTTATGGTATTACAATGCAGGAGAAGGGCGTATCTACTCTTGTAAGTGTAAATCTTATTGATGATAAGGACTTAAAATAATATTTCTATATGGATATTGATTACACCTATATATCTGTATGGTGTATTTGGAGGAAATAATGGGTTTATTTGACAGATTAAAAGAAGGATTAACCAAATCCCGAGTTAATTTTGTCAGCAATGTACTTAGTGTATTTGATACGCATCAGTATATTGATGATGATTTTTACGAAGAACTTGAAGAGATTCTTGTTATGGGCGATGTGGGAGTAACAGCTACTGAGCAGATAATAGATAAACTTAAGGATGATGTTAAGGAACAGCATCTTAAGACACCTATGCAGTGCAAGTCTTTTCTGATTAAAAATATTAAGGAGCAGATGCGTGTTAGCTCGGATGATTATGAATTTTTGAAGCAAAGAAGTGTGATCATGGTTATCGGTGTTAATGGTGTAGGCAAGACTACAACTATTGGTAAGCTGGCTGCTATATATAAAGCTAAAGGTAAGAAGGTTCTGATTTGTGCAGCTGATACTTTCAGAGCGGCAGCTACTGAACAGCTTGAAGAATGGGCGCACAGAGCTAATGTTGATATCATCAAGGGCAAGGAGGGGTCTGATCCTTCTAGCGTTCTTTATGACGCCGTCAATGCTGCCAATGCCAGAGGAGTAGATGTGTTACTTGTGGATACAGCTGGTCGTCTTCATAATAAGAAAAATCTTATGGAAGAACTTAAGAAGATGTATCGTATTGTTGAAAAGAACTTTGCCGATGTTAAGCAGGAGTATTTTATAGTGCTTGATGGTACTACTGGTCAAAATGCGCTGGTTCAGGCAAGAGAATTCAGTCAGGCAGCACCGTTATCGGGAATTGTTATCACCAAGATGGATGGTACAGCAAAGGGTGGAATTGCTATTGCAATCCAGAGTGAATTGGGAGTACCTGTAAAGTTCATCGGTGTTGGCGAAAAAATAGATGATTTACAGGAATTTGATGCAGATACTTTTGTTGATGCGCTTTTTGATTATAGAAGAGAAGGAGATACAGAAGATCTTGCCAAGATAGAAGCACTTCATTTTGATGAGAGATTTATCTGATTTTTTTGTTTTATAATTTTATTATTATTTATTTGAGGTTAAAGACATGTTAGAACTTAGAAGCTTTGAAGAAGCAAGTGAAGCAGTTGCAAAGGTTACTCAGGAAACAAAGTTAATATATAGTGATTTTTATAGTAAACAGACAGGCAATAAGGTTTATCTTAAGCCTGAAAATATGCAGCTTACTGGAGCATACAAACTCAGAGGTGCTTATTACAAGATTAGTACCTTGTCAGAAGAAGAAAGAAACCGTGGACTTATTACTGCAAGTGCTGGCAACCATGCACAGGGGGTTGCATATGCAGCTAAATGCTTTGGTGTGAAAGCTACTATTGTAATGCCTACAACTACTCCACTTATTAAGGTGAACAGAACAAAGAGCCATGGTGCCGATGTTGTATTGTATGGAGATGTATATGATGAAGCTTGTGAACATGCATATAAGCTGGCAGAGGAGCATGGATATACATTTATTCATCCATTTGATGATCTTGCAGTTGCAACAGGACAGGGAACTATTGCCATGGAAATCTTTAAGGAACTTCCGCTGGTAGATATAATCCTTGTACCAGTCGGTGGCGGTGGCCTTGCTACAGGAGTTTCTACTCTTGCAAAGCTTCTTAATCCTAAGATTAAGGTTATAGGTGTTGAGCCAAGTGGTGCGAACTGTCTTCAGACTTCTATTAAGAAGGGAGAGGTTACTACACTTCCTACCGTTAATACTATTGCAGATGGTACTGCAGTAAAGACTCCTGGAAAGAATATATTCCCATATCTTTGCAAGAATCTCGATGACATACTTACAGTAGATGATGAAGAGCTTGTTGTTGCCTTTCTTGATATGGTCGAGAATCATAAAATGGTAGTTGAGAATAGTGGACTTCTTACTGTTGCAGCTCTTAAACAGTTAGACTGCAAGGATAAGAAGATTGTATCTGTATTATCTGGCGGAAATATGGATGTTATAACAATGTCAAGTGTTGTTCAGCAGGGACTTATTATGCGTGATCGTATATTTACTGTCTCTGTATTACTTCCTGATAAACCGGGTATGCTTAGCAAGGTTTCTTCAATTATTGCTGAAGAAAGCGGCAATGTAATCAAGCTTGAACATAACCAGTTTGTATCAATTAACAGAAATGCAGCTGTTGAGCTTAGAATTACACTTGAAGCATATGGCACAGAACATAAGGAAAAGATAATGAAGAGACTTGACGAGGAAGGCTATAAGCCAAAGCTTGTCAGAACAAATATGTAAAGTTTAAAACCTGTGAAGCTGCTGCGGGCTGCGAAAAAAGGTGTTATTTTTATGAAAAAACTGATTGGTACAAAAGATTTTTACGCTAGTGTGCTGGCTATTACATTTCCAATCATGATACAGAATGGAATCAGTAACCTGGTTGGTTTACTGGATAATGTAATGATTGGCAGAATAGGTACAGAGCAGATGAGCGGTGTCTCAATTGTTAACCAGCTGATGTTTGTATTTATTCTGTGTATGTTTGGAATTACTTCGGGTGCTGGTATTCTTGGGGCTCAGTTCTATGGCCAGAAGAATATGCAGGGCGTAAGAGATGTTCTTAGAATAAAGATTGTTATAGCTGGAATAGCGATGTTAGGAGCGGTTTGTCTGTTCTTATTTAGGGATGTTCAGTTAATATCGCTTTATTTGCATGAGGGTTCGGAATCAGGAAATCTTCTTTCTACCCTTGAATATGGCAGAAGCTATATGCGCACTATGCTTTGGGGTATTCCGTTTATGGCTCTTGAAATGTGTTATTCATCTACACTTCGAGAGTCAGGAGAGACCAAGGTGCCTATGCGAGCATCAGTTCTTGCTGTATTTATTAATCTGATTCTTAACTATATACTTATATTCGGAAAGTTTGGTGCTCCTGAACTTGGCGTTGTTGGTGCGGCTGTAGCTACTAATATTTCGAGAATTATTCAGATGCTTTATGTAATTGTGTGGGCACATAGACATGGTGAAGAGACACCGTATGTTAAAGGTCTCTATAAAGGCTTTAAAATTCCATGGAGTATGTTTACAAAGGTGTTTTTACTTGCTTTGCCACTTATGTTAAATGAGACATTATGGGCTAGTGGAAATGCTGCAGTAAATACCTGTTATTCCTATAGAGGACTTTCAGTGGTTGCTGCGATTAATATTCAGTCTACAATCTATGGTATTTTTAATATTATGTACATTGCCATGGGAGATGCAATTGCAATTATTGTTGGACAGCAGCTGGGGGCAGGGCAGATAGATGAAGCTAAAGAAACCTCTGCTAAGATTATAGTGATGTCGGTATTCTTTAGTGCTGTTTGCGGATTACTTATGGTTGCTATTTCTAATGTATTTCCTCAGGTATACAACACTTCTGATGAGGTAAGAAGAATTGCTGGAACGGTTATTCGTATTACTGCCTGCTTTATGCCTGTACATGCTTTTTTGCATGCTGTTTATTTTGCAATTCGAAGTGGTGGAAAGACTGTTATTACATTCCTGTTTGATAGTGTTTATCTGTGGGTTATTGCATTTCCATTTGCATATTTTCTGGCACATTATACTTCGTTGCAGATCAAACCGATGTTTATTAGCTGCCAGAGTATAGATCTAATTAAGGTGACTGTTGGATTTATTATATATAAGTCTGGTATCTGGGCTCAGAATATTACAGGTGATGATAAGAAGGAAACAATAGATTGATATGATAGTAACAATAACTGATGATTTTGATTTGGAAAAAATAATTAATTCAGGCCAGTGTTTCAGACCAAGAAAGCTTTCAAATGGAAGCTTTCTTTTTATAACTGGAGATAAGTACCTTATCATCAAAGAAGTGGGGGAACAGTCCTTTGGTGTGAACTGTAATGAAGAGGATTGGGACAATGTATGGGTACCATACTTTGATTTGAATACAAACTATGCTTCTATCAGAAAGAAAGTTCATGAAGATGACTCATTTATGATTGAAAGCGCTCTTGTTAGTGCTGGAATTAGAATACTTAGACAAAATAAATGGGAAATGCTTATTTCTTACATTATTTCTCAGAGAAAGAGCATTCCTGCAATCAGATCATCAGTAGAAAAACTTTGTAGCAGATATGGACATGTTATCGCTGAAGTTGAAGACGAAATAATATACTCATTTCCAAGTGCAGATGAGATGAAAAACGCAACTGATGAAGAGCTGGCAGCATGCGGACTTGGTTATCGTGTTTCATACATAAAAGATGCTGTAATTACTGTTAATAGTGGACATATGCACTTGGAAGATATGACTGCACTTGATGACGAAACCTTATTTGAAGAACTTAAGAAGGTCAGGGGAATTGGTGATAAGGTTGCAAACTGCGTACTTCTATTTGCTTATCATAGAACTGGACGAGCTCCAGTTGATACCTGGATACAGAAGGTTATGATTGAAAAATATAACGGTGAGAATCCATTTACGGTATATGGAGATGAGGCTGGTATCATGCAACAGTACGTATTTTATTATGTACAAAACAGAAAGGGGCTGGGATGATAATTATATATTATCTTTCATATTTAATTGCAGCTTCATTTTTTATTTGTAGTACATGGGCTGTCAAGAAAAAACACTTGACAGTTCTTCTTGTTTAGAATAGAATAGCAGAAGTGTCAAGGTATATTCGTTGACGAAAGGAATGATATGGAGAAGATCGTTAAACAGGGTTTGCTATATGATTTTTATGGTGCACTTCTCAATGAGCACCAGAGAAGTATATATGAAGCATTTGTATACGACAACATGTCACTTTCTGAGATTGCATTAGATCAGGGCATTTCAAGACAGGGCGTACATGATTTGATGAAAAGATGTGACAAGAGTCTTGAGGATTATGAGAATAAGCTTCATCTTGTTGAAAAGTTTATGGCAATCAAGGATGAAATTGCTGTAATAGAAAATAAAGCAGTTGATGATGAGATTAAGCAGTTGGCGGGACGTATTCTTGAGCAGCTGTAGAACTTATAAAGAAAGTAGTATTTAGTTAATATAATATGGCATTTGAAAGTTTATCTGACAAATTACAAAATGTTTTTAAGAACCTTAGAAGTAAGGGCAGACTTACAGAAGAGGATGTACATATAGCATGTAAGGATGTTAAGATGGCGCTTCTTGAAGCGGATGTTAACTTCAGGGTTGTTAAGCAGTTTATTAAAACTGTTGAAGAGAGAGCTATTGGCCAGGATGTAATGAATGGATTAAATCCTGGACAGATGGTTATCAAGATTGTTAATGAAGAGATGACTTCTCTCATGGGAAGTGATACTACTGAGATAGCATTCCAGCCAGGTAAAGCAATCACAGTTATCATGATGTGTGGTCTTCAGGGTGCTGGTAAGACAACTACCACAGCAAAACTTGCAGGTAAATTTTTGAAAAAGGGTAAAAAGCCTTTACTTGTTGCCTGTGACGTATACAGACCTGCTGCTATTAAGCAGTTACAGGTGAATGGTGAGAAAGTTGGCGTTGAAGTATTTACGATGGGTGATAATCATTCACCTGTAGATATTGCAAAGGCTGCAATTGAACACGCTAAGAGCAAGGACTTAAATGTCGTTGTTTTAGATACAGCTGGACGACTTCATGTTGATGAAGACATGATGAAGGAACTCCAGGAGATTAAGAAAAATGTAGAAGTACATCAGTCAATTCTCGTTGTTGATGCCATGACTGGTCAGGATGCAGTTAATGTTGCTTCTGAATTCAAGGAGAAGATTGGCATTGATGGTGTTGTACTTAGTAAGATGGATGGTGACACTCGAGGCGGTGCTGCTCTTTCGATTAAGTCAGTTACTGATCTGCCTATTCTTTATGTAGGTATGGGCGAAAAGCTGGTTGATCTTGAACAGTTTTATCCAGATCGTATGGCGAACAGAATTCTCGGTATGGGTGATGTATTAACACTTATTGAGAAAGCTGAGCAGAGTATAGACATATCTGAGGAGAAATCCAAGGATATGGCTGAGCGTATGAAAAAAGGTAAGTTTGACTTTAATGACTACCTTGAAAGTATGAAACAGATGCGCAATATGGGAGGTCTGGCAAGCATACTTGGTATGATGCCTGGACTTGGAATAAATGCCGGTGATCTTGAGGGTGCAATCAATGAGAAAGAACTTGCGAGAACAGAAGCCATTATTCTTAGTATGACTCCTAAGGAAAGAGAGAATCCCAAGCTGTTAAATCCAAGCAGAAAGCATAGAATTGCCAAAGGTGCTGGTGTTGATATAGCAGTTGTGAATCGCTTTATCAAGCAGTTTGAACAGAGCCAGAAGGCGATGAAGCAGATGCAGGGAATGATGGGCAAAAAAGGAATGAGAGGCTTAGGTGGCCTTGGTGGATTTGGAAAGAAAAGATTTCCATTTTAATCAAAGTTATGTGGATAGATAAACCAAACTCGGTTTTCTAAATAAATTATATTGTTTTTTATAGAAAGGAATTAACAATCATGGCAGTAAAAATGAGATTAACAAGAATGGGCGAGAAGAGAAATGCAATCTATAGAATCGTTGTTTCTGATTCAAGAAGCCCAAGAGATGGCAAGTGCATCGAAGAAGTAGGTACATACAACCCTAACACAGATCCTTCAACAATCAAATTTGATGAGGAGAAGGCTAAGAAGTGGTTAGCAAATGGTGCAAAGCCTACAGATGTTGTTGCTAAGTTACTCAAGGTTGCTGGTATTGAGAAATAATTGGCTTATAACACTTTTGGAGGTGGTTTATGAGAGAACTAGTTGAGGTGATTGCTAAGAATCTTGTAGATAATCCAGACGAAGTTGTTGTGACTGAAGAAGCTAATGGTAAAAATATCACAATTCAGCTGCATGTTGCGCAATCTGACATGGGTAAGGTTATTGGTAAGCAGGGTAGAATTGCAAAAGCTATCAGAGCTGTTGTAAAGGCTGCCAGCTCCAATGATAACAAGAGAGTAGATGTAGAAATCGTCTAATTATAATATGGGCACAGTCTGAGACTGTGCCTTTTTATTACAGATTATTATTTGCTGAATGTTCAATATAATCTGGATGAAAATGTGAGGTTTTAATGGAAGAGTTATTACAGGTAGGAGCCATTAGCTCTACTCATGGAGTTAGAGGTGAAGTTAAAGTATTCCCGACAACTGATGATGTTAAGAGATATAGTAAATTAAAGGAAGTAATTCTTGGAGAAGGAGCTACTGCTCCTGTTTTGCATATTGAAGGCGTTAAGTATTTCAAAAATATGGTTATTGTAAAATTTAAAGAATATAATTCTTTAAATGAAGTTGAAGTACTTAAGGGTAAAAAACTGTATGTGACAAGAAATAATGCTGTAAAACTACAGAAAAATGAATATTTTGTAGCGGATTTAATAGGTCTTAAGGTGGTTGATGATGAAAAAGGCTTAAGCGGTGAACTGGTTGATGTCATGACTACTGGAGCTAACGACGTGTATGTTATTAATCTTGATGATGGCAGAGAACTTCTTTTGCCTGCAATAAAGGAATGCATACTTGATGTAAATTTTGATGAAGAGCTGATTAAGATAAATGTTCTGGAAGGACTATTAGATTAATGAACTATCATATCATGACACTTTTCCCAGAGATGATTGAGCAGTCAATGAGTACAAGTATAATGGGAAAAGCTATAGAAAAGAATATAATTAGTGTTGAAGCGGTTAATATACGTGACTATACACTTGATAAACATAAAAAGGTTGATGATTATACCTATGGTGGTGGCGCTGGCATGCTTATGGCAGCTCAGCCTGTATATGACTGTCATAGAGCAGTTTCTAAGTCTATACTTGGTGAAGATTCAAAGAGAAAAGTCAGAACCATATATGTAACACCACAGGGACAGGTATTTGATCAGGCTATGGCTCAGGAATTATCTGCAGAAGAAGATATTATTTTTCTTTGTGGACATTATGAAGGGATAGATGAGAGAGTACTTGAAGAAGTAGTTACTGATTATGTATCGATTGGTGATTATGTCCTTACTGGTGGAGAACTTCCTGCACTTGTAATGATGGATTGCATTTCCCGTCTTGTTCCAGGGGTTTTAAACAATGAAGAGTCTGCTCAGACAGAATCCTTTGATGATGGACTGCTTGAATATCCTCAGTATACACGTCCTGAAGTATGGATGGACAAGAAGGTTCCTGATGTACTGATGAGTGGTCATCATGCAAATATAGAAAAATGGCGTCATGAGCAGTCATTAATACGTACTAAAGAACGACGTCCAGATATGTATAATGAGTACATAAAGCAAAATAAATAAAACTGTTGCATTTGTTATGTAAATGTAGTATTATATCAAAGTCGCGAAAATAGATGGTCCTCTGTAACACATAGTTGTTTTAAGAACATCCATATAATAAGGAGAAATGAAATGAACGAAATTATCAAGGCAATCGAAGATGAACAGCTTAAAGCAGAAGTACCTGCATTTGAAGTAGGCGATACTGTAAGAGTTCACGGTAAGATTAAGGAAGGTAACAGAGAGCGTATCCAGATTTTTGAGGGAACTGTTATTAAGATGCAGGGTGGTTCAAACAGAGCTACTTTCACAGTTCGTAAATCATCTAATGGTGTAGGCGTTGAGAAGACTTGGCCATTACACTCACCTAACGTTGAGAAGGTTGAAGTTGTTAGACATGGTAAAGTTAGACGTGCTAAGTTATACTACTTAAGAGACAGAGTTGGTAAAGCAGCTAAGGTTAAAGAAGTTCTTAGATAAGAATTGTTCAAAAGAGTCGTGTATGCGGCTCTTTTTTATTGTAGTACAAAATGTATGCAAAATATGTCATATCTGATATAATTTATTAGTTAAAGTATTCTATGAATATAATTGGTTGATATAAATATGGCTAGAAGAAATGGCTTGAGTTTTGCTAAAAAAAGAAGAAAAGTTACTGGAAATCTGCTTCAGGAAGTCTTGAGTTATATTATAGGGTGTACAGTTGCTATAGTTATCGCTTTTTTTATTTCCTATAATTGGGGAGTTAAGACATCGGTTATAGGTGTTTCGATGGAGAATACACTGTATAGTGGACAAACAATTCTTGTTAGTAGATTATCTTATTTGATTTTCAGACCTAAGGCGGGAGATGTTATTGTATTTAAACCGAATGGCAACCAGAATACTCATTATTATGTAAAAAGGGTAGTTGCGGTTCCGGGAGATACAGTTGAATTTAAAAATGGACGTCTGTATGTTAATGGTAAAATGGAAGAAGGCGGTTATGACAAGGTAGCTGATCCAGGTATAGCTGAAAATATGCTCGTTATGGGCGCAGATGAGTACTTTGTTCTTGGAGATAATCGCAATAATAGTGAAGATTCAAGATCAGGAAATATTGGACCAGTTGATAAGAAGCTAATTGAAGGCAGAGCCTGGTTCAAATTTACCATGAAAGACAGTTATATGGGCTTTATAGGCCGTTAGAAGGAGATATATGAATTATCAGTGGTATCCAGGGCATATGACCAAAGCAAAGCGTCAGATGCAGGAAGATATTAAGTTAATAGATCTTATTATAGAAATAGTTGATGCGAGAATTCCTCTTGCAAGCAGGAATCCTGATATTGATGAGCTAGGTAAGAATAAGTCAAGAATTGTTTTACTGAATAAATCTGATTTGGCTGACGATAGCGTTAATAAACAATGGATAGAATTCTTTGCCAGTAAAGGTATACATTGTCTCGAAATTAATTCAAAGACAGGAATGGGTCTTAAAAAAATTCAAAATCTTGTTAATGAAGCCTGCAAAGAGAAAATAGAAAGAGACAGGAAACGAGGTATTATTAACAGACCTGTAAGAGCTATGGTTGTTGGTATTCCTAATGTTGGTAAATCAACCTTTATCAATGCATACGCCGGTCGAGCCTGTGCAAAGACAGGAAATAAGCCTGGAGTTACCAAGGGTAAGCAGTGGATTAAACTTTCAAAGGGTTTGGAACTATTGGATACACCGGGAATCCTGTGGCCGAAGTTTGAAGATCAGTCAATTGGTATGAAGCTTGCATTTATTGGTTCAATCAATGATGAAATTCTGATTCCGGAAGAATTGGCCTGTGATTTTATTGATTATATGTCTCGTATATATCCAGGATTAATATATAGGGAATATCAGATTGAAGAGCAGGATTATAAGAATTATGAAGTTCTTCAAAAGATAGCTTTAAAGAGAGGCTGTATATTAAAGGCTGGAGAGCCTGATATTGTAAAGGCGTCTAAAATATTAATGGATGAATTTAGAAGTGGAAAACTTGGCAGAATTTCACTTGAAAATCCAAAGGAGTAATATGACTACAAAAGAAATATTAAAGGAGATACTTTCTACAAGTATATATCTTTTATTTGTATTATTATTTACATTTTTACTTGTTAAATATGTATGTCAGAGGACAGAGGTTATAGGCGATTCCATGCAGACTACTCTGTATGATGGCGATAATCTGATGGTTGATAAGATATCTTACAGATTCAAAGATCCGGAAAGATTCGATATTATAGTTTTTCCTTACCAGTATGGTCCTAAGAATCAGTACTTTATAAAAAGAATAATAGGTCTTCCTGGTGAAACGGTCAGAATTGATGAATATGGCATTATATATATTGATGATAAGGCTTTGGTAGAAAGCTATGGCAAGGAAGTAATCAAGGATCCGGGACGCGCTAAAGAAGCTATAACTCTTGGCGAAGATGAATATTTTGTTCTTGGTGATAATAGAAATAATAGCAAGGACTCAAGAGATCCAAGCGTGGGTACTATTGACAGAGATATTATTATGGGCAAGGCCTGGTTACAGATATGGCCTCTTAATAAGATACATTTTGTGAAACATCAGTAATTAATCTAATTGTGATGTCTGAATAGGAATGGTTCAATGACTAAAGCTGAAGAAAAAGAATTGAAAAAAGCTCAAAAGCTTGAAAAAGAAATAGCCAGATGTGAAGAACTGAAAAAATATGAGAAAGAATATGCTCAATATAGCTATATATGTGGAATAGATGAAGTAGGACGTGGACCCTTGGCTGGACCAGTTGTGGCGGCGGCAGTTATTCTTCCTAAGGATTGTGACATTTTGTATATCAATGATTCCAAGAAGCTTTCTGAAAAGAAAAGAGAAGAATTATATGATGCAATCATGGACAAAGCAGTTGCTGTTGGAGTTGGCTATAATAGCTGTGAAAGAATTGATGAGATCAATATCCTGCAGGCTACCTATGAAGCTATGCGAGAGGCTATAAGTAAACTAAAAGTTCAACCCGATATATTACTTAATGATGCTGTTACAATTCCTATGGTTGATATAAAGCAAGTTCCTATTATTAAAGGTGATGCAAAATCTATATCAATTGGTGCTGCAAGTATTATTGCCAAGGTTACAAGAGACAGACTTATGGTACAGTATGATGAGGTCTTTCCACAATATAACTTTGCATCTAACAAGGGATATGGTTCGGCGGCTCACATTGCAGCATTGAAAGAATATGGACCATGCCCAATTCATAGAAAAACTTTTATTAAAAATTTTGTATAATGAGGCATTATGATTAATTTGCTTGGAAATCTGAACATAAATAATAATAATTATAGCACGCTCACTGGAGAGAGTGCTGTAATTAGCGGTTCTGAACAGGCTATTAATAATGCTAAAATATTGGAGAGTCTTAAACTGATTATGCCAGGACAGACCCTTGAAGGTCAGCTGGTAAGTCAGGATGGAAAGGCTCTTTCTTTGTTGTTGAATAACAATACACTTCTAAATACAACTCTTGATTCACAGGCTAATTTGTCTGTAGGACAGAACATTTCCTTTGAGGTTAAAAGTAATAATAATGGACATCTTGTACTTAGACCATTGCATACAAATGTGAGTAACGAAGCTACAGCTATACGTGCTCTGGAAAGTGCAAGCGTTAAAGTTAGTGAAGAGACTATTAAAATGGTTGATTCTCTTATGAAAGAGGGGATGCCTATTAATAAGGAAACTCTTCAAAGTATGAACAGAGATATGAACATGTATCCTTCGGCAGATATTAAGGATATTGTTATGCTTCATAAAATGGATATGCCTGTCAATAATACTAATATTGAACAAATGCATCTGTATAACAATAATAACCAGTGGATGATGGATAAGGTTGAGAATACTGCACAGGATATTATTGATGTTTTAAACAATTCTACTAAAGCAGATTATAATGCTTTGCTGGACAAACTTATTGAGTCATTTGATTCAGCTAAGGATATTCAGGATGGTCTGGCTCAGAATTTGGGTAAGACGATAATTAGCGAAGACAATGTTGGTGATAATCCAAATTCGCCTGAACTGACACTTGCAAATGATAAACAGAATCTGGCTGAAACTATTAGTAATACAAAAGATATTTTTAATCTTCTTAAACAGCTTTCGCCGGAGAAACTAAATGACAAGGATACCGTTGAACTTATCAAGAACAAAATAACAGAAAGTCTTTCTGATAAGTTTTTGATGGAGCCTGATAAGGTGGCTGATAAAGAATATGTTAAGAATTACTATGACAGAGTAGTTAATATAGCGAAAAATCTCGAAGAATTTATGGCTCAGAACTCAAAATCTGATACCAATCTTGCAAAAGATATGTCAGGTATAAAAGATAATATTAATTTTATGAATCAGATGAATGAGCTCTACAATTATGTACAGCTGCCACTTAAGATGGCTGGTGCACAGGCTCAGGGGGATTTGTATGTATACGCAAAGAAAAAGAATACAAATCAAAATTCTGAGGATGAACCATTAACTGCATTACTTCATTTATCAATGGAATATCTTGGTAATCTTGATGTCTTCTTAAAACTTAATCAGGGAAAGCTTACAACTGATTTTTCTCTTGAAAAAGAAGAGATGATAGATTTTATTGCTGGTCATATAGATGAACTTAATAGCAGACTTACGGATAAAGGTTACAATGTCACGACCACTGTTGGTAAGATGTCAGATGAGAATAAAAATGTTATAGATGAGATTAGAAGTGAATCACCACAGGTAACACTTTTAAGCAGTCAGACATTTGATGCCAGGGCTTAGTAGGAGGCGCTATGGACGAAAAAAAGAAAACTCAGACTGCCATTGCTCTTGAATATGATCCTAGTGATATCGCACCTAAGATTATTGCAACTGGTAAGGGCCTTGTGGCTGATAAGATTATAGAGAAGGCAAAAGAAGCCAATGTACCTGTGCATAAAGATAGTAAACTTGCGGGTACTTTGTCCAAATTGGAGATTGGAGATATGATTCCTCCTGAACTGTATGAAGCAGTCGCTGAGATACTTGTCTTTGTTGATGCAATGGAGAAAATACGTAAAAAAGGGAATCTTTAAGAGGTAATACTTGAATAAAAAAGCAAAAGGCGATTTTTATGAAAATGCAGCAACTCAATTTCTGATTAATAATGGTATCAGGATTAAAGAGAATAATTATCGTTGCAGACTGGGCGAGATAGACATTATTGGAATAGATAAGGATACACTGGTCTTTTTTGAGGTTAAATACAGAAAAAACGAGACATATGGATCAGCCCTGGATGCAGTGGATTATAAAAAACAAAGAAGAATTATAGGGGCTGCACAGTATTATCTGGCTTTTAAGCATTATGACTGCTTTTTCAGGTTTGATGTTATAGGCATTAACGATAAAGAAATAGCTTGGATTAAAAACGCATTTTTTGTAAGTTAAGAAAGACTTAATAATTTGATTAATATAATCTTTATATTCTATTGCTTTAATTAAACCAGAAAGGATACTGTTATGATGACAAATGTACTCGTTGTAGATGATGATAAAGAAATAGTTGACGCTATTGAAATATATCTTATGCAGGAAAATTTTGGCGTAATTAAAGCATATGATGGAGAAGAGGCTATAAAGAAACTGAAAGAGAATGATATACATCTAATACTGCTGGATATTATGATGCCAAAGCTTGATGGAATACATGCTGCAATAAAGATAAGGGAATATAATAGTGTTCCTATTATTTTTCTTTCCGCCAAATCAGAGGATACTGACAAAATACTAGGTTTGAATATTGGTGCTGATGATTATATTACCAAACCATTTAACCCGCTTGAACTGGTGGCCAGAGTCAAATCTAATCTTAGAAGATATACTTCTCTTGGAAGTATAAATGTTAGTGTGGATAATATTTATACCGTTGGCGGACTGGTAATTAATGATGATACTAAGGATGTTACTGTAGATGGCAATTCTGTAAAACTTACTCCTATAGAATATAATATTCTTCTTTTGCTGGTGAAGAATCAGGGCAGAGTATATTCTATTGACCAGATATATGAAAATATCTGGGAAGAGGAAGCAATCGGAGCTGACAATACTGTTGCGGTTCATATAAGACATATTCGTGAAAAAATTGAAATTAATCCTAAAGAGCCAAGATATCTTAAGGTTGTTTGGGGAGTTGGATATAAAATTGAGAAACAATAAATGAGGGGACACCGTGAAAAAAGGCATCAAAAAAACAAAGCGTTTTATTATTATATTGATTAGTTCATTGCTAATTGCAACTACTTTCCTTTTGACATATTTCTTATATGAAGATTCAACTATGCTTGTTGATTATGGTAGTGGAAGCAAAAGCAGATTCTTTATCCCGTTTTATGAAAGAGATAATATCAACTACGAGGATTCTGAACTATTTAATGATCTATTTGATAATTCTGTTGAAGAAATAGTAAGAATGTCTGTAATCAAAAACCAGATGGAAACTGATGGTGTATATGATGCTGAGAAGGCTGTAGATATTAGCTCATATGCCAATAGAAATAAAACTGTACATAGAAAATCTGTTTCAGTAGAGTACAGACTGGATGACTTAATTAACTGGGGTAATAAGGGGATTGAATATGAGAATGTATCGGCAGATGTAGTTCCATTCCCTATTTCGGGAGAAGCTATATCCATTGTTGTTGCCAGATATAAAAGCATAGAAGATAAGGACCTTCTAAGCTATGCAAATTCTGAAGAAGAATACAATGAGCTTGTAAATAACCTGATTACTACAACGGCTGCTTTGTTTTCTAATTATAAGGAATATGTGGCTTTTAGCGACAAATATGGTGTAGGAAAGACTAATTTGCTTTACTGTGTACAGATGTATAACGATGACAAGCTTGTCAGATTTACAAATATGGAGGTTATAAGCAGCAAGCATACAGTAGATGAGATTACAGGACTTTTTAAGAACCAGGTAAAGTATATATATTTTAATCCTGATAAAATGACTCTTGCTACAAACAGTCAGATATCTGCCTTAAGAATGCAGGAAATTGTAAACAGTTATAATTATGCTTTTAGTGATAACTCCAGAATATGGATTGGCTTCGACAATATGTATTCTGCATCTGATGGTTTTTCAAAAGGTAAACAATACTATGAAAGTAAGACTGCGGGTACAGATGGCGTTGAGCTGATTGTCGCTATATGGATTGCATTTTTTGCATATCTAAGTTTATTTGTATATCTGATAATAAAAGAAGGCAGACCGTATTATAAGAAAAATGAGGAAATGCCAGAAGAGGATTCTATTAGACTTAGAAAAATAGACCATGTACCAGTTGAATTTCTTGTTGTATTAGCTTTTGGTATTATTGTTCTTGATTTGCTGGTTGGAAGTTATTCTGCTAGCTATGCATATAGTCACTTGTTTGAAGGTATTATGCCTTATGCGGTAATAATAGTAGCTTCATTGGTTTTAAATTTTACTTTTATGCCTGCTGTTTTGTGCTTTGCCAGAAAGCTGAAGGCTAAAAATATGCTTGAGAATTCATGTATACTTTGGATAATTGAGAGTGTTAGAAAAGAAACTCTTAATGCCTATGATAATGGTCATGCTATTATCAGAACATGGATTCCATATATTATTTTTCTGCTTATTAATCTGATATTAGTAATACTTGCTCCAATAGGATTAATTATTGCGATTATATTGGATATTTTGGTTGGAGTATATCTCTACAAAAATAATAAGGACAGACAGGAAATAGTTAAAAGTATCAATATTATAAGCCAGTCCGATATAAAGCATCAGATGGATACCAGCAAAATGCATGGTGATAATCTTGAACTTGCCAATGCGGTAAATAATATCGGTAATGGTATAAGAAAAGCGGTTGAGAAATCTATGAAGGATGAAAAAATGAAAGCAGATCTCATTACAAATGTCAGTCATGATATTAAAACTCCGCTAACTTCTATAATTAACTATGTTGATCTCTTAAAAAGAGAAAATATACAGGATGAGAAAATAAGTGGTTATATAGATGTTCTTGATCAGAAAAGTCAGAGACTTAAGCTGCTTACAGATGACCTCGTTGAAGCATCAAAGATTAGTTCGGGAAATATTGTTCTTAATTTTGAAAAGATTAATATAGTGGAGCTTATCAACCAGTCAATAGGCGAATATGAGGATAAATTTGCTGAACATGGATTGAAATGTAGATTTGAGGCTCCACAAAAGCCTATTTATATAAGTGTAGACAGTAAGAGCATGTTTAGAATTATTGAAAATCTTTACAATAATATATATAAATATGCTTTGCAGGGCACAAGAGTATATATTGATCTTGAAGAATGTGGCGTTGAAGGCGCTACAAGAGTGCAGTTGTCTGTTAAGAATATATCCGAAAGCCAGTTGACAATGTCGGCAGATGAACTGCTTGAAAGATTTAAGCAGGGAGATGAATCCAGAACAATGGATGGATCAGGATTAGGTCTGTCTATAACGAAGAGCCTTACTGAAGCCATGAATGGTCAGTTTGATCTGTTTTTGGATGGAGATCTGTTTAAGGTTATACTGACCTTTAATACTATATAAGCCTGATTCCCTTTATTGGATTTCTATACATTAATGGAGAGAGTTGTAAAAAGACTCTCTCTGTTTTTTTGCAGTAATAGATGATATAATAGACAGGTATGGTAGATAGAGAAAAAAGACGTAAATTCATAAAGAAGATAGTACGCTTTTGGTTTAAGCATAATCTTGCAATTGCCGTATCGTTGGCCGCTATATTTATTGGTACAACTATTACGGTTATTTGTGTTTGTCTCAATTCTACAGCAGCTGAAACAATAGAAGAACCATCGGGTGATTATTCCAGTGTATTAGGCGATATTAATTCGAATAGTTCTGCTAGAGAAAAGAAAACTAAAAAGATTATTACTTCCTCTGGAACGGATGACGCAGAGGAGGAAATAGAATATCAGACAGTTCTTCAATATAATGCTTCTACTCGGAATGGTTATATGAATAACTGTATTTTTTTAGGCGATTCCAGAACAGTTGCCATGGTTAGTTATGGGTTTGTATCTGATGAAAATGTTCTTGCAAAGGTCGGTATTAGTCATCCTGCAGTATTAAGCACTAAGTTTACTCAGAATTCGGGTAAAGAATATACTGTTAAGGATTATCTGGCGAGTCATAAGGCACCTGTAATATATCTTGCCTTTGGCGTAAATGGTATGGGTGGCTCAGAGGAAAAATATCAGCAATCCTTTAAAGAACTTGTTGAGAAAATAATGGAATATGCACCAGAGAGTGAAATAGTTATTATGGCTATTGGACCTGTTGATGATAATGGTCCATATAAAAAGACTTGTCAAAACTCCTGGATTAATAAATATAATGAATTTTTAACTGCACTTGCTGAATATGAGGGCATATATTACCTTGATGTTGACAGTGTATTAAAGGGTAGTGATGGACAGGTAAAGCTAGAATATGATGCAGGTGATGGTCTGCATTACAGAGCCTGTGCGTATACTGTTATATTGGATTATATAATTCATCATCCAGTCCCTGGTGTGTCTGATGATGGAGAATTTGTTGTAAAGTATGTTAAGCCAACTGGACAGTTTAAGAAGATGATGACTGAAACAACTACATTACCTGACAATGTTCAGGTCGTTGATGATGCTTCAGCTACAGTAACATCTGCAGTGACTGCGCCTGTTGCTGAGGCTATACCAAGCATCATTCCAACTCCATCAGTAGAAGTGCAGCAAAAGAAAGAGGAGCCTGTTGTACAACAGCAGACTTGGCCAACATTAAGTCCTTCGCCAACTATAATCGCTACACCTGCTATTACAGTGGCTCCAGTGAATAATCCAACCATTACTGAAGAGGTAACAGTGACTTCTACTCCAACACCTGTTGTAGTAGAGGAGCCAACTCCTACATCAAATCCAGAAGTAATAGAAGAACCAACTCCAACACCAACACCAGTAGTAGAGGAGCTAACTCCAACATCAAATCCGGAAGTAACAGAGGAGTCAACTCCAACTCTAACAACAGAAGAAGCAAATGAATAAGTTTGTAACTTGTTTAAGTTTATTTGTTTTAAACACCATCTGAGGTGCTAATAAGATGTTATTTAATTCATATATTTTCATTTTTATATTTCTTCCAATTGTACTGGCTGGCTGGTATGGTTTGAACAAAGCTGGGGCCCATAAGCTTGCGATGTTATTTTTGAGCATTATGTCCCTTTGCTTTTATGGCTATTTTAACCCTATATATCTGCTGATTATTATTGGAAGTATTATTGTCAATTATTCCCTAAGTTTATTATTTCAATATACAGCTAGCAGGATGAGCAATCTTTTTGGGTTGCTAATTGGTGTGTTCTTTAATCTTGGACTATTGTTCTACTACAAGTATTATGATTTCTTTATTGATAATATAAATCATATATTTAACTCCAGCTTTGCATTTAAGAATATACTTTTGCCATTAGGCATCAGTTTTTTTACTTTTCAGCAGTTGTCTTATATTGTTGACAGATATAAACGGAAGGCGAAACACTATTCTTTTGTCGATTATATGACATTTGTTACATTCTTCCCTCAGCTGGTTGCTGGTCCGATTGTCTTATATGATGAAATGATGCCTCAGTTTGAGGATTTGGATGGAAGACGATTTAATGTTGACTCGTTTGCAAAAGGTTATTTGTTATTTGCGATTGGTATAGCCAAGAAGGTTTTACTCGCAGATACATTGGCTTATATAGTTAATTACGGCTATGATAACAGTATTTTTCTGGATTCATTATCTACATATATTGTTGCATTGTTTTATACATTTGAACTTTATTTTGATTTTAGTGGTTATAGTGATATGGCTATGGGCTTGGCGAAGATGCTCAATATTGATTTGCCACAGAACTTTAACAGCCCATATAAAGCCTGCAATATGAAAGAATTCTGGAGAAGATGGCATATTACCCTTACCAGATTCTTTACAAATTATGTCTATATTCCTCTTGGCGGAAACAGAAAAGGAACTTCTAGAAAATTACTCAATGTTTTTGTGGTTTTTTTCTTAAGTGGTTTGTGGCATGGAGCAAACTGGACCTTTGTAGTCTGGGGAATTATGAATGGAATTGGTGTAATATGGGATAATCTGTACCTATTAGGAGCAAAAAATGATGAGTCAGCTAGATGCCCTAAGATCATGATTCCAGCTTTGTTAGGACAGATTTTGACTTTTCATTATTATCTTTTATCCATGCTTGCTTTTAGAGCAGATAATCTGTCGATTAGTATAACTATGTTTAAGAAGCTATTCTCGTTCACATATACAGGTAGTATTAAAAGATTATTTGAATATGCAGATATACCAGAAAATTATATATTCAGACAGGCATTAAGCATTGTTAGGCCACAATATAGTTGGATAATAGAATTGTTAACAATAATTATACTTATCGCTATATGCATTATTGTAATCACAAGGAAAAATGCAAAAGAAATTGTACTTGATAACGAACCTACAAAGAGAACTTTTGTCTGGGCTACAGTTTTGCTGTTTTTATCTGTAATCTCTTTTTCACAGGTTAGTACCTTTATTTATTTTAATTTTTAGCATGAATATTAAGTGAAATCGAAAGCATTTTTGGAATTAATATGAAATATAAGAAGTTATTACTAAACTCAATAATTACTTTAGCTTCGCTTCTTTTGCTGGCTGCTTTAGTTGTATATATATTTGATCCTTTTTTTCATTATCATAAGCCTTTGCCTGGTCTTAAGGCTGTATTAACGGATAAGGAGTATCAGTGCGTAGGAACGCTAAGGAATTTTGATTATGATTGTGTTATCGCAGGATCTTCTGTATGTGAGAATTATAATAATTACTGGTTTGATGCAAAATATGATGTAACCTCAATTAAAGCTATTAAGAGCTATGGAGGGATTGCTGATCTTGTATATTATCTGGATGTTGCCTATGAGAATCATAATTTAAAAAGAGTAGTTTTTAATATCGATCCAGCTAAGCTTGCTGCACCGTCATCTACAACTTTTGAAGAGTCGGGTTGTCCTATGTATTTATTTGATAATAATCCTTTTAATGATATTGAATACCTGCTCAATAAGGATGTTTTATTTGAAAAAATACCTTATATGATTAGTAAGTCATTAATTGGTGATTACGATGAGGGTAATTCTTATAACTGGGCTCAGTGGAAGAGCTTTGGAGAAAGCGAAACACTTAGCCATTATTACAGTAGTAAGGATATATTGGAAATGAAAGATGCGGATTATTATGCAGATAACTGTGAAGCTAATATCGATCTATTGGAGGAACTAATACAGAGCCATCCTGAAACAGAGTTTATATTCTTTTATCCACCTTACTCTGTATTATGGTTTGACAGAATATACAAAAGCGGTGATACACAGGCTTATCTTTATAATATGAAAGCATGTGCAGAAAGACTTGTTACTTATTCGAATGTTGCTATGTATAGCTTTATTAGTGATGAAGCTATAACAACGGATCTTAATAATTATATGGATGATGTTCATTTCTCTGATGATATTAATTATTATGTTGTTACTAAACTTGGAGAGCTAGAATATCAGATCAACTCGGATAATCTTGATAGCAGATTTGACGATATATATCGCTATGCTACGCAAACAGCTGTAAGTAAACTCAATGAATACGGGGCAATGATACAGCAGGAGCAGTAGGCTTATATTCTTGACTATTTTGGTATTAATAGGTAAAATTCCTATGGAATTGAGAGATGGAGGATACTATGTCAAATATTAAAATTATAGACAATTCTATTCCGGTAGCACCACTTACTTTGATTGTTCATGATTCTGCAAAGTCGCTTGGTAAAGATATCGACAGACTTTTGTCTAATAAAAGAAAGAATAAGAGAGAACAGTTTGTTAATAACCCTGTTATTGAAGATTATTATAAGGATTCCTACCTTGCTGATGTAAGATGTGCAAGATTTGGAACTGGAGAAGGCAAAGCTGTAATCAATGAATCTATTAGAGGCAAGGATGTATTTATTCTTATAGATATATGTAATAACAGCCTGACATACAAGATGAATGGTTTTATTAACCATATGTCACCAGATGATCTTTATCAGGATCTGAAGAGAATCATTGGCGCGATTGCTGGAAGAGCAAGACGAATTAATGTAATTATGCCATTTCTCTATGAGGGACGTCAGCATAAGAGATCAAGCCGGGAATCTCTTGATTGTGCATTTATGCTTGCTGAATTATATAAGATGGGGATTGATAACTTCATTACTTTTGATGCTCATGATCCAAGAGTAGCCAATTCGATTCCTTTATGTGGATTTGATAACTATACTCCACCATATCAGTTCATTAAGGCACTTCTTAATGCTGAACAGGATTTGATTATCGATAAGGATCATTTAGTAGTAATAAGTCCTGATGAAGGCGCTCTTGATCGTAGTGTATATTTCGCCAATGTACTTGGTGTTAATACCGGTATGTTTTATAAAAGAAGAGATTACACAAAGATTGTAAATGGCAAAAACCCTATTGTTGCTCATGAATTCTTAGGTGATAATATCGATGGCAAGGATGTTATCATTATGGATGATATGATCAGCTCTGGAGAAAGCATGATTGATACAGCCAGACAGCTTAAAGAGATGAATGCCAAGAGAGTATTTATCTGCTGTACTTTTGGCTTATTTACTAATGGACTCAAAGCTTTTGATGAAGCTTATGAGAAATGCTATTTCGATAAAGTTGTTACTACCAATCTTAATTATCTGCCTGAGGAACTTAAGAGCAGACCTTATTATGTAGAGGCTGACATGAGCAAATTCCTTGCTGATATAATTGATTTTATGAATCATGATGTAAGTATGAGCAATGTTCATACTCCTGCTGATAAGATTCATGAGGTTATTAATAAGTATAATAAACGTCAGAATTTTGATTTTGACAGTGATGGAAAGAAATAATTATTAATGAAAAAGAACAGGCATATTGTGGCTGAGGTTATACCAGACAGTATAGCCGAGGAAATGGAAATTGAAGCAGGCGATGAGATAGTATCCATCAATGATGAGGAAATTGAGGATATTTTTGATTATCAGTTCTTGTGTGAAAACAGTTATATCGAGGTTGGAATCAGAAAGCCATCTGGAGAAGAGTGGGTTCTAGAGATTGATAAGGATGAGGACGAAGACCTTGGTGTGAAGTTTGAGAATGGCTTGATGGATGACTACCATAGCTGTTCTAATAAGTGTATTTTCTGCTTTATTGATCAGATGCCTAAAGGAATGCGTGAAACTCTCTATTTCAAGGATGATGATGCGAGATTGTCATTTTTACAGGGAAATTATATTACGCTGACCAATATGTCTGAAAAGGACATAAACAGAATAATAAAATATAATTTATCACCGATTAATATATCGTTTCATACAACTAATCCTGAATTGAGATGTATGATGCTCAATAACAGATTTGCAGGTGAGTCTCTGAAAAAAGCTGACAAATTCTATGAAGCAGGGCTTATAATGAATGGTCAGGTTGTTCTTTGCAAGGACGTAAATGACAGAGATGAACTTGAAAGAACAATTTCCG
Organism: Lachnospiraceae bacterium UBA1712; assembly: GCA_002317175.1. Taxonomy (GTDB): domain Bacteria; phylum Bacillota; class Clostridia; order Lachnospirales; family Lachnospiraceae; genus Colinaster. Next base: position 41,098 of record DCJA01000001.1, on the reverse strand, counting down.
ATTTATATGGATATTTACCTTATCTTCAGAGTTTGTCTATTGTGCCTGTAGGTGTTACTAAATTCAGAGATGGTTTGTTCCCGATGAAGGAATGGACTAAAGAAGATGCTGAGTATCTTATAGATCAGGTTGAAAGATGGCAACGAAAGGCTTACGCTGAATTCAAAACGCATTTTGTACATGCTTCTGATGAATGGTATATAAAGGCTGGACGTGAGATGCCTGAGGAAGAGCGATATGATGGATATCTGCAACTCGGAAATGGTGTAGGTATGATACGCTCCATGCTGGATGAGTTTGAAGAAGAAAGACTTCGATATGAGCATGTAAAGGTTGATAAAGAGAAAGTTACTATTGCTACAGGAAGGCTGCCTTATCCTTATATAAAGATGATGGCAGATAAACTTGCTAATGATCATCCCGATAAGGAGATTCAGGTCATAGCTGTTACCAATCATTTCTTTGGCGAAAGTATTACTGTTACTGGACTTTTGACAGGACAGGATATAGTGGCTGCTCTAAAAGATATAGATATAGGTGACAGATTACTATTGCCTGAGACAATTCTTAAAGCAGATGAACCAATATTCCTCGATGATATGACAATAGATGAATTTAAGAGAATTTTACAAGTTAAAGTTAGTATTGTACAATCGAGTGGATACGATTTTGTAGATTGTATACTGAATAATGATTCAGTTATTTAAAGGATAATATATATGAGTACTAAAAAAAGAAAACCCATAGTGGCTGTAGTTGGCCGTCCAAATGTTGGAAAGTCAACACTGTTTAATGCTCTTGCTGGAGAGCGAATAGCGATAGTTCAGGATACTCCGGGTATTACACGTGACAGAATATATGCTGATATTACATGGCTGGATATGGCTTTTACACTTATTGATACTGGTGGTATTGAGCCAGAAAGCGACGATGTTATATTGAGTCAGATGAGAGAACAGGCTCAGATAGCAATGGATACAGCTGATGTTATTATTTTTATGGTAGATGTTAAGCAGGGACTTGTGGATGATGACATGAAAGTTGCAGATATGCTTAGACGTTCACGTAAGCCTGTTGTTCTGGTTGTTAACAAGGTAGACAGCTTCGATAAGTTCCTGAATGATACATACGAATTTTATAATTTAGGTATAGGCGATCCTATACCTGTTTCTGCTGCTAACAGACTTGGTATAGGTGATATGCTTGATGAGGTTGCAAAGCATTTTGATAAGACCATGACTGAAATAGAAGAGGATGACAGACCAAGAGTTGCTATTATAGGTAAGCCAAACGTTGGCAAGTCATCACTTATTAATAAGATTATCGGTGAGCAGAGACTAATTGTAAGTGATATAGCAGGAACTACAAGAGATGCTATTGATACACCTGTAAAGGCAAATGGAAAAGAATATATTTTCATAGATACTGCAGGTTTAAGACGAAAGAAAAATATTAAAGAAGATCTTGAGAAATACATGATTGTACGTACTGTATCAGCAGTTGAGAGAGCTGATGTGGTTGTGCTTCTTATTGATGCTGATGAAGGCGTGACTGAGCAGGATGCAAAGATTGCTGGAATAGCTCATGAAAGAGGAAAAGGTTTCATTATTGCAGTTAATAAATGGGATCTGGTTGAAAAAGATAATCATACTGTTAATGAGTTTACAAAGAAGGTCAGATCAACTCTCAGTTTTATGCCTTATGCAGAAATTATGTTTATATCTGCACTCACAGGACAGCGTGTTCCTAAGCTCTTTGAGACGATTGATGCTGTTATTGAAAATAGTACTCTTAGGGTTCAGACTGGTGTTCTAAATGAAATTGTTGCACAGGCTACAGCTATGCAGCAGCCTCCAACGGATAAAGGCAAAAGACTTAAGATTTATTATGTTACACAGGTTAGTGTAAAGCCACCTACCTTTGTTGTATTTGTAAATGAAAAATATCTGATGCATTTTTCATATACACGTTATATTGAGAATCAGATTAGAGAATCCTTTGGTTTTAGAGGAACACCACTTAAGTTTATTATTAAGGAACGTAAAGAGGAATCATAGAACTATGTACAGATTAATTTGTTTGCTTGTCGGATATGCATTTGGCCTCATTCAGAGTGCCTATATTATGGGTAAAATGAAGGGCGTTGATATCAGAACTGTTGGAAGCGGTAATGCTGGAAGTACCAATGCACTGCGAGCATTTGGAACCAAGGCGGGATTTACAGTTTTGGGCTGTGATGCTTTAAAGACAATTGTTGCTATTCTGCTAATGAGATTTACTGTTGGTATTATATGGCCTGACTATGTTGCGCTTATTATCATGTATACAGCAGTTGGTGTAATTCTTGGTCATAATTTTCCTTTTTATCTTAACTTTAAGGGTGGAAAAGGAATGGCTGCAACACTTGGGCTTATTATTGCGCTTATAGCACTTCAGCCACTTTATTTTATAACAATGTTTTCCCTGTTTGTTATTATTTTTGTAACTACACATTATGTTTCGCTGGGAAGTATGCTGGCATATGTATTATTTGTTATTGAGACTATAGCATTTGGCAAACTGGGGATGCTTGGAGATAATCTTTCTAATGCAGAGCTTGTTGAATTAAACTGTATCGCATTTTTCCTTGCTGCATTAGCGATTTTTCAGCATAGAAAAAATTGTGTTCGCCTTGCTAAGGGTGAGGAGAGCAAAACATATCTCACTAAAAAGAAAAAGGAAGAGTATAAGGCTTTGATGGCAGCTAAGGAAGCTGAGGCTGCAAAAGAAGGCTAGTTATAAAGCTTTAGTTGAAAAGCTTATATAGATCTGCATTGGAGGTGTTTTATATGGAGAAAATAGCAATTATTGGTGCAGGAAGCTGGGGTATTGCACTTGCACAGTTGTTGGCTAATAATGGACACGATGTTACTGTATGGTCGATTATTGAAGATGAAATTAATATGCTTAAGGAAAAACATGAGCATGTTGATAAATTACCTGGTGTAAAGCTTAATGAAAGTATTAATTACACTACAGATCTTAAAGGGGCAATTGAAGGGAAGAAAATACTTGTTCTTGCTGTACCTAGTCCTTTTACCAGAAGTACAGCTGCAAAGATGAAAGAGTTTGTTACCAAAGACCAGCTTATTGTAAATGTGGCAAAGGGTGTTGAAGAGGCTACTCTTATGACTCTTTCGCAGGTTATTGAAGATGAGATACCACAGGGAAATGTGTGTGTGTTATCTGGTCCAAGTCACGCTGAAGAAGTTGGAAGAGGCCTTCCAACCTTAGTTGTTGTTGGTGCAAAGAAGAAGGTTGATGCTCAGTATCTTCAGAATACATTTATGAGTGATGTATTCAGAGTATATATCAGTTCAGATATTTTAGGAATTGAACTTGGCGCTGCGCTTAAGAATGTAGTTGCTCTTGCTGCAGGTATTGCTGACGGACTTGGTTTTGGCGATAACGCAAAGGCAGCTCTTATTACAAGAGGTATTACTGAAATTGCCAGACTTGGTATGGCTATGGGAGGTAAATTTGAGACTTTCTGTGGATTAACAGGAATTGGAGATCTAATCGTTACCTGTGCCAGTGTGCATTCAAGAAACAGGAAAGCTGGTTACCTTATTGGCCAGGGAAAAACATATTCTGAGGCTATGGATGAGGTGAAGATGGTTGTTGAAGGCGTATATTCTGCCAAGGCTGCCATGGGCTTAGCTGAAAAATATGATATTAAATTACCTATTATTGAACAGATAAATAAGGTATTATTCGAAGATATGTCTGCTAGGGAAGCACTTGGTAACCTTATGCTTAGAGACAAGAAGATTGAGAACCCAGGTGTAGAATGGGAGGACTAAATGGCAGGAATAGATAATTCATTTCAGGGAACAGGTGAATATGTTGCAAGTGAACAGCTTTTAGCTGCAGTTAATGTTGCGATTACACTTCAGAAACCACTTTTAATAAAGGGTGAGCCAGGAACTGGTAAAACTATGCTTGCTCAGGCGGTTGCAAAGGCGCTGGATAAGAAACTGGTAATCTGGAATATTAAATCAACTTCTAAAGCTCAGGAAGGTCTCTATATGTATGATACTATTCAGAGACTTTATGATGGTCAGTTTGGTGAGGAAGGTGTAGATGATATTGCTAAGTACATCAAACTTGGTAAGCTTGGCGAAGCATTTGAAAGTGATGAACAGGTTATTCTTCTTATTGATGAGATTGATAAGGCTGACCTTGAATTCCCTAATGATCTTCTATGGGAACTTGATCAGATGGAGTTTTATATCCATGAGACAAAGCGTACTGTTAAGGCTAAGCACAGACCAATAGTTATTATCACAAGTAATGCAGAGAAGGAACTTCCTGATGCATTTCTTAGACGATGCATTTTCCATTATATCGATTTCCCTGATAAGGAACTTATGGAAGAAATTGTAAGAGTACATCTTCCTAATGTCGAGGAAAATGTGTTGAAACAGGCATTTGAAGTATTTTATGATATTAGGGCAATGAGAGATGTTAGAAAGAAACCTTCTACATCAGAGTTGATTGACTGGATTAATGTACTTCAGTTAGGCGGTATAAGCGCAGATGAGATCAGAAAGAAACTCCCTTTTGTTGGAGTAATTGTCAAGAAGGATGAAGATCTCAGCACTGTTAAGCAGAAATTGATTTAATTATAATTGCTCCTGTGAGGGCATTTATAACATATGAGTATATAGACGATGTTCACTAAATTCTTTTATGATTTACGAGAAGCAGGACTGAAGGTGACTTTTGCAGAGTTTCTTACATTGCAGGAGGCTCTTGATAAGGGGCTGGCCAATAGTTCACTAACAGATTTTTATTATCTGTGCCGTATGATTCTCGTTAAAAGTGAAACTGAATATGATAAGTTTGATACAGTGTTTGAGAATAACTTTAAAGGTAAACATGTTGACCTTGAAGTAGGAGCTCAGATGCTTAAGTGGCTGGACAAGTCTGATATGGATGAGTTTATTGCTGAAACGGAACGACAGTGGCTTAATCAGTCTGAAGATTTACAGATTGATAAGGATGATGTTGAGCAGAAATTTAAACAGAGGCTTAAAGACCAGGACAGTGAGCATAACGGTGGTTCTCACTGGATCGGTACTATGGGTAAAACCAGCTTCGGTAACACAGGCGGTAATATAGGTGGTGTCAGAGTTGGTGGAAAAAGCGGATATCAGTCTGCGTTTGCTGTAATTGGAGCCAAGAAGTACAGAGATTTCAGAGATGACAGAATAATTGATAATCGCCAGTTTATGCAGGCTCTTAGAAAACTTAGACAGTTTTCTACAAAACTGGACATTCCAAAAACCGAACTTGATATTGACGGAACAATTGATAAGACCTGTAATAATGGAGGTATTTTGAATATTGTTATGGAGAAGCCGAGAAAGAATGCGGTAAAACTGCTTCTTTTGATGGACAGTGGTGGAACCATGATTCCATATTCAAGTCTTATGAATGAACTGTTTCAGTCTATCAATAAATCAAATCATTATAAGGACGTAAAAGTCTATTACTTCCACAATTGTATTTATAGTAAGCTTTATAATACTCCGGAATGCGAAAATGGCGACTGGATAGATACAGAATGGATGTTTAGAAATCTAGACAGTGATTATAAAGTTATAATTGTGGGAGATGCAGCCATGGCTCCGGAGGAATTGTATAGTGACTCGGGTAATTACAGAGGACCAAACGGTGGAATTAGCGGTTGGGACTGGCTTATGCTTATGAAACGTCACTATAAAAAAATAGTCTGGATGAATCCTAAAATGGCCATTGGTCATGCTCCATGGAGAGAAGCCGAAACAGCTATAAAGAATGTATTTCCGATGTACAGACTTACGGTTGATGGACTTAACCAGGCTATGGTTACATTAATGACTGGAAAATAAATTAATAAAGGATGATAAATAAATGGGAATTTATGAAGAATTACAGGCAAGAGGACTTCTTGCGCAGGTGACAGATGAAGAAGGAATCAGAAACCTTATCAATAATGGTAAGGCTACATTCTACATAGGATTTGATCCAACTGCAGATAGCCTTCATGTTGGCCATTTTATGGCACTTTGCCTTATGAAGAGACTTCAGATGGCTGGTAATAAGCCAATTGCTCTTCTTGGTGGAGGTACTGGAATGATTGGAGATCCATCTGGTAAGACAGATATGAGAGCCATGCTCACAAAAGAGACTATTCAGCACAACATCGATTGCTTCAAGGAGCAGATGAGCAGATTCATCGATTTTTCTGATGGAAAAGCTATGATGGTTAATAATGCTGACTGGTTACTTGATCTTAATTATGTAGAACTTTTAAGAGAAGTAGGACCATACTTTAGTGTTGGTAATATGCTTCGTGCAGAGTGCTTTAAGCAGCGTATGGACAGAGAAGGTGGACTTACATTCCTTGAGTTCAATTACATGATTATGCAGAGTTACGATTTCCTTGAATTATACAGAAGATACGGATGTAATCTCCAGTTTGGTGGTGATGACCAGTGGAGTAATATGCTTGGTGGTAGAAATCTTATTCATAAGAAGCTTGGTAAGGATGATGCTGAAGCCATGACAATTACACTTCTTCTTAACTCTGAAGGCAAGAAGATGGGCAAGACTGTTGGTGGAGCTGTATGGCTTGATCCAAAGAAGACTTCTCCATTTGATTTCTACCAGTACTGGAGAAATGTTGCAGATGCTGACGTTCTTAAGTGCATCAGAATGCTTACATTCCTTCCACTTGAAGAAATTGATTCTATGGACAAATGGGAAGGTGCAGAGCTTAATAAGGCTAAGGAGATTCTTGCTTACGAACTTACAAAGCTTGTTCATGGTGAAGAAGAAGCAATAAAGGCCCAGGAAGGTGCCAGAGCTTTATTCTCAGGAGCAGGAACAACTGATATGCCAACATTTGAAATTACAGAAGAAATGCTTCTTGATGGCAAAATTGACATTCTTGGCATACTTGCCCAGTCTGGCTTATGTGGATCACGTTCGGAAGCAAGACGTGCTGTTGAACAGGGCGGTGTTACTGTAGAGGAAGAAAAGGTTTCTGATGTTAAGACCTGCTATACACCTGATCAGCTTGCTGGAGATGGAATCGTAGTAAGAAGAGGAAAAAAGAACTACAAGAGGATTAAGATGGCTTAATTGTTGGATTGTTGACATAATCTTAACAAAAATTAAGGGAACTTAAGATTATGTTAATTCATTTATTGAATACATAAGTTTATTATGTAATAGAAGAAATTAAATTTTCTCCGCCCAATGATTCAATAGTTATTCATCTTGCAATATTTTATAAATCGTCGGTTTTAACGTAATTGGTTCCCTACCAGGTATCGAAAGATACGATTTACGTCGAAGCTGACGTTTTATTATGTATACAATCCTAGCAAAATTAACCTTGTATTAAAGAGTAATATTCGATATACTAATTAAGGTTTATTTTTTAGTGAAAGGGAGTTAAAGAATGAAGAAAAAAATTATAAGTGCTTTAACAATTTTTATGTGTACAGCCATGCTTTGCGCATGTGGAGATAATGAAGCAAATGTAGATTATATTATGCCTGAAATAGAATCTATTCCAGTTGCTGAGGAAGTGGTTGAAGATAATACTACTGTTGTAGAGGAACTTCCTATGGAGGACGAACTTCCTGAAGGTATGTATTTCTCTGAATTAACTCATTTACCTATAGATGAGAGTCTTAAGAACCAGAGACCTATAGCTGCTATGGTTGATAATGAGAAGACAGCATTACCACATTTTGGTATTAATGATGTTGATATTGTATATGAAATCATGAATTCTACACAGAATGACCGAATTACACGTTTTATGTGTGTTATGAAGGACTGGGGTAATATTTCTCAGCTTGGTTCTATCAGATCCACAAGACCTACCAACATTTTACTTGCTGCAGAATATAATGCAGTACTTTGTCATGATGGTGGTCCATTCTATATTGATTCATATTTTTCAAAGACTGTATTTAAGGATCATTTTTCAGGAATTTTCTCTCGTGTAGATAATGGTAAGGCAAGAGAGTTTACTGAGTATATTATGCCAGGAGATCTTGATAAGGCATTTAATAATTCCAAGTATTCTACAGAGTATAATGAGTATTATCCAGGTGAGCATTTTACATTTGCTCCAAAGGCAAATCCTATTACATTTGCTGATAATGCAGAAGCAATTAGTGCAACATTTATTGATCTTCCATTTAAGCACAATGGTTCAGAGCTTAAGTATAATGAATCTGACAGAAAGTATTATTATTCAGAGTACGGCTCAGCACATAATGATGGTAAGACAGGTGAACAGCTTTGCTTTGATAATGTAATCATTCAGAACTGTACATTTACACAGCTTGATGAGCATGGATATCTTATCTACAATGTAATTGATGCAGGTAAAGCTGGTTATTACTGTACAAATGGTAAGGCAATTCCTATTACATGGGCTAAGGGCGGCGAGGACAACTCAATCACACGCTACTATGACAGTACAGGTAATGAAATTACAATTAATACAGGAAAGACATATATTACTCTTATTCCAAGTGATACATGGAATGAAGTAGTTATTCAGTAATTATAAAATCTTCAAAGGACTATCAAAGGATAGTCCTTTTTTGATATAATGATTAAGGCTTCTATTTAAATAAATAGATGGTATAAGAATTGAAAGGGGAATTTAGGATGAATCCTGTTTATGAAAAATTAGAAAAATGTCTTGAGAGCGTAAGAAAGATTACTGATTTTGTTCCAAGAGTTGCTATAGTACTTGGTTCGGGCTTGGGCGATTACGCCAATGACATTAAGGTTGAATGCGAGATTGATTATCATGATATAGAAGGTTTTCCTGTTTCGACTGTTCCAGGTCATGCTGGAAAATTTATCTTTGGTTATGTTGGGGATGTTCCTGTTGTATGTATGAAGGGTAGAGTTCATTATTATGAGGGTTATCCAATAAGCGACGTTGTATTACCAACAAGATTAATGAAGCTTATGGGGGCTGAAATACTATTTTTAACCAATGCCTCAGGTGGTCTTAACACTTCGTTTTGTGCTGGTGATTTCATGATGATTACCGATCATATCGCCTGCTTTGCACCAAATCCATTGATAGGTCCTAATATTGATGAACTTGGAACAAGATTCCCGGACATGACACATGTTTATGATGAAGATCTGAGAGAGATAATTGAACAGACTGCAAGGGAGAATAATATCAAACTTCAAAAGGGCGTTTATGCTCAGCTCACAGGTCCTTCCTTTGAGAGTCCTGCTGAGATTAGAATGCTAAGAACTCTTGGGGTTGATGCAGTTGGTATGTCTACTGTTGTAGAAGCGATTGTTGCTAATCATATGGGAATGAAGATTTGTGGTATATCCTGTGTATGTAATCTTGCAGCTGGTATGACACAGAATCCACTTACTCATGATGAAGTACAGGCTGCAGCCAATGAAGCTGCACCAAAGTTCAAAAAACTGCTTACAGAGTCAGTTAAAAAATTTTAGTGAGGTATATTAGATGAAAATCAGATTATTTAATGCAAGAATTCTTTCCATGGTGGAAGGACAGGATATATTTGAAGGAGATATCTGGGTTGTAGATGGTAAGATTCAGTATATTGGTGAGTCAAAGGATTCTAGTCAGATAGTATGGGATAAGGAGATTGACTGCGAGAAGAATCTACTGATGCCTGGTTTTAAGAATGCACATACTCACAGTGGTATGACTGCTTTCAGATCTCTGGCAGATGATCTCAATCTTCAGGATTGGCTTACAACCATGATTTTCCCAAGAGAAGCTGTTATGACAGGAGAGGATATATACTGGTTAACAAAGCTTGCAATACTTGAATACCTTACAAGCGGTGTGACACTTATTGCGGATATGTATCTTACACCTGAGACTATTCTTGATGCATGTTCACAGATGGGCATGAGATGCGAGATAGTATCTGGATTAAATAAGTTTGGGCCTACACTTCAGGTGCTTGAGGACAGATATAATAATCTAAATGGCAAGGATGAACTTGTTGGTTTTAAAATGGGTGTCCATGCTGAATATACATGTGATAAGGAATTGCTTGAAGAGGTATCAAAGCTTATTCACAAATATCAGGCCCCTCTTTACGTTCATATGTCTGAAACAAAGACTGAACATGAAGAATGCATAGAAAGATATGGAATGACTCCGATGGCTTTCTTTGATAGTCTTGGACTTTGGGATTTTGGCGGAAGTATATATCATGGAGTTTGGATTACAGATGATGATATGGAGATAATGAAAAAAAGAGGTATTTCCATTATTTCTAATCCGGGAAGCAATTCAAAGCTCGCAAGTGGTATTGCGCCAATAAGTAAATATCTCGAAAAAGAAATCCCAGTAGGTCTTGGAACTGATGGACCAAGTTCAAATAACTGTCTTGATATGTTTAGAGAAATGTTTCTGGTTACTGCACTTGCCAAGCTGAGAGAGATGGATCCAAAGGCAGTTGATGCAATGGAAGTACTAAAGATGGCTTGCGTTAATGGTGCTACAAGCTTAGGACATGAAGACTGTTCTGATCTTTCTATGGGTAAATATGCTGACATTATTATGATTGATCTTAAACAGCCTAATATGCAGCCTATCCTGAATATTGCTAAAAACATCGTATATAGCGGTTCAAAGACTAATATTAAGATGACAATGATCAATGGTAAGGTACTTTATTACAATGGATCATTTGAAGGTGTAGATGTTGAAGAAATCTACGATAAGTGTGCGCAGATAACAGAAAGACTTAAGGATATTTAAAATGCTAATTCCGATACTGCTGATAGTTGCGTTTGTATTTATTGTGTTCTATCTTGGATACAGACGCGAGCAGAATGATAAAAAACAGCATATTGAAAAGCTTTTGCAAAATCATGGTAAACCTCCAATTCGAAAGATGAGCCAGGATGAATTGAACGCTGTTAAACTGTTTTGTCATAATAAAGGCAAACTAGCTATAGATGATATCAGCTGGAATGATCTGGATATGGATATTATCTATAAAGCAATGAATTATTGCCTGACTTCTGCAGGGGACGAGTATCTGTATCACCGTCTTCACAGTCCCTTTGATACTGATTATGACTGGACTGCTTTTGAGGATAAGCTTAGTGTACTTGCTAATGATACTGACATAAGAAAGCAGTTGATTACCTGTCTGTCGAAGATGGGAAGAACTGGTAAATACAATATATACAGCTACATGCAGTCTATGGATGATGTTAAACTATGGCCAGATATGTATGACTGGGGACTGAACCTTTTATACATTCCTGCCGCACTGATATGTTTTTATAATGGACTCATTGGCGCGATATTGCTGTTTGCTGTTATGGCTATCAATATAGCAACATATTTTAAGAAAAAAAGAGCTGTTGATTCGTATCTGATATGTTTTCAGTATGTTTCAAGAGTTATTGAGAACAGTACCAGATTATTTTCCATTGATAGTGCAGTTTTTAAAGATGAAATATCTGCTTTGAGAGTATCTATTTCAGAATTAAAGGAGTTTAGCAGTTATTCTTCGTTGGTGTTATCTAATCTTGGAAATAGCCCGATTGCAATATTGCTTGATTATATTAAGATGTTAACTCATGTCGATCTTATCAAGTTTAAGCATATGTTTAGATGTATTCGGGATAAGAAGGATAATATTGAACAGATGCTTGATATCATAGGAAGAATTGATACAATTTACTCTGTTGCAGAATATAGGGCATGGATTAATAATTATTGCGTTCCAGATCTTAATAACTCGTATTTGTCTCTGGATATAAAAGAGGGCTATCATCCATTAATTAAGAATCCAGTAAACAACAGTATTAATACTAACAGATCTGTGTTACTCACTGGTTCTAATGCCTCAGGCAAGTCTACTTTTTTGAAGATGATAGCTGTGAATAGTATATTGGCTCAGACAATTCATACCTGTCTTGCACAAAGTTATAAGGCGCCATATTACAGAATATATTCATCTCTAAGTCTGAAAGACAGTATTGTTCATGGAGACAGCTATTATATGGCTGAAATTAAGGCTATTAAGCGTATAGTTGATGCAACAGACAACAAAGTCAGAGTACTTTGCTTTGTTGATGAGATACTAAGGGGTACCAACACGGTTGAACGTATCGCAGCCAGCTGTGCAATATTAAAGGAACTTTCTTTGAATAATGCTTTGGTGTTTGCTGCCAGTCATGATATAGAACTTACTTCCATGTTGGATAATTATGATAATTATCATTTTGAAGAAAAGATGACTGATGACGATATCAGCTTTTCTTATCAGCTTATGCCTGGTGAAGCTAAAACACGTAATGCTATTAAGCTTTTAGAAGTTCTGGGTTATGATAAGGAAATAGTAGCTCAGTCAAAAGAGTATGTTCAGCTATATGAGCAGAAAGGGTGCTGGATTTAAATGAATGTAACTTTATACAGCGATGGATCTGCAAGAGGTAATCCCGGACCAGGCGGTTTTGGAACTATACTGGAATATATAGATTCTAAGGGCGAACTACATACTCGTGAATACAGTGGTGGCTTTAAGGATACTACTAATAACAGAATGGAACTAATGGGAGTAATAACTGGCCTGGAAGCTCTAAATAAGCCATGTAGAGTAGAGGTTATAACTGATTCAAAGTATGTTTCTGATGCATTTAATAAGCATTGGATAGAGGGCTGGATTAGAAAAGACTGGAGACGCGGTAAAACTGATGAAGTCAAAAATATTGATTTGTGGACCAGGCTTTTAGCTGCCATGAATCCTCATCAGGTGACATTTACATGGGTAAAGGGCCATGCAGGTCATCCACAGAATGAAAGATGTGATAAACTTGCTACAACGGCGGCGGATTCTCTTGATAAATGATTATCCAGATGTTATCATAATATAAGCAAATTCAAGGAGTATAAGTGATGAATAATTTAATTTTATTTCTTAATTCATTTTTATCATATCTTATTGTTTTTCTTATTTTTTTAGCATTGATTGTAGTTGCTGTTCTTGTTGGAATTAAAGTAAGAAAGAATAAGAATACTAAAGATGAGATTGAGGCTTCTGCAGCTAAGGTTGAAGCAGCTGCTGTTACCAAAGATGAAGCATAGATGATTGTATGGGCGTTCTTTTATAAAGGACGCCTTATTTAATAGTGAGGATAGGATGGCAAAAGGAATTAATCAGAAACTTAAACTATTATATATTGTTAAAATACTTGAAAAAAATACAGATGAAGAACATCCAATGTCTACACAGAAGCTTATTGCTGAGCTGGCAAAATATGATATAAGTGCTGAAAGAAAGAGCATATATGATGATATCAGTCAGCTCATTGACTTTGGTTATGACATAGAAAAAAGTAAATCCAAGACTAATGGAGGCTATTATATAGCCAGTCGCCATTTTGAGCTTTCAGAATTAAAGCTGCTTGTGGATACTGTTCAGGCTTCCAGATTTATTACCTTAAAGAAAAGTCGTGAGCTTATTGGCAAGCTTGAGGGACAGGTTTCTTATCATGATGAGGCTCAGCTTAAGAGAGATGTTTTTGTCCAGAACAGAATAAAGACCGATAATGAAAGCATTTATTATGTTGTAAATGATATTTATAATGCAATCCAGAACAATCTGCAGATTAGCTTTCTTTATATGGAGTGGAATTATAAAAAAGAAAAGGAAGCCAGACATAATGGTGAGAGGTATAAGATAAGTCCCTTTGCATTAACTATCAAAGATGAGAATTATTACCTTATAGCTTTTGATTCGAAAGATGATAAGATTAAACATTACAGAGTTGATAAGATAAAGGACGTTAATCTTGAAAAGGAAACCAGAGAGGGCCATTCCAAGTTTGAAAAATTTGATGTTGCTACTTATACAAATAGATCATTTGGTATGTTCGGAGGTGTTGATAAGGTTGTAAGTCTTCAGTTTCCTAAAAATCTTGCTGGCATTGTTATTGACAGATTTGGTAATGATGTTGATATAAGAGAAATAGATAAGGATACGGCCAGTGCAAGAGTTGAGGTCACAGTTTCCAATCAGTTCTTTGGCTGGATCACTTCTATAGGTGGAGATATTGTTATATCAGGTCCAGCTGATGTTAAGACTGATTACAAGACGTTTTTAAAAAAAATAGCAGAAAGATACTAATTAATAAGGCGGGTTATACCTGCCTTTTTTGTTAAAATCTGCAGAAAAATATGTATAAGTTTTTGTACATTTTAGTTGATGGTTTCAACTTGACACTATATAGTGCTTTCAATATAATGATGATACAAGATGTTGTAAGTCTTTGAATGAGTTTCACAAGATAATGTATCTTGATGAAGCGTTTAAAGGCTTGCGTTTTTATTTGTGTAAGGAGAAGTTAAGGAATGAGCGTCGTTGTGGAATCGGTGAAAGAGCTTGATGACAATTATTATGGTGAGAAATACCACTCAAAAAGACATGTAGTTGTTGTTAAAAAGGATGGAAGCTTTGAAGAATTTAACGTACAGAAGGTAGTTAATGCTGTAGGTAAAAGTGCGTACAGAGCATTAACCAAATTTTCTGATGAAGAAAAGGGACAGATTTGCCAGTTTGTATGTGATAAGGTTGACGAGCTTGATGCAGATGAGATTCCGATTCCTATTATGCATAATATTGTTGAAAGTGCACTTGAGCAGGTTAAGCCTATAGTTGCAAAGTCTTATAGAGACTATCGTAATTATAAGCAGGACTTTGTGCGTATGCTTGATGACGTATATAAGAAGAGCCAGTCTATTATGTACGTTGGTGATAAAGAAAACTCTAATACAGATTCTGCGCTTGTTTCAACTAAGAGATCGCTTATTTTTAATCAGCTTAATAAAGAGTTATATCAGAAGTTTTTCATGACTACTGAAGAGATTCAGGCTTGTAGAGATGGTTATATTTATGTACATGATATGAGCGCCAGACGTGATACTATGAACTGCTGCCTTTTTGATGTTGAGCATGTTCTTCAGGGTGGCTTTGAGATGGGTAATATCTGGTACAATGAGCCAAAGACTGTGGATACTGCCTTTGACGTTATTGGAGATATTGTTCTTTCTGCTGCCAGCCAGCAGTATGGTGGTTTCACTGTTCCTTCGGTAGATAATATCCTTGAGCCTTACGCTGAAAAATCATACAAGAAGTATATTGATAAATATATGAAGCTTGGTATTGATAAGGAAACTGCAGAAGCTGAGGCATATGCTGATGTTGTTCGTGATATGGAACAGGGCTTCCAGGGTTGGGAGTATAAGTTTAATACTGTAGCCAGCTCACGTGGAGATTATCCTTTCATTACTGTTACGGCAGGTACTGGTACAGGAAGATTTGCTAAACTTGCTACAATCTGTATGCTTAATGTTCGTCGTAGAGGACAGGGAAAGAAAGACTGCAAGAAGCCAGTATTATTCCCTAAGATAGTATTTCTTTATGATGAGAACCTTCATGGACCAGGCAAACCACTTGAGGATGTG
Organism: Lachnospiraceae bacterium UBA1712; assembly: GCA_002317175.1. Taxonomy (GTDB): domain Bacteria; phylum Bacillota; class Clostridia; order Lachnospirales; family Lachnospiraceae; genus Colinaster. Next base: position 25,545 of record DCJA01000001.1, on the reverse strand, counting down.
TTCGAAGCTGGAGTTAAATGCTCAGCTAAGACTATGTATCCTGACTGGCTTTCATTAACAGGTAAGGGCTATATTGCCTCTATGTATAAGCAGTATGGCAAGATTATCTCACCTATGGGCTGTAGAGCATTTTTGTCTCCTTGGTATGAGAGAGGCGGTATGCATCCAGCTGATGATGAAGATACACCTGTATTTGTTGGAAGATTTAATATTGGTGCAGTATCATTACATTTGCCAATGATTCTTGCAAAAGCAAGACATGAGAGCAAGGATTTTTATGAAGTTCTTGATTATTATTTAAATCTTATCAGACAGCTTCATATTCGTACTTATGCTTATTTGGGCGAGATGCGTGCAAGCACCAATCCACTGGCATACTGTGAAGGTGGTTTCCTTGGCGGACATCTTAAGTTATCTGACAAGATTAAACCTATTCTTAAGAGTGCAACAGCAAGCTTTGGTATTACAGCTCTTAACGAACTTCAGATGCTTTATAATGGTAAATCCCTTGTAGAGGATGGTCAGTTCGCACTTGAGGTTATTGAGCATATCAATAAGATGGTTAATGAGTTCAAGGAAGAAGATGGTAATCTCTATGCTATATATGGAACTCCTGCTGAAAATCTTTGTGGTCTTCAGGTGCATCAGTTTAGAAAGAAATATGGCATTGTAGAAGGTGTTTCAGACAGAGAATATGTATCGAACAGTTTCCATTGTCACGTTACAGAAGACATTACTCCTATTCAGAAGCAGAATTCTGAGTACCGTTTCTGGGAGTTGTGTAATGGCGGAAAGATTCAGTATGTAAAATATCCTATCGACTATAACATGGAGGCTGTTAAGACTCTTATTAGAAGAGCTATGGATATGGGCTTTTATGAAGGCGTTAACCTTTCGCTTGCATACTGTGATGATTGTGGTCACCAGGAACTTGAGATGGATGTATGTCCAAAATGCGGTAGCAAGAATCTGACCAAAATCGACAGAATGAATGGATATCTTTCATATTCTCGTGTACATGGAGATACAAGACTTAATGAAGCCAAGATGGCAGAAATCGCAGAAAGGAAGTCTATGTAACCATGAGATATCATAATATTACCAAAGATGACATGCTCAATGGTGATGGTCTTCGTGTGGTTTTATGGGTTGCAGGATGTTCACATTGCTGTAAAGAATGTCAGAATCCTATAACCTGGGATCCAGATGGCGGTTTGCTTTTTGATGAGTCAGCGAAAAAAGAAATATTTGATCAGTTAGATCAGTCATATATATCTGGAATTACATTTTCCGGAGGTGATCCATTACACAGTGCTAACAGACTTGATGTTAGAAATCTAATGGAAGAGATCAAAGAAAAATATCCTGAAAAGACCATATGGTTATATACAGGATATAAATGGGAAGAGATTTGGCATTATCCAGCTATGAAATTTGTTGATGTACTGGTGGATGGTGAGTATGTTGCTGAATGCAGAGACACCAAGCTTCTTTGGAAGGGAAGCTCTAATCAGAGAGTTATTGATGTACAGGCAACGCTGCTTAAAAGTGACAAACTGGTTCCAACTCTTCACTGTGGGGACTATTCATAATAAAGGAGTATATATATGCGCGGAATTGCTAAATTTAGCAAGGTAAGCTTTGATGAATTCATGGCAGGTGTTAATGATGTTATGCCAGGAATCTCTAAAGAAGAAGTGGAAGTTATGTATGACGATCTTAAACTTCCAAAAAGAGCTACAAAAGGTAGTGCAGGCTATGATTTCTATGCACCTTATACATTTACGCTTAAGCCTGGCGAGACTATTAAGATTCCAACAGGAATAAGGGCAAGAATGGATGAGGAATGGGTTTTATGCCTCTATCCAAGAAGTGGTCTTGGCTTTAAATATCGTCTTCAGCTTAATAATACTGTAGGAATAATTGACAGTGATTATTATTTTTCTGATAATGAAGGACATATTTTTGCCAAAATAACCAATGATTCCAATGAAGGAAAAGAATTAACAGTTGATAAGGGCCTAGGTTTTATGCAGGGACTTTTTATGGAGTTTGGAACAACTGTTGATGATGATGTAACTGAAGAACGTAATGGTGGATTTGGTAGTACAAGTCGCTAATATCTATGAGAAGGTCCTGTAAGGGACCTTTTTGTTGTATGAACCTTTATATTTTAATTAAAAAGTGCTATTATAATATTCGTTTGAAAAGGAGAAAAATTATGGCTGATTATATTTTAATGACAGACTCATCAGCTGATTTACCATCAGATTTTCTCAAAGAGCACAATGTCTATAGTGTATCCTTAAAGTATACAATAGATGGCGTTGAATATAATAATGATGATGAAGTGGCTGCTCAATCATTTTATGGTAAAGTAAGAAATGGCAGTATGCCAACAACTTCGCAGGTTAATCCACAGGAAGCTGCTGAAAAACTGGAAGAACTTCTAAAGATTTCAAAAAATATATTGTGCCTTGCATTTTCATCTGGCTTAAGTGGTACATATAACAGTTTTAGAATTGCTGCAGAAGAGTTGATGGAAGAAGATGAAACTGCCAATATTGTTGTGATTGATTCTTTATGTGCTTCTCTTGGACAGGGCTTGTTTGTATATAAGGCTGTTAATATGAGAGATGCAGGATGTAGTATGCAGGAAACAGCCCAATGGCTTGAAGAACATAAGCAGAATTTTGTTCATGCATTTACCGTTGATGATCTCAATCACCTGTATAGAGGAGGAAGACTGTCGAAGGTAGCTGCAGTAGTGGGAACTATTATCAGTCTCAAGCCTGTATTGCATGTTGATTGCGAAGGCCATCTTATTAATATGTTCAATGTAAGAGGCAGAAAGAAATCACTGAGCGCCTTAGTTGACTATATGGATAAAACTATTGGCGAGTATAGAGATAAAAATGATATTGTCTTTATTAGTCATGGTGATAATATTGAGGATGCACAGTTTGTTGCCGATGAAATCAAAAAAAGATTTGGCATTGAGAAGTTTTTAATTAATCCTATTGGACCAACAATTGGGGCTCATGCTGGCCCGGATACAATTGCCTTGTTCTTTATGGGAGATCACAGATAAAAGAGAGGTTTTATATGAAAATTAGAACACGTTATGCACCAAGCCCAACTGGTAAGATGCATGTGGGCAATCTTAGATCAGCATTGTATGAGTTTTTGATCGCCAAGCATGATGGTGGTGACTTTATGCTTCGTATCGAGGATACAGATCAGGAAAGATTTGTTGAAGGAGCAACAGAGATTATATATCGTACAATGGAAAAGACAGGACTTATACATGATGAAGGTCCTGATAAAGATGGGGGCTATGGTCCATATATACAGTCTGAAAGAATGAAGACTGGTATTTATCTTAAATATGCCAAGGAACTCATTGAAAAAGGTGAGGCATATTACTGCTTTTGTGATAAGGAAAGACTTGATTCTCTTAGAACAGAGGTTGTTGAAGGTAAAGAAATCAGTATATATGACAAGCATTGTCTGTCCCTTTCGAAAGAAGAGATTGAAAAGAATCTTGCTGAAGGCAAACCATATGTTATCAGACAGAATAATCCTAATGAAGGTTCTACAACCTTCCATGATGAACTCTATGGGGATATAACAGTCGACAATGAACAGCTTGACGATATGATTCTTATTAAGACGGATGGATATCCAACTTATAATTTTGCCAATGTTGTAGATGACCATACTATGAACATTACTCATGTTGTTAGAGGTAATGAATACCTTTCATCTTCACCAAAGTATCAGAGATTATATGATGCTTTTGGCTGGCAGAGTCCGGTTTATGTGCATCTTCCTCTTATTACAGATGAGAATCATAAAAAGCTTTCAAAGAGAAGTGGACATTCATCTTTTGAAGATCTGTTAGAGCAGGGATTTGTTACAGAAGCAATCGTTAATTATATAGCACTTCTTGGCTGGAGCCCTGAAGATAATAATGAGATTTTCTCACTTGATCAGCTTATTAAAGATTTTGATTATCACAGAATTAGCAAATCACCAGCGGTATTTGATATTGTTAAGCTTCGCTGGATGAATGGCGAATATATTAAGGCTATGGATTTTGATAAATATCTTGAGATGGCTATGCCTTATATTGATGATACTGTTCACTCTGATGTCGATAAGACTAAGCTTGCGTCATGGGTAAAGACACGTATCGAGACATTCCCAGATATAAAGGAACATCTTGATTTTGTAGATCTACTTCCAGATTACGATATAGAGATGTACACACATAAGAAGATGAAGACTAATGCAGAGACTAGCCTTGAGGTGCTGAAGGATATTGTACCAGTACTTGAAGCACATGATGATTATTCTAATGACAGTCTTTATGCACTTATTATGAAGTATGTTGAAGAGAAGGGCTATAAAAATGGATATGTATTATGGCCTATTCGTACAGCTGTTTCAGGAAAGCAGATGACTCCAGCAGGAGCTACTGAATTAATGGAACTGTTTGGAAAAGATGAGACAATTAGAAGAATAAAGGCAGGTATTGCAAAGCTTGAAGGATAACTTCTCGGCTGAACAATTACTGGCAATTGACCATTTTAACGGGCCGGCACTTGTAGTGGCTGGCCCTGGAAGTGGTAAAACTACAGTTATAGTAAATCGTATCTATAATCTCATCTATAAAAGACATATCCAGGCAGACAACATACTTGTTGTTACATTTTCAAAAGCTGCTGCATTATCAATGCAATCACGTTTTAATCAAATATATGGTTATCAGCCGGTTCATTTCGGTACTTTTCATTCAGTTTTTTATAACATAATTAAAGAGAATTCTATTTCACATCAATTTAAAGTTGTTAATTATTCTACGAAAATATCAATATTAACAGATGTTATAAATAGCCTCACAAAGCTTGAACTTCTTCAATCCGAATTAATGGATTCAATTCTAAAGAGAATATCATTTTACAAAAACTCAGGACTTAAAAAAGATAATTGTGAATTATGCAGAATAGATGATGATTTATTCATAAACATATTTCGCTTATATTCTGATGCTTTGAAGACACAGGATTATATTGATTTTGATGATATGATGCTACTGTGTAAAGAATTGCTGCAAAGTAATGAGTCAATAAGAGAAATATACAGGAACAAATTCAGATATATACTTGTTGATGAATTTCAGGATATAAATGATCTTCAATACGAAATATTAAAAAAGCTTATTTATAACGATAATATATTTGCTGTAGGTGATGATGATCAGTCAATATATGGCTTCAGGGGCTCCAATCCAGACATAATGCAAAGCTTCAGCAGTGATTTCCCTAATACAAGACTTATAAAGCTTTCCTGTAATTACAGATCTCATGAGACTATTGTAAATGCGGCTTTTAGACTTATTGCTAATAATCATAATCGTTTTAAAAAGGATATATATGCTGGGAAAGAGTGTAAGGGAAAAATAGTAATTAAAGCTTTTGAAACAATAGAGGACGAGAATACTTATATATGCGATATTTTAAATTCAAAGAAGGATAAAGGTACAAATACTGCGATTTTATTTAGAAGTAATCATGGACTGAATAATTTTGTTGAACTTATGGCAGAGAAGAAAATACATATAAATGTATCCGAGAAATTAGACAATCCCTATGATAATCAGGTATTTAATGATTTTATTCATTACTTTAATATGTCAAAAAGTCTGGATGATATTAAGACTGAGGATTTTATTCCTGTAATGAATAAGCCGGTAAGATATATTAACCGTAATTCTGTAATGAGTTCATATGTTGATTTTAGTTACTTAAGAGGATTCTACAAGGAAAAAGCATATGTTCAGAAAAATATAAAAAAGCTTGAATATGATCTAAAGCAGATGATGAATATGGACGCATATAGTGCATTTAATTACTTCTGTCATGTAATTGGATATGAAGAATACATTATGAAAGAATGCGCTTTAAAACAGGATCTGCTAAAAAAATATATAAATGATATGGAAACTTTGAGGGAAAGAATCAGACATATTAATGATATGGATGAATTATTAATAATTGCGAATCGCCTGAAGGAGATTAATTCACAAAAAAACCTCATGAATATCTCTCACGAAGGGCTTTATGCCATGACTTTTCATGCCTCTAAAGGCTTGGAATTTAATCATGTTATTATTCCCTACCTTATGGAGGGGGATGTGCCAAGTAGCAAAAGCATCAGTTTGGAGGCTGTTGAAGAAGAAAGAAGAATGCTTTATGTTGCAATGACCAGAGCTAAAAATGAGTTATATATGACCTATGAAGAAGGCAATAAAAATAACATAATGCTGGTAAGCAGATTTGTTAAAGAGCTGCTGTAAGAAAAGAAGTGTGTTTGAACTGAATCGACTCTTAACAGGCATTATAGGTTGAAAAAAAAGCGATAATTCGATAAAATCAATTTAGTTGTTTGATAATTATTATTTCTAAAGGAGACAGAAATATGGAGAATAATATACCAGAAGAAGAAATGAAAGTTGAGTTGAATCTTGATGATGGTTCAACTGTTATGTGTGAAGTTATAACTATTTTGGAAGTTAATGGTAAAGAATATATTGCACTTCTTCCAGAAGGTCAGGAAGATGAAGAGGATCAGGATGTATGGTTCTATGAGTATTCAGAGAATCCTGATGATCCTAATGAAGAGCCTGAACTTGTGTATATTGAGGATGATGATGTATATGATGCTGTTTGTGATGCATTTGACGAGTTCCTTGATGACTGTGAGTATGATGAAGATTAATTCATAAATTGTGAGATGATTACTGATGGAAGATATTAAGATATCTTATGGAAAACCATATCCTCTTGGAGCAACCTGCGTAGGACCTATGCAGGTTAATTTTGCTGTTGTTATGAGTACTGACAAACAGTGTGGAGTTATTCTGTACGATAAGATTAATAAAACTCAAAGGCGCGTTTCTTTCTGTTGTGCCAATAAAGTTGGTAATATCAGATGCATGAAGATAAGTAATCTTGATGCTGACAGATATGAATATAATTACTATATTGAAGATGCTATTATAAATGATCCTTATGCCAAGATTATTATTGGTAATGAAAAATGGGGGAAGATTCCTGAGGAAATTAAAGCTGGCATTTATCATGATGAATATGACTGGGCTAAAGATAAGAATCCAATGATAGCATATAATGACATGATTATATATCTTTTGCATGTCAGAGGATTTACAAAGCATAAAAGTAGTGATGTGAAGTGCCCTGGTACATTCGATGGAGTTGTTGAGAAGATTCCTTATCTTAAAGAACTTGGAATTAATGCCGTTGAGTTGATGCCGGTATACAATTTTATTGAACTTGAAGCCCCTAAACAGGCAGAAAATGAGTTTGCTGTCAAACCTTTTGAGGGAGTCGATGCCAAGATAAATTACTGGGGTTATAAAGAAAGTTTTTATTTTGCGCCTAAGTCTGCTTTTGCTCCAAAGGGTGTTAAAGCAGATGTCGCTTTTAAAGATATGGTAAAAGAACTTCATAATAATGGTATTGAAGTTATTTTACAGTTTTTCTTCCCTGATAAGACTAAACAGGGCTATATATTTGAAGTTTTAAAATATTGGATGCAGGAATATCATGTAGATGGTTTTCATCTTATGGGCAACAAGCTTCCTCTTGCCCTGATTGGTACTGAGCCAATGCTGGCTAATACCAAAATCATATGTGATCATTTTCCACTTGATGAAATATACGAATATAATGTAAAACCTAGCTATAAAAACCTTGCAATCTCTACAGATGAGTTTATGTATGATATGCGAAGACTTCTGAAGTCGGATGAAGGTATGGTTGGCAGAGCTTTGGAATATATGAAAAATGTTCCGGATAAAATGGGAGAAATCCATTATATAAGCCATGGAAATACTTTTACACTTATGGATCTTGTGAGCTATGACAGAAAACACAATGATGCTAATGGTGAGAATAATCGTGACGGAGTGATATATAATGCTTCATGGAATTGTGGCTATGAGGGAGCAACAAGCAGAGCCTCTGTAAAAAAACTCAGACTGCGTCAGATTAAAAATGCAATTACGCTTAATATTCTTGCAAAAACCACTCCATTAATTGTTGCTGGAGATGAGTTTGGCAACAGTCAGAATGGCAATAATAATCCATATTGCCAGGATAGCAGTATTACCTGGTTGAACTGGTCGCTACTCAGTAAGAATAGAGATATCTATGACTATATGCAACAAATGATAGCTCTTAGAAATAATTATAAAATATTTAGGATGAAAGATTCGTATAAGATGAACGATTATCTGTCTTGCGGATATCCTGATCTTTCATATCATTCTTCGGAATTATGGAAGGTAGAGACTGATGTTTTAAGCAGACAGTTTGCTATGCTTTATTGTGGGGAATACGGTGGAGATGATGCGTTTATCTTTGTTGCAGTTAATCTTCACTGGACCAGTCATGAATTTGCTGTACCTCAGTTGCCAAAAGGATATAGTTGGGAAACCTTCGCGAGAACTGATGCGCAGGATAGCATTAAGCTGATTGGCGACGAACATCCAGCTATTGAAGTTAAGGAGAGAAGCATTACAATAATGCTTGCTAAAAAATGAGGGCATTTGCACATTTTAAAACTATTACCAGACATAAAAGACTCGTTAGACAGGGGTGCTTTGCTGTTGGTCTTTACAGACAGGGGCTTATGCATGATATGAGTAAATATAGTCCGTCCGAGTTTTGGGTTGGTGCAAAGTATTATCAGGGCACCAGAAGCCCCAATAATGCTGAACGTGAAGACAGGGGCTATTCAAGTGCCTGGCTGCATCATAAAGGTCGAAACAAGCATCATTATGAGTACTGGATTGATTATTCTCTTCACAATATTGAAGCTAAAAACGGAATGCTACCGGCACCAATGCCAGTTAAGTATATAGTCGAGATGCTTATGGACAGAAGAGCGGCCTGTATGGTTTATAACGGTGACAGGTATACTCAGTCTTCTCCGCTTGAGTACTATAACAGAGGTATGGAACCTGCTCCTTTACATACAAAAACTAAAGTCTTGCTGGAGCTTTTGCTACATATGTTTGCGTATAAAGGTGAAGAGTATACTTTTAACTTTGTTAAAAAAGAACTCTTGCCGATGAAAGCTGAGTTTGATGATAAAAATAATTTAGAACTGGTTAAGGATTTCTGCCAGAAATGGATGACGATCATTGCTTCATAGATATATATAATTACTTCATAGATATATATAATTATTATTTTAATCATATAAAATTATCGTTTTAATCAAATATATCTATCATTTAATTCATATTAAAATAATAGTTGACAAATATTTGTTAAAAATGATATTCTATCAACGTTTTAAGGGTTGCAATAGCATCCCAGTGAAATAAGGACCACCCCTAAAGGGTTGAGGCCATACGGACAGCCGGGTCCACTGCCGATTGGTACAATTTGTACCCTATTGATTGAGCATTAGCTCTGTTTTTTAAGTTGGTTGCTTTAAAACCGAATGTGCTTTGCACAGACTTGAAACGGTCAATACGTATTATTAGCGGATTTTTGCTGGGGAAGGGCTTATTGCTTGTGTTCCGAAAAAGACTAATAGACTTATTTTTCAGGCTGTGTTTACGCACAGCCTGTTTTTTATTGTTTGAAATTAAAGGAGTGTAGTCCAATGGCAGAGATTTCTAAAAATTTAATTGAATTAAAACATGTGAAAAAATCTTACGATGGTAAGACTAATGTAATTGAGGAATTCAATTTAGAGGTTAAAGAGGGTGAGTTTGTTACCTTTTTAGGACCTTCAGGTTGTGGTAAAACAACTATTTTGCGTATGATAGGTGGTTTTGATACACCTACTGCAGGTGAAATCCTGCTTCAGGGGGCAGACATCAGTTTGCTGCCACCAGATAAAAGACCGGTTAATACTGTATTTCAGAAATATGCTTTATTCCCACATCTTAATGTGTTCGATAATATAGCATTTGGTCTTAAACTTAAAAAGACTGATAAGAAGATAATGGATCAGAAGGTTAAGCAGGCTCTTGAAATTGTTGATCTTGAAGGCTTTGAAAAGAGAAGCGTTAATACTCTTTCAGGCGGTCAGCAGCAGAGAATTGCTATAGCGAGAGCTATTGTCAATGAACCTAAGCTTTTATTACTTGATGAGCCTTTAAGCGCTCTTGATTACAAGATGCGAAAAGAAATGCAGCTTGAACTTAAGAATATGCACAAAAAGCTCGGTATTACTTTTATTTTTGTAACACATGATCAGGAAGAGGCTCTTACTATGTCTGACAAGATTGTGGTAATGGCAGATGGTGAAATTCAGCAGATTGGAACTCCTGAAGAAATATATAATGAGCCAGCCAATGTATTTGTTGCTGACTTTATTGGTGAGAGTAATATTTTCAATGGTGTTATGGAAGATGGAAAAAAGGCTTCTTTTGCAGGAAGCATTTTCCAGACTGTAGATGATTTTGAAAAGGGTAAAAAGATAGATGCAGTAATCAGACCTGAAGATGTTGAGGTTGTTGCTCCTGGTAAGGGCCAGCTTGATGGCGAAGTAACAAGTGCTGACTTTAAAGGAACTTTCTACGTAACATTTGTACAGTGTGGCAATTATGAGATGGAAGTTCATTGTCTTGCACATTACGAGCCGGGAACAAAGGTTGGACTTAATGTGATTCCAGACAATATTCACATTATTCCTTATGATGAAGCGCTCAATCATTATGAAGGTGTACTTGGAGCATTTGATGAGAATAATGGAATCGCTGTTAAGTTTGCTGATATTGAGACTTATCTTGATTACAGAAAATTATATCCTTCTGCAACAGTTGTAGATGGTAATCTGACTGTTAACGGTGAGACTCTTGTAACTGAGGGTGTGAAGGTAATTGCCTTCTATAATCCTGAAGATGCAACAATGTCTGATAATGCAAAGGAAGGTCTTGTATCTGGTAAGATTATTTCCTTCTATTACATCGGTGATCATTATAGCTATACAATCAGAAGTGCAAGTGAAGAAGATTATGTTGTTGATGATGAATACCTCTGGAATCAGGGTGATACTGTAGGTGTCAGCATAGATAAGGATAAGCTTCAGTACAAACTGGCTGAATAGTTAAAGGAGGAATACAATGTTTAAGTTTGACAGAAAACAGCTGGCAATTCCTTATGCAATATTCTTAGTATTGTTTGTTATCCTTCCTTTGCTGGTTGTTATTTATTATGGATTTACAGATGCAGATGGTCATTTATCATTTGATAATCTGGTATTTTTCTTTAGTAGTAGTAAAACTATCGGTACTTTGCTCTACAGTCTTGTGATAGCAGTGGTTGTTACTGTGATATGTCTTCTTATGGCATATCCAGTGGCTCTTATACTTGCCAAGGGTGTATATAGCAGAAAGCATTCTTTTCTTATGGTATTTGTTCTTCCAATGTGGATTAACTTTACATTAAGAATTACTGCATTAAAGGAAATACTTACATTATTAGAGGGTAATCTTGCTTATCATCAGTTTGCAAATACAATCATATGCATGGTTTACGATTTCCTGCCATTTATGATTATGCCTTTGTTTAACTCGCTTACTAAATTAGATGATTCCATGATAGAAGCAGGAAGAGATCTTGGGGCTACAAGCTTCCAGACTCTTATTAAGATCATTTTACCTTTATCTGTACCTGGTATTATTAGTGGTATTACTATGGTGTTTTTACCAGCAATGACCAACTATGTAGTGCTTGATATGGTATATAACTCAACTTATATAATGGGTTCTCTGATAGGTAGTTACTTTAGCTCTTACGACTGGAATAATGGATCAATCATATCAGCCATCCTGCTTATTTTGATTGGCTTATTCACTATTATTACTAATCGTCTTGCTGGAGATGGGGAAAGGAGAGTATCATGAGAAAATTTGGACAGCATTTTATTATAATTTTTGTACTCGCCTTTTTGTATCTTCCAATATTGATACTAACTTTTTACAGCTTTACCAGTTCAACTATTATTGGTAGCGTAAGAGGCTTTTCTCTGGATAATTATGTTACTCTTTTCACTGAAGAGGCTCTTTTGTCCATGATGATTGGAACTGTTATTCTTGCCATTACAGTAGCATGTCTTTCGGTACTGCTGGGTACAACTGGTGCAATTGGTGCTTTTTATTCTAAAAAGAAATCCAGAGTAGCACTTGAGCTGGCTAATGAAATACCTATTGTTAATGCAGATGTAGTAACTGGTTTTTCGGTATGTATACTTTTGATAGTTTTGTTCAATATGAATAAAGAAACATATATTCCACTTGTTATTGCTCAGACTGCTTTGTGTGTTCCTTTTGTATATCTTTCTGTAACACCAAGATTAAAGTCTATGGACCCAGCTTTATACGAGGCTGCCCTTGATTTGGGATGCAGTCCAGCACAGGCATTAAGAAAGGTAGTTATTCCACAGATTGTTCCAGGTATTGTATCTGGATTTATGACTGCAATTACATTATCATTAGATGATTATTTTATTGCTACTTATACCAAACCAGCAACCTTTGACACCATAAGTACTTATGTTGTTAATGCTACAAGAGGTTCTCAGACTAAGATCAAGACCGCTCTTTGGGCGTTATCAGCTCTTTTGTTTGTTGCAGTTGTAATAGCTGTTGTGATAATGAACATTAATTCAGAAAAAGAAAAGGAGAAAGCATGAAAAACAGAATATTACTTATAGCTATGCTTATAACAATGCTTTTTTCCTTAACGGCCTGTGGTGAAGAGCAGGCAGATGCTGATACAATAGTTCTTCGTGTAAGTAACTGGGAGGAATATATTGATTTAGGTGACTGGGATGAGGAAGAAGTCATTGATATAGATGATGACAATAACATCTTTGGTGAAAACAGCATGGTAGAAGACTATGAGGAATGGTTTTACGATACTTATGGCAAAAAAGTAAAAGTTGAATATTCTACCTTTGGTACCAATGAAGAATTATATAATCAGTTAACAATAGGAGATTCTTATGATTTAGTTTGTCCTTCTGAATATATGATTATGAAAATGATGAGAGAGGACATGCTGGTTCCATTTTCAAGTGATTTTTATAATCAGGATATAAAGACAAATTATTATGCTAAAGGCGTTTCGCCATATATCAAGAATGTATATGATGAACTTGCAATAGAAGGACAGTCTATTAGTAAATACGCGGCTGGATATATGTGGGGAACACTTGGACTGGTATATAATCCGCTTGAAGTATCTGATGAAGAAGCCTCACACTGGGATCTTATGCTTAACAAGAAGTTCGATAAAAGAATTACTGTAAAAGACAGTGTAAGAGATGCTTTTTTTGCAGCTATAACATACGGTTCTTATGACGAGATTACCTCTTCTGAATTTATTTCTTCAGATGATTATAAAGCCAGACTGACTGAAGTGCTTAATAGAACTGATGTAGATACAGTTAATTATGTTGAAGACATACTTACACAGATTAAGAATAATGTATATTCTTTTGAAACTGACAGTGGAAAAGCTGATATGGTAACTGGCAAGGTTGTAGCTAATGAACAATGGTCAGGTGATGCCGTGTACACTATGGATCAGGCAGATGAAGATGATGTAACTCTTTGTTATTCAGTGCCAACTGAGGGCTCAAATCTATGGTTTGACGGATGGGTTATGTTGAAGGATGGAATAGCGAATGATGCAGATAAGCAATTGGCCGCAGAAAGCTTTATTAATTTTGTATCAATGCCTGAAAATGCTGTAAGAAATATGTATTATATTGGATACACATCTGTTATTGCAGGTGGCGATTCTGATTTGATATTCAACTATATGGATTGGAATTATGGCGTGGATCCAGAGGAAGAAGAATATGTTGAGTACAATGTAAGCTACTTCTATGGTGGAGAGGATGGTGATGAGGATTATACAATCTATACCTCACCAGATCAGACCAAAAGACAGTTGTATGCTCAATATCCTCCTAAGGATGTAGTAAATCGTTCTGTAGTTATGGCCTGCTTTGATGATGAAAGCAATTCCAGAATTAACAGAATGTGGACCAATGTCAGATGCTTTGACCTAAAATCCTTATTAGATTAACTTGTAAAACATTCCTGTTTTTTTTATAATTGTGTGAAATAGATGTTTATTTGTACGGAGGGTGAATATGAGTAAATACGTTGCATATGTTTCAACCTATACACAGGGAGATAATTACGGTATTCATATTTATGATGTGGATTTGGATAATGGTAAGCTGACTCTTAAGGACAAGGTTAAAATATCCAATTCTTCGTATGTTACAATTTCACATAATTCTAAATATCTTTACTCTATTACTGATTTCGGAGTAGAGGCATACCGCATTGAAAAGGATGGAAGTCTTACAGTACTTGGAAATACAGGTATTAATGGCATGCGCGGCTGTTATCTTTCTACAGACTATGAAGATAAGTTCCTTTTTGTTGCTGGCTATCATGATGGAAAGATTACTGTTCTTAAGCTTAAGGAAGATGGAAGCTTCGATGGTATTTGCGATGAAGTATTTCATAAGGGCTGGGGTAATGTCGCTGAGCGTAATTTCAGACCACATGTTAACTGCGTTAAGATGACGAGAGATAATCAGTATCTTTGTGCAGCTGATTTGGGAATGGATTTTGTGGATGTATATACTGTCGATAAGAAAACAGGTAAGCTTAAACTTATTGATATTATTCATTCCGATCAGGAATCCGCGCCTAGACATATTAAGTTTTCGAAAGATGGCAAGTTTATGTACATCGTTCACGAACTTAGCAATATGATTGATGTATATAGTTATAGCAATAAGGCTGGCGCTCCTGAATTTGAGAAGATTCAGTCAATCTGTACCCTTAATGACTATCATGCCAAGGGTTCTGCTGCGTCTGCACTTAGTATTTCGAAAGATGGTAAATACATGGTTAGCTCCAATGCTGGAGACAACAGTGTAGTTATTTATGAGATTAATAATAGTACTGGCGAATTGAGTAAGGTTCTTTGCCTTCCAATCAGTGGTGATTATCCAAAGGATGCCTGCCTCTTCCCAGATAACAAACACCTTGTAAGCCTTAATCATGAATCAGATACCCTTACCTTTTTTGGCGTAGATCTTGAGAAGGGACTTCTTATGATGAATCAAAAGGAGATAAAGGTTCAGAAGCCTAATTGTATTATCTTCCACAAGTTAGGTTAATGAAAGTAGATTTATATGGCTGAATATAAGATATTAACAACAGAAGGCAATGCTAAAAGAGCAGAATTCAAAACTGTTCATGGTACTATTCAGACTCCTGTATTTATGAATGTAGGAACAGTGGCTGCTATTAAAGGAGCTGTATCTACAGAGGATCTTGAAAGAATTAAATGTCAGGTTGAATTGTCTAATACTTATCATCTGCATGTCAGACCCGGAGATGAAAAAGTTAAACAGTTAGGTGGCTTACACAAATTAATGAGCTGGAACAAGCCGATTTTAACTGATTCAGGTGGTTTCCAGGTATTTTCTCTTGCAGGACTTAGAAAGATAAAAGAAGAAGGTGTAACCTTTAATTCCCATGTGGATGGCAGAAAAATCTTTATGGGACCTGAAGAAAGCATGCGAATTCAATCTAATCTGGCTTCTACAATCGCTATGGCTTTTGATGAATGTGCTCCGGCTTTGGCTAGCAGAGATTATGTTAAACCTAGTGTTGAGAGAACTACAAGATGGCTTGAAAGATGTAAGGCTGAGATGAACAGGCTTAACTCTCTTGATGATACAATTAATAAAGAACAGTTGCTCTTTGGTATCAATCAGGGCGCTATATATGATGATATTAGAATTGATCATGCCAAACAGATAGCACAAATGGAACTGGATGGCTATGCGATAGGTGGACTGGCTGTTGGTGAAAGTCATGAACAGATGTATTCTATAATAGAAGAGGTTACTCCATTTTTACCTAAGGATAAGCCAACTTACCTTATGGGAGTAGGTACACCAGCTAATATTCTTGAGGCTGTTGAAAGAGGTGTTGATTTCTTTGACTGTGTATATCCATCCAGAAATGGCAGACATGGACATGTGTACACGAATCATGGCAAGCTTAATCTCTTTAATCAACAGTATGAACTGGATGACAGACCTATTGAAGAAGGCTGTGGATGTCCAACCTGTCAGCGCTACTCAAGAGCTTATGTCAGACATCTTCTTAAAGCCAAAGAAATGCTTGGTATGAGACTCTGTGTTCTTCATAATCTGTATTTTTATAATACTCTTATGGAAGAAATAAGAAATGCTCTTGATAATCACGAATTTGCTTCTTACAAAAAGAGAAAACTCGACTTGTTTAATCAGGGATTATAATGTAATATGTGTTTATTGGCTTTAAAGCTTAATATGGAGGTTTTTATGAACGGATTGTTATTAACTGCTGATGCTTCTGCACAGGCTGGATCAGCAATGGGAAGTGGAATTATAATTGTTATTTATATTTTATTCTTTGGTGCTTTTATTTACTTCTTAATGATTAAGCCACAGAAGAAAGAACAGAAGAGAATTGCTGCTATGCATAGTGACATGGAAGTTGGCGATACAGTTCTTACTACAAGCGGTTTTTATGGTGTACTCATTGATATTGATGATGACTCAGTTATAGTAGAATTTGGTAATAATAAGAATTGTCGTATCCCAATGGAAAAATCAGCGATCAAACAGATAGAAAAGGCTAGTACAGCTGAATAAATTATAAAAGATGACCACTGTTTATCAGTGGTCTTTTTTAGACTAGATATTACTAGAAGTTATAGCTACTTATGAATAATGTACATTTTACGAATAATGTATTTTTTGCTATAATACCTTCTAATTGGATTTATTTGTCATTTTTTGATGATTTATTACTTTTATAGGAAAGAGGAAAATGCAATGGATATGAATATCGCGGTAATTCGTGGTGATGGAATTGGCCCTGAGATAGTCAATGAGGCCATTAAGGTAGTAAATAAAGTATGTGAAAAGTATAATCATAATATTAATTATACTGATGTTCTGATGGGTGGTGCATCAATTGATGTTCACGGAACAAGTCTTACAGATGAAGCTATTGCAACCTGTAAAGCTAGTGATGCAGTTCTTATGGGTTCAATTGGTGGTGATCCTAATACTTCACCATGGTATAAGATTGATCCTAAGGACAGACCTGAGGCAGGGCTTCTTAAGATTAGAAAAGCGCTTAATCTTTTTGCCAATTTAAGACCAGCAGTATTATTTCCACAGCTTGCTGATGCTTGTCCTCTTAAAAAGGAAATGGCAGACAAGGGCTTTGATATGTTGATTATGCGTGAGCTTACAGGTGGTCTTTATTTTGGTGAAAGAAAGACTATTGAAGAGAATGGCGAGAAAAAAGCTATTGATTCTCTTACATATTCTGAGTCAGAGATTAGAAGAATCGCAATTAAGGCGTTTGAAGTAGCAAGAGCAAGAAGAAGTAAGGTTATCAGCGTTGATAAGGCCAATGTTTTGGATTCTTCAAGACTTTGGAGAGCGGTTACCAATGAAGTGGCTAAGGATTATCCTGATGTAACTCTTGAACATATGCTTGTTGATAACTGTGCTATGCAGCTTGTTAAGGATCCAACTCAGTTTGATGTAATTTTAACTGAGAATATGTTTGGCGATATTCTTTCGGATGAAGCCAGCATGGTTACTGGTTCTATTGGAATGTTAGCTTCTGCATCCATGAACGATACTAAGTTTGGTCTCTATGAGCCAAGTCATGGATCAGCTCCTGATATCGCAGGTTTAAATATTGCCAATCCTCTTGCAACAATACTTAGTGCTGCAATGATGTTACGTTTTTCATTTGATCTTGGTAAAGAAGCTGATGATATTGAAGCAGCAATCAACAAGGTCCTTGATGAAGGTTACAGAACAGGGGATATATATGTTGATGGTTTAAAGAAGGTTACCTGTAGTGAAATGGGTGATCTTGTTGCTGAAAGAATATAGGATTAATTTGGAGGTTGATTATTATGCGTAGTGATGAAGCAAAATCAGGAAAACAGGCAGCGCCAGGCAGATCACTTTATAATGCTCTTGGTTACACAAAAGAAGAATTGAGCAAGCCTTTAATTGCTGTTGTTAGTTCTTATAATGAGATTGTCCCAGGACATATGAACCTGGATAAGATTACAGAAGCTGTAAAGCTTGGTATAGCAATGGCGGGTGGTACACCAGTTATGTTCCCGGCAATCGCTGTATGTGATGGTATTGCCATGGGCCATGTTGGTATGAAATATTCTCTTGTAACAAGAGACCTTATAGCAGACAGTACAGAATGTATGATGGAAGCTCATAGATTTGACGGTATGGTATGTATTCCAAACTGTGATAAGAATGTTCCAGGTCTGTTAATGGCTGCTGCAAGAGTTAATGTACCAACTGTATTTGTATCAGGTGGTCCAATGCTTGCAGGTCATGTTGATGGAAAAAGAACATCACTTTCCTCATTATTCGAGGCAGTAGGCGCTGAAGCAGCTGGTAAGATCACAGAAGAGAAGTTATATGAATTTGAATGTAAGGCTTGTCCTTCAGCAGGTTCATGTTCCGGTATGTATACAGCTAATTCCATGAACTGTCTTACAGAAGCAATTGGTATGGGACTTAAGGGAAATGGTACCATTCCGGCTGTATATTCTGAAAGAATCAGACTTGCTAAACATGCAGGTATGAAGGTTATGGAACTTATTGAAAAGGATATTAAACCAAGAGATATTCTTACTGAGAAAGCATTTCTTAATGCCCTTACTGTTGATATGGCACTTGGATGTTCAACTAACTCAATGCTTCATCTTCCAGCAATTGCTCATGAGTGTGGTATTGATCTTAATCTTGAAATTGCTAATGAGCTTAGTGCTAAGACACCAAACCTTTGTCACCTTGCTCCAGCTGGTCATACATATATGGAACAGCTCAATGAGGCTGGTGGTGTATATGCAGTTATGAACGAGCTCAATAAGAAGGGACTTCTTTATACAGATATAATTACAGCTACAGGAAAGACTGTTGGAGAGAATATCGAAGGATGTGTTAACCTTGATCCAGAAGTTATCAGACCAATTGATAACCCATATAGTGAGGTTGGTGGTATAGCAGTCCTTAAGGGTAACATCGCTCCAGATACCTGCGTTGTAAAGAGATCTGCAGTTGTTCCTGAGATGCTTGTTCATGAAGGCCCAGCAAGAGTATTCGACTGCGAAGAAGATGCAATCGCTGCTATTAAGGGCGGAAAGATTGTAGAAGGAGATGTTGTTGTTATCAGATATGAAGGTCCAAAGGGTGGTCCTGGTATGAGAGAAATGCTTAACCCAACATCAGCAATTGCTGGTATGGGACTTGGAAGCAGTGTTGCTCTTATTACAGATGGACGTTTCTCAGGTGCGAGCCGTGGTGCTTCCATCGGACATGTTTCTCCAGAAGCTGCAGTTGGAGGTCCTATAGCTCTTATTGAAGAAGGAGATATCATTGCAATTGATATTCCTGCAAATACAATTAATGTTAAGGTTTCAGATGAAGTTCTGGCAGAAAGAAAGAAGAACTGGACACCTAAAGAAACAGGTGAACTCAAGGGATATCTTAAGAGATATCGTGCTCTTGTTACTTCAGGCAACAGAGGTGCGGTTCTTGAATTACCACAATAATTTGAAATGGAGATTAATATGCAGTTAACGGGTTCAGAAATTGTTATTGAATGTTTGAAAGAACAGGGAGTTGATACTGTGTTTGGCTATCCAGGCGGTACAATTCTCAATATATACGATGCTTTATATAAACATCCTGAGATTAATCATGTGCTTACCAGTCATGAGCAGGGCGCAAGTCATGCTGCAGATGGTTATGCAAGATCAACAGGCAAGGTTGGAGTATGTATGGCTACAAGTGGTCCAGGTGCCACTAATTTGGTTACAGGTATTGCTACAGCATATATGGATAGTGTGCCAATGGTAGCTATTACAGCCAATGTTGGTTTGCCACTTCTTGGTAAGGATACATTTCAGGAAGTTGATATTGCTGGTGTAGTAATGCCTATTACCAAGCATAGCTTTATTGTAAAAGATGTTAAAATTCTTGCTAAAACAATAAGAAGAGCATTTGAAATCGCTAAAAGCGGTCGTCCAGGTCCTGTACTTGTAGATATTACCAAGGATGTTACAGCAGCAGTCTGTGATTATAAAGCTGAAGCATTAAAGGTTCCTGAAAAGATCGTTAATTATTCTGAAGCTGATATTGATAAAGCTGTAGAGATTATTAAGAAAGCTAAAAAACCATATATATATGTTGGTGGTGGTGCTATTATTGCAAATGCAACTGAAGAAGTTGCTAAACTTGCTGATATTATTGATGCACCAGTATGCGATACTCTTATGGCAAAGGGTGCTTTTGATGCATATTCACCAAGATATACAGGTATGATTGGTATGCATGGTACAAAAACAAGTAATTTCGGTGTTACTGAGTGTGATCTTCTTATAGCACTTGGTGCCAGATTCTCTGATCGTGTTACTGGTAATGCTAAGAAATTTGCTAAGAATGCCAAGATTCTTCATTTTGATGTGGATGCAGCTGAAATTAATAAGAATATTAAGACTACAGCAAGCGTTGTTGGAGACCTGAAGGGATCGTTAGCAGCTGTTCTTGCTAAACTTGATAAGATCGAGCATAAAGAGTGGATGGAGCATATTGCAGAACTAAAAGATAAGTATCCACTTACATATAATAAGTCAGCACTTACATGTCCATATATCATTGAGGAAATAGACAGAGTTACTAAGGGCGATGCTATTATTTCTACAGATGTAGGACAGCATCAGATGTGGACTTCGCAGTTCTATCACTATACAAAGCCAAGAACTTTCCTTTCAAGTGGCGGTCTTGGAACTATGGGATATGGTCTTGGAGCATGCATTGGAGCGAAGGTTGGTAATCCAGATAAGATTTGTATTAATGTTGGTGGTGATGGCTGCTTTAGAATGAATCTTAATGAACTTGCAACTGCCAGCAGATACAATATCCCAATAATTCAGGTTGTTATTAACAATCATGTTCTTGGAATGGTTAGACAGTGGCAGACCCTGTTCTATGATCATAGATATTCCAATACAGTTCTTGAAGATAAGGTTGATTTCTGTAAGGTTGCTGAGGGCCTTGGATGTGAAGCTATTCTTGTGACAAAGAAGGAAGAAGTAGGTCCAGCTCTCGAAAAGGCAATTTCGCTTGGAAAGCCAGTCGTTCTTAACTGTATTATTGAAAAGGATGATAGCGTGTTCCCAATGGTTCCAGCAGGTGCACCTATTTCTGAAGTTTTCGATGAGGAAGATTTAAAAAACAGACAGTAGCAGGGGTGTAGTGAGTTGTCAAAAGCGTCAAAAAACGCGCTTATATTTTTATCTGTAGTAGTTGCAGGGCTGGTAATTTTTTATTTAGGGATGACCTACTATTATTCGCATCCTGGAAGTTATATAACTTCTGATGGACAAAGATACCAGTCTGCTAAGAATGAAAAATGTTTTCTGTATGGGAGCTATATAAATGGCATATACTGTACAGGAATGACTGCAGAACAGGTTGAAGAGCTATTATATAAGAATTATGAGGGCGTAAGTTATAATATTATCTTTGAAGGCAAAAACTATGAGATTTTGCCAGAAAACATTGATTATAGTGTTTCTTTTTCAAATAAGGTAAAGAATGTTCTGTCAAAACAGAATGCATTTCTTTGGCCTCAAATGCTTACAAAAGGTGCTGATTTTACTGAGATCGTGCCAGATATTAGCTATGATGAAGAAAAACTTATAAAAGAACTTGAAAACATAGGACTTGTAGAGAAAAAAGTAAAAAGCGATGATGTATATATATATTTATCTGATGATGGATATGTATTACACGACAAGGATCAGTCTGTTTTAAAGGCTGAGTCTGCAAGAGAATATGTTTTATCGCAGATTGCTGCAGGTGAGACTAATATAACGATATCAGATGAATTTTATGATTCGTATGAATATACGAAAGAGGAAGAGGCTCTTGTTGAATATTATAACAAGATAGAAGAATTCCAACGAAAATATGTAGCTTATATATTCGGTAAAGAGAAGAAGACAATTTCAAAACGTCAATGGGCGTCTCTTCTGAATACTGGAGAAAGAGAAATAACAAGAATCGGTTATAAGCAGATTGATACTGAGGATATCTGCTTTACTGTAGATGAAGCAAAAGCTGCAGATTTTATCGCCCAATTTCTGGATGAATATAATACTCTCAATAATAAGTATTTTAAAACTCATAGCGGTAAAGTTGTATATGTTACCAAAGCTACCTACGGCAATAAGTTAGATATTGAGAGAGAACAGGAATGGTTTAAGGAATTTGTAAACAGCAATCAGACCAGTTCAACAAGAGTTCCTGTCTATCTGCATGAAGCCAATTTTAAAGAAAAAAATGATTTTGGAGATACTTATATTGAAGTAAGCATAGATGAACAGCATATGTGGTACTACAAGGATGGAGAAATATTTGTTGAAACAGATATTACATCCGGAGGCCCTGCAGTAGGTGGTACCTGGCCAAGAGTTTGCTATGTATATTCAATGATTCCAAATAAATGGCTGAACGGACCTACCTGGCATGTGTTTGTAAATTACTGGGTAGCTATTGATGGTTCGATTGGTATTCATGATTCATCCTGGAGAGATGTATACGGCGGTAATGAGTATATGACCAATGGATCTCATGGCTGTATCAATACTCCACATGATGCTATGCAGAAGATTTATGAAAATCTGGAAATTGGTACACCAGTTATTGTTTATTCATTTAAGAAAAATGAAGTAAACAAAAAGCTTGATTAGAATTTATTTGCGTCATGCTTTAGTTCATTAAACTATTGACGCATTAAAGATGTGAATGTACAATTATTCACGATATTATACAATTAATAATATGTTTTTATAGGAGGAACAAAAAAGTGGCAAGAGTTTATAATTTTTCAGCTGGACCAGCAACAATGCCATTACCTGTATTAGAGGAGATTCAGGCTGAACTTCTTGATTACAAGGGAAGTGGAATGAGTGTAATGGAGATGTCCCACAGATCCAAGGTATTTCAGCAGATAGCTGATGAGGCTGAAGCAGATTTGAGAGATCTTATGGGTATTCCAGATAACTATAAGGTATTATTTATTCAGGGTGGTGCTACTGTACAGTTCTCCATGATTCCAATGAATCTTTGCAAAAATGGTACATTTGACTACATCGTAACTGGTGCTTGGTCAAAGAAGGCAGCTACAGAGGCAAAGAAATTTGGTAAGGTAAATGTTGTAGCATCAAGTGAAGATAAGAATTACAGCTATATTCCAGACTGTTCTGATCTTCCAATTGATGA
>DCJA01000001.1:1591-1893 GCA_002317175.1 Lachnospiraceae bacterium UBA1712 | reverse complement strand
GGTGGTGTTCAGAAGAATATTGGACCTGCTGGTCTTGCTATCGTAATTATCCGTGAGGATCTTATTCGTGAAGATCTTGATCCAAAGACACCTGTATATATGAGATATGATACTCATGCTAATAATGGATCTATGTACAATACACCAAACTGCTGGGGTATTTATGTATGTGGTAAGGTATTCAAATATCTTAAGTCAATTGGTGGTCTTGAGGCCATGAACGAGATTAATAAGAAGAAAGCAGCTATTCTTTATGATTTCCTTGATAACAGCAAGATGTTCAATGGTACAGTAGAGAAAGA
>DCJA01000001.1:737-1502 GCA_002317175.1 Lachnospiraceae bacterium UBA1712 | reverse complement strand
AAGGCTGCAGGTTTTGATAACCTTAAGGGTCATAAGAGTGTTGGTGGTTTAAGAGCATCTATTTACAATGCTATGCCACTTGAAGGTGTTCAGGCTCTTGTTGATTTCCTTAAGAAGTATGAGGAGGAAAACTAAGATGTTTAAGTATAACTGTTTAAATCCAATCGCAAGTATTGGTCTTGACAGATTTTCGACAGATTACTGCCAGACAGAAAATGTTGAGGAAGCTGAAAGTATTCTTGTTAGATCAGCAGTAATGCATGATATGGAACTTTCTGATAAGCTTCTTTGTGTAGCAAGAGCTGGTGCTGGTACTAATAATATTCCACTTGATAAGTGTGCAGAAAAAGGTATCGTTGTATTTAATACTCCAGGTGCTAACGCTAATGCTGTTAAGGAACTTGTTATTTCAGGTATGTTACTTGCAAGCCGTGATATCACAGGTGGTATTAACTGGGTTTTGGATAATCAGGCAGATGCAGATATCGCTAAGGCATCAGAGAAGGCTAAGAAAGCTTTTGCTGGTACTGAAATCGAAGGCAAGAAGCTTGGTGTAATTGGTCTTGGTGCTATCGGCGTTAAGGTTGCTAATGCTGCACATTCACTTGGTATGGATGTAATTGGTTATGATCCATATCTTTCAGTTACAAATGCCTTAAGCCTTTCAAGAAGCGTTGAAATCGTTAAAGACATGAATGATATCTTTAAGACATGTGATTTTATTACAATTCATGTACCTCTTATGGATGCTACAAAGAATACTAT
>DCJA01000001.1:0-508 GCA_002317175.1 Lachnospiraceae bacterium UBA1712 | reverse complement strand
GTAGATGAGACAAGAAACTTCCTTGAAAATGGTAATATCATCAACTCTGTTAACTATCCTAATGTTGATATGGGTGTATGCTCAACAGCAGGCAGAGTAACTATATGCCATAAGAATATTGCTAACATGATTACAAAGTTTACAGCTGCTTTTGGTGATCAGGGTATTAACATCGAGAATATGATGAACAAGTCAAGAGGAGATTATGCATATACTGTTCTTGATATTGAGTCTCCTGCAACAGCACAGATGGTTGAACAGCTTCAGGCAATTGAAGGTGTATTCAAGGTTCGTGTTGTTAAATAATTAATTATGTTTTTGTTACCCCTCTTGTTGTAATTACAAGAGGGGTTTTTACTTTTTCTTTAGGCATAAATGTGTTATCATTATTAGATGTAAATTAATGAAGGAGTGCAGATGATATGACAAAAGAAGATGCTGAATTTTTAAATACTATTCAGGCATATGCAGATAAAGTAATGCCTGATATTGACCCACAGAAAGTACA
>DCJA01000003.1:1456-17013 GCA_002317175.1 Lachnospiraceae bacterium UBA1712 | reverse complement strand
AACCGTACAGTTTATGATATAGACAGATCAGTTTTGAAGAGACCAACAACAGCTGTTGTTACACTTACAGATATGGATGATGATGTTGCAAAGGTTGATATTGATGTACCAAACGATGTGATGTATCTCTTTACAACCAAGACTTGTCCAAACTGTAAGCTGGCTAAGGAATATCTTAAGAATGAAAGATATGTTCCAATAGATGCAGAAGAGAACATGGAGCTTGCTGGTAAATATGGAATAATGCAGGCACCTACACTGGTTGTGGTGAACAAGGATGGATTTAAGAAGTATGTTAATGCTTCTAATATCAAGAAGTTCGCAACAGAACGCAGTATGGTTGTTCAATAAAGATTTTTATTCAAGCACTATCAGAAAACTGGTAGTGCTTGGTTAGGTTTATGTGAATCAGTTTCTAATTTAAATTATGTAAACCAATATTTATACGAGGAGATTATAATATGATTAACAAGCTTGTAGCTAACATTAGAAAGACAAATGCACCTATCGTAGTAGGACTTGATCCTACCATGAAGCTTATTCCAAAGTTTTTGATGGATAAGGCTGTCAAAGAGCATGGTGAGACTATGGATGCGGCAGCAGCAGCTATCTGGGAATATAACAAGGGATTAATAGATGCAATTGCTGAGTATATACCAGCAGTAAAGCCACAGATTGCTATGTATGAGCAGTTTGGTATTCCTGGACTTGTGGCATTTGATAAGACAGTTAAATACTGCCAGGAAAAAGGGCTTGTTGTAATTGGAGATATAAAGAGAGGCGATATCGGTTCTACATCAACAGCATATGCAATTGGTCATATGGGAAGCGTAAAGATTGGTAATACAGTATGCAAAGGCTTTGGAGAGGATTTTGTAACAGTTAATCCATATCTTGGCAGTGATGGTGTTAAGCCATTTATCGATGTATGTAAGGAAGAGAAGACAGGCATATTTGTACTTGTTAAGACATCTAATCCAAGCAGTGGAGAATTTCAGGATCAGCTTGTAGGCGACAAGAAACTCTTTGAGCTTGTAGGTGAGAAGGTTAATGAGTGGGCTATGGACTGTATGGGAGATGAATACTCATATGTTGGTGCTGTAGTAGGAGCTACATATCCAGAAGAAGGAAAGATTATGCGTAAGGTTATGCCAAAGAGCTTTATTCTTGTACCAGGTTATGGTGCACAGGGTGGTAAGGGCAAAGATCTTGTTCATTTCTTCAATGAGGATGGTCTTGGTGCAATTGTTAACTCAAGCCGTGGTATTATTGGTGCATATCAGCAGGAAAAATATGCTCAGTATGGTGAGGAAGGCTTTGCAGATGCAGCTCTTGCAGCAGTTAAAGACATGCAGCAGGATATTGCTCAGGCACTTGCTTCAAAATAAGTATTTGTAGTGAGTAAAATGCACTAAATATGAATTTCTACAAAATGGATAATCAGAATAAGACATTAAGTTATTAGAAAGAGGTTAATCATGGAAAGTTACAAGCAGCAGTTTGTTGATTTTATGTTAGACAGTCAGGTTCTCAGATTTGGCGATTTTACACTTAAGAGTGGAAGAAAGTCTCCGTTCTTTATGAATGCAGGACTCTACGTTACAGGAACACAGCTTATGAAGCTGGGTGAGTACTACGCAGAGGCTATTCATAATACCTATGGTGATGATTTTGATGTTATTTTTGGACCAGCATATAAGGGTATTCCAATCAGTGTTGCTACTACAATTGCCTACAGCAAGCTGTATGGACAGGAGAAGCGCTACGTATCAAACCGTAAGGAAGCCAAGGATCATGGTGATGCTGGTATTTTACTTGGAAGCCCTATTAAGGATGGCGACAGAGTAATAGTTGTTGAAGATGTTACAACATCAGGAAAGTCTATGGAAGAGACTATTCCAATTGTAAAGGCTCAGGGTGATGTGACAATTGTAGGACTTATGGTAAGTCTTAACAGATGCGAAAGAGGTAAGGGTGATAAGGGTGCTCTTGATGAGATTAAGGACCTTTATGGCTTTGATACCAATGCAATCGTATCTATGGATGAAGTTGTTGAATATCTTGTTGATAAGAAAATCATTGATGATGAGCTTAAGGCAAGAATTGATGCATACTATGCAGAGTATGGAGTAAGATAATTCACTAATGGGTAAAAAATATTTATTTACCGACAAAAAGCATTCACCACAGGCAATAATGTCTACAGTACTGGGACTGATATCTACTGGAGCGATTGCCTATGCTGTATACAGTACCTATGTCATAGGTGGAATTGCTACTGAAAGACTGGGGGCCACAGGTGCAGTTATTCTTCTGTTTTCTACAGTGGGGCTGATTCTTGGATATATAGCAAAGGCCAATCCGGATGAGTTTCACCTCTTCTCATATGTTGGAATAGTGCTTAATCTGATGGCGTTACTGGGTGTAAGTATGGTCCTTTATGCTGGGGCATACGGTATATAAACAGCATAATAGTATACTTCAATAGTGACATTTAATCTGAATGTTGCGAGAGGAGAATATGGGTTATTCTTATAAAAGACATTTTGATGAAGAAGAATTAGAATTCTTATTAGAACGACATGAGCTGGCGATAGAAAGAATAAAATCTGTATGTGACAAATGCGAAATTGCAGATGATTATTATCCGTTTTTCAACCAGGCTGCTCTGTTTTTGAAAACTGTAGATGAGATACTTATGGCAGCGGTTGATGGTTCCTGGAATAAAACATCCATGAACAGGAAGATTCAGCTGAATAAAGATCTCTATATTGATCTCAGACCTAAGTATTACGAGAACAATTACCTTAATCCTTCTTATGCTGTCAGAAGATTTGGCAGAGACATGGGACAGGTTCTTTCGGCTATTTATGCTGAGTTAAGAAGCTGTATTATCTATGCGTATTCGCAGAATCTTGAGCAGGTTCTTATCAGAGAGGAACTGTTTTTAGAGGTTTATGGTCTTTTTGTAGATGCGATACAGGAACAGACAGAAGCTCCTGATAGTTCAACTGTACTTGCCTGCTATAGAGCATTTGCTTTTGACTATCTGGATTCAATGCTGACAGATTCGCTATCAGACTCATTTGCCAATACAGACAGTCTACCAAAGTCCATTGTTATGGAGGGAGATCTGCGAGACAGTGACTATCTGTATGACTATGGCGAATACATAACAGATATTGAGATTAATATGGCAAACTATATTGCATCACTTCCTGAAAGCGATATAGAGAAGATGGCTTTTACATTTACCGAAGGATACAGGAAGGGCTTTGCGGCTACAGGTAAGGATATATCTATAAAGAAGACTGTTGAGGTGAGATATTTTCTGGGCTTCGAGCGTGTTGTCAGAAAAGCAGTTGAGTACTTTAAGGCAATAGGGCTTGATTCGATTATTCACTATTCTTCACCAAGCTTTATGCTTGGAAGAAGTGTCATCAGACGTGGACTGGAATGCAGCATGCCTAACAAGCAGTTTGAGTCCGATCATGAGCATGACAAGGTACTATACTTTGATCATGGTTTTATGGAGAGAAAACTTGAGTGCTACAGGGATGCGCTTGAGAAGATTGAGAAAGAGGCAGCAGTATATGGTGGTCCAGCAGTGATTGAGGGCTTTGGTGACAAACCATTTACGCCTGCAGATAATCCGGATAAGACCAGTCTGGATGCTGATACGCGTAAGCTTTTAACACAGTATAGTGCAAGAGCTGGTGAGATTCTTAACAGATATATTAAGGGTGAGGAAAGAAGCTTTACCATAATATCTTTTCCTACTCCTGCTATCGGTTCAAACTTCGAAGATATCTTTGATGAGACCATAGCAATCAATACCCTTGACTATGAATTGTACAGGGATATGCAGCAGATTATTATCGATAATCTGGACAAGGCTGAGTATGTTCTGGTAAAGGGAATGAATGGCAACAGAACAGATTTGAAGGTTAATTTGGTTGACATAACTGATGCGGATAAGGAGACCAAATTTGAGAATTGTGTTGCGGATGTAAACATACCAGTTGGCGAGGTATTTACTTCTCCAAGACTGGAGGGAACAGACGGTGTTCTACATGTCAAAGAAGTATTCTTAAATGGCATTCAATTCGTCGATTTGACCCTAGTCTTTAAGGACGGAATCATAGATAATATAACATGTGGCAATTATGAGGATTCAGAGGCCAATAAGAAGTTTTTAGATACTTATCTGCTTTTTAATCATGAGACACTGCCACTTGGTGAATTTGCTATAGGAACCAACACAGTTGCTTATACAGTAACTAAGAGATATGGACTAGAGGCTATTATGCCTATACTTATAGCAGAGAAGACAGGACCCCACTTTGCAGTTGGAGATACCTGCTATTCTCATGAAGAGGACGTTGATACCTTTAATCCTGATGGAAAGAGAATAGTAGCCAAGGAAAACAGATACTCTGCAAAGAGAGAGGAAAATCCTGCAGAAGCTTATTTTAACTGCCATACAGATATTACAATTCCTTATGATGAGCTTGGAAGTCTGAGTGCAGTTACAGCTGATGGAAATGAGATTGAAATTATCAGAGAGGGAAGATTTGTTCTGGCTGGTCTGGAACAGCTCAATGAACCTCTGAACAACAATAATTAATTGAGGAGGATTTAACATGCCACAGGTTGGAATAGTTATGGGAAGCGATTCAGATATGCCAGTAATGTCAAAGGCAGCTGAGATGCTTGATAAGTTTGGAATCAGTTATGATATGAATATTATCTCTGCGCACAGAGAACCACAGGAGTTCTTTGATTATGCCAATTCTGCAGAGGAAAAGGGATATAAGGTTATTATTGCCGGTGCTGGTATGGCAGCTCATTTGCCAGGTATGTGTGCAGCAATATTCCCACTTCCAGTTATTGGTATTCCAATGCATACAACAAGTCTTGGTGGTAAGGATTCTCTTTACTCTATAGTACAGATGCCTAGCGGAATTCCAGTTGCAACAGTAGCTATCAATGGTGGAGCCAATGCAGGTATACTCGCTGCAAAGATTCTTGCTACTTCAGACAGTGAATTGCTCACAAAACTTAAGGACTATAAGGAAGGCCTTAAGGAGCAGGTTGTTGCCAAGGATGCTAAGCTTCAGGAAGTTGGATATAAGAACTACAGTAAGTAATATTGGACGGTCACAAAGTGGATGGCCAGTTTCATGAGAAGTAAAGAATATTTATAAAAGAACATTATATATTAAAGGAGAACGTTATGGATTACAAGAAAGCCGGAGTTGATATTGAAGCAGGCTACAAATCAGTTGAACTTATGAAAGGTTTTGTAAAGGAAACAAACAGACCAGAAGTACTTGGCGGTTTAGGTGGTTTTGCTGGAGCTTTTTCAATGGAAAAGTATAAGGCTATGGAAAAGCCTACACTTGTATCTGGAACAGATGGTTGTGGAACAAAGGTTAAGCTCGCTTTCCTGATGGATAAGCATGATACAATTGGTATTGATGCAGTAGCTATGTGTGTTAATGATATTGCATGTGGTGGTGGTGAGCCATTGTTCTTCCTTGACTATATTGCATGTGGTAAGAATTACCCTGAGAAGATTGCAACAATCGTAAAGGGAGTAGCAGAAGGCTGTAAGCAGTCTGGATGTGCTCTCATTGGTGGTGAGACAGCAGAGCATCCAGGACTTATGCCAGAAGACGAATACGATCTTGCAGGTTTTGCTGTAGGCATCGTAGATGAGAAGGATATTATTACAGGAGAGAACCTTAAGAGCGGAGATGTACTTATTGGTCTTGCTTCAAGCGGTGTTCATAGCAACGGTTTCTCACTTGTTCGTAAAGTATTTGATATGACAAAGGAAAGCCTTGATACATATTATGATGAGTTAGGTGCAAAGCTTGGTGATGTTCTTATTGCTCCAACACGTATCTATGTTAAGGCTTTAAAAGCTGCAAAGGATGCTGGTGTTACACTAAAGGCCTGCAGCCATATTACAGGTGGTGGTTTCTATGAGAACGTTCCACGTATGTTAAAGGATGGCACACATGCTGTTATTAAGAAGGATTCATATCCTGTACCACCAATCTTCACACTTATGCAGAAGACTGCTGATCTTGACGAGACTATGATGTACAACACATTCAATATGGGTCTTGGTATGGTAATAGCTGTTGATGCAGCTGATGTTGACAAGGCTATTGCAGCATTTGAGTCAGCAGGTGACAAGGCATATGTTGTTGGTGAGATTAAAGACGGCGATAAGGGAGTAACATTATGCTAGACATAGTGGTATGTGTATCAGGCGGAGGCACCAATCTTCAGGCAATTATTGATAAGATTGCAAGCGGTGAGATAAGCAACACAAGGATAGTTGGTGTAATATCCAACAATTACGGCGTAAAGGCTATTGAGCGAGCACAGAATGCTGGTATAGAGGCTAAGGTGGTTTCACCCAAGGATTTTGCTAGCAGGGATGAGTTCAATCAGGCATTGCTTGATACAGTTAAGGCTTGGAATCCAGGACTGGTTGTTCTTGCAGGCTTCCTGGTAAATATTCCAGTAGCTTTTGTGAAAGAATATAAGAACAAAATAATCAACATTCATCCTTCACTAATTCCTTCGTTCTGTGGAGTAGGCTATTATGGACTTAAGGTGCATGAAGGCGTACTCGGCAGAGGAGTTAAGGTGACAGGAGCAACTGCTCATTTTGTTGATGATGGTACAGACACTGGTCCTATCATTTTACAGAAAGCAGTATGCGTAGAGCAGGGTGATACGCCAAAGCTTTTACAACAGCGTGTAATGGAACAGGCTGAGTGGGAGATCCTTCCAAAGGCAATTGATTTGTTTGCAAATGGAAAGATATCTGTAGTTGATGGTAAGGCTGTAATTAGTTAGTTATCGAATAAGGAGACTTAAATTGAAAGTACTGATTATTGGTGGCGGCGGTAGAGAACATGCCATAGCCGTAAGCATGAAAAAAAGTAAGAGAGTAGATAAGATATATTGTGTACCTGGTAATGCAGGTATCGCACAGATTGCAGAATGCAACAGCTCAATCGGAGTAATGGAATTCGATAAGATTGTTGCTTATGCTAAGGAAATCAAACCTGATATGATTTTTGTGGCGCCTGATGATCCACTTGTAGGTGGACTTGTAGATGTTCTTGAGGCAGAAGGCTTTAGAACATTTGGACCAAGAAAGAATGCAGCTATTCTTGAAGGAAGTAAGGCCTTTTCAAAGGATCTTATGAAAAAATACAATATTCCAACTGCTGCTTATGAGAATTTTGATGATCCACAGAAAGCACTGGAATATCTTGAGACAGCCAAGATGCCAATAGTACTTAAGGCAGATGGACTTGCTCTTGGTAAGGGAGTACTTATCTGTAATACGCTGGAAGAGGCTAAGGCTGGTGTAAAAGAGATTATGTTAGACAAGCACTTTGGTGATTCCGGTAATACTATGGTAATAGAGGAATTCATGACAGGACGCGAGGTTTCAGTTCTCTCGTGGGTAGATGGAAAGACAATTAAGACTATGACATCTGCACAGGATCACAAGAGAGCACTTGATGGAGATCAGGGACTTAATACTGGCGGTATGGGTAACTTCTCACCAAGTCCATTCTATACAGATGAGGTTGATGATTTCTGTAAGAAGTATATTTATCAGCCAACAGTAGATGCAATGGCAGCTGAGGAAAGAGCGTTTAAGGGAGTTATCTTCTTTGGACTGATGCTTACTCCTGATGGACCAAAGGTTCTTGAGTATAATGCCAGATTTGGTGATCCAGAGACTCAGGTCGTATTGTGCAGAATGAAAAATGATATCATGGATGTAGTTGATGCATGTATAGATGGCACACTGGACAAGATTGACCTTCAGTTTGAAGATAACGCTGCAGTATGTGTAGTACTTGCCAGCGAGGGATACCCGGTAGCCTATGAAAAAGGTAAAGTTATCGAAGGACTTGAGAACTTTGAAGGTAAGGAAGATTATTACTGTTTCCATGCTGGAACCAAGGAAAGTAATGGACAAATAGTAACAAATGGTGGTAGAGTATTAGGCGTAACTGCAGTAGGAGCAGACCTTAAAGAAGCCAGAGCCAAGGCTTATGAAGCTACCAAATGGGTTACATTTGAAAACAAATATATGCGTAGTGATATTGGTAAGGCAATTGACGAAGCTTAATAATAATTGGTTTCAGGGTGTGAAAGGATATTAGAGATGAAATTACAGAGTACAGTAAAAGGTTTACTTGCTGTTGCTATCGTAACAGTAGGTATGTATATAGGAACAGTTGGAGCAAATGCAGCAGGAACATGTAAGGTTTCTGAGGGCGCTGCCAAGATCAGAGCGACAGCTTCAACTTCAGCAGAAGTAGTAGGAAGTACATCAAAGGGAGCAAAGCTTGATATTATTTCTTCTACAAGCGACGGAAGTTATACATGGTACAAGGTATATGTTGAAGGTGATAAGACTGGTTATATCAGAGGCGATCTTGTAACAGATGTATCTGGTGATATTAAGTCAGAAGGAGGAGAGACAACTACAACTAGTTCAACTGCATCAGAAGCTAGTTCAACAGTTGTTGAGCCATGTCAGTATAAAACTGGTTCTACAAAGGATCAGGTAAGTGTAAGAGAGTCAGCTTCAACTAATTCTACCAAGAAGACAACAGCCAGCTCAGGTCAGGCACTTTCTATTACAGGCCAGGCTACAGGTGATGATGGTAAGATTTGGTATCAGGTAAGCTTTGACAATGTTACTGGATTTATCAGATCTGACTATGTAGATACAGATGCTGGTTCAGAACTTGGTGAGGATGAGACTGCTCCTGAAGATGATTTGATGCTAATCTCAGAAGAAGGTACAGATGAAGGCTTTGATGAAGAGATAGCTGATGAAGAGACATCTGCTCCAGCAGCGGTAAGCGAAGATTATGAATTGAAGTATGAAGCCAATGATGAAGGTGTTGAGATGTGGTACCTTTATGATCACATTAAGGGAACAAGACAGAGTCTTGATAACATCTTTGCAGTAATGCAGCAGAGCCAGAATCTGCAGGCTCAGGACAGCACATCAAGCTCAAAGATGAAGACTATTATTATCATCATGGGTGTTGCTATTCTTATTCTTATTATTGTTATTACTGTATTACTCTTCAAGCTTAGAGATTCTTATGAAGACTGGGAAGAAGATGATGAGGACGAAGAGGAAGAAGAGGAGATTAAGCCAGCACCAAGAAGAGCTGCAAGAGCAGCTGTTAATCAGTTTGAAAGTGAAGATGACGAGGAACTTGATGATGAGGATATCAAGATAGTATCTCGCAGAAATAAAACAAAGAAAGCTGCTTCTTCACTTACAAGACCATCCAGAGCAGTAGCTGAGGATAGAAAAGAAGCTTGGCAGTCAAAGAACTTCCTTGATATTGATGACGATATGGAATTTGAATTCCTTGACATTGATAAATAAATCATAATAAATAACCGGTCTTTGGGCCGGTTGTTTGTTTATTGGAAAGAAAAGATATGAGAGAATTTACTGAAAATGCGAAAGTCGCATTAAATCATGCAAAAAAATATGCAAAGAAGCTTCAGCAGGCATATATAGGTACTGAGCACATTTTACTAGGTCTGGTTAAGGAGAATGAAGGACTGGCAGCTAAAGTGCTTATTGCCAATGGTGCCAAGATTGATACCATTACCGAACTGGTAAAGGACTTTGTGGCGCCTGATACAGGAGTTACTGTTCTCGACAAGGAGGGCTATTCTCCACGTGCCATGACAGTGCTTGAGGAAGCGGACAAGCAGGCTGAAAGATTTAATTCAGATAAAATTGGAACGGAGCATATCCTTCTCGCGCTCATTAAAGAGGGAGAGAATGTTGCTGCCAGACTTATGATAACCCTTGGAATCAATCTTCCAAAGGTATATGCTGAGACACTTGTATCTATGGGTGAGGATGGCAATCTCTACAAAGAGGACCTGCCTCTTAAGTCAGCAAAGAAAAATGGTGCATCTATGCTGGAACAGTATAGTCGTGACCTGACAAAACTTGCTAGAAATGGAAAGCTTGATCCTGTTATTGGAAGAGATACTGAGATTCAGAGACTGATACAGATATTGAGCAGAAGAACCAAGAACAATCCTTGTCTGGTTGGTGAACCAGGTGTTGGAAAAACTGCAATAGTTGAGGGACTTGCACAGCGAATTGTTGCTGGGGAGGTACCTGATACTGTTAAGAATAAGAGAGTACTTACACTTGATCTTTCTGGTATGGTTGCAGGTTCTAAGTACAGAGGTGAGTTTGAAGAGCGTATTAAGAAGGTAATGAAGGAAGTCATCGAAGATGGTAATGTATTTCTGTTTTTGGATGAGTTCCATACACTTATTGGTGCTGGTGGAGCAGAGGGAGCAATTGATGCTTCCAACATTCTCAAGCCAAGCTTAAGCCGTGGTGAGATACAGCTCATAGGTGCTACTACACTTTCTGAGTATAGAAAATATGTTGAAAAGGATGCAGCTCTCGAACGTCGTTTCCAGCCTATCACTGTGGAAGAACCAACTGAAGAAGAAGCAATTCGTATTCTTAAGGGAATAGTACACAAATATGAGGAACATCATAAGGTTACTATATTAGGCTCTGCCATAGAAGCAGCTGTAAGGCTGTCAGCAAGATATATTAATGATAGAAATCTTCCTGATAAGGCTATTGATCTTATAGATGAAGCAGCCAGTGCAGTTAGACTGCAGACAAGTTCACAGTCATCAAAAGTTAATGAACTTCAGGATGAGATACATGTAATTGATGGTCAGATAGAGCAGGCAATCAAACTTGAAGCGTTTGCTCAGGCGGGTGATCTTAAGCGTAAAGAAGATGAACTGATAAAGAAGCTTGAAAAAGTTAAGAAGCAGGAAGCAAAAGCATCTGCAAAGGCACAGTATGTAGTTAGTGAGGATGAAATTGCAGAAGCTGTAGCTGCCTGGACCAAGATTCCTGTTGCAAAACTCAATGAGAAAGAAGCTGACAGATTATTAAAGTTGGAGAGCATTCTTCATAAGCGAGTTGTAGGACAGAAGGAAGCGGTTGAAGCTATTTCAAAAGCAATGAGAAGAGGTCGTGTAGGTCTTCAGGATCCTAAGCGCCCAATTGGTTCATTCCTGTTTTTGGGACCTACTGGTGTAGGAAAGACGGAGCTTAGTAAGGCTCTTGCAGAGGCTATGTTTGGTTCAGAGGAATCGCTTATCAGAGTAGATATGTCTGAATATATGGAAGGTCATTCTGTAGCCAAAATGATAGGTTCTCCTCCAGGTTATGTAGGTCATGATGATGGTGGACAGCTATCAGATAAGGTAAGACAGAATCCATATAGTGTAGTTCTTTTTGATGAGATAGAAAAGGCACATCCAGATGTGTTTAATATCCTTCTTCAGGTGCTTGATGACGGTCATATTACTGATTCAAAGGGTAGAAAGGTATCCTTCAAGAATACTGTAATTATTATGACAAGCAATGCAGGCGCTATGAGAATAATGGAGCCAAAGAATCTTGGCTTTACCAGCAAGACTGATGAAGAAAAGGATTATAAGCGTATGAAGGAAGGCGTTATGGACGAAGTTAAGAAGATGTTCAAGCCTGAGTTCATAAACCGTATTGATGACATTATGGTGTTCCATGCACTTACCAAAGAAGATATGAATGAGATTGTGACGCTTCTTTCAAAGAATCTTATTGACAGATGTAAGAAGCAGATGGATATTAAGCTCACCATCACTCCTTCAGTAAAGAAGTATATTGTTGACAAATATACTAATCTAAAGATGGGCGCAAGACCACTAAAGAGAGCTATTCAGTCAGAGATAGAGGATTCTCTTGCAGAGCAGATTCTTATGAAAAATGTAATGCCAAAGGATACTGTAAAGGTAGGTCTTAAGGATAAGAAAATCACATTTACAAAGATTTAATATTCTTTATAAAAAAACTATAGTAAACAAACTGTTTGCTATAGTTTTTTATATTTAAATCAGTTATAATTTAAACATAAAATGTTAATCGAAAACATTGTTTTCGTACGGAGGATAGCAGATAATGGCAGCAGACAAGTTAATAGTTGTAGAGGCGGATAACTCATTAAGCTTTGGTGATTTTAAGTTACCTGAGAAATCTAAGGTTGAGGATTTCCCATACGACGGCAATCTTATGAAGGTTAAGACATTTAAGGAGATTACAAAGCTTGAGAAGAATGGAATGTTCGTATATGAATCAGTTCCAGGAACAAGCGTATATAATTTTGCAGAGACATCTGATGGTGTTGAATTTAGTGTTGAAGGTAGTGCTGATGAAGAGGCACAGATTACAGTAGGTCTCGCTGATGAAACTGAATATGAAGTTATGATTGACGGTGAGAGCATTGGCAAGGTTAAGACAAATCTTGGTGGCAAGCTTAACTTCTGTGTGGATTTAAGTGAAGGAAAGAAATCAGTAGTTATTAAGAAGTAATCATTTATGCCTGTCCTATAATGGACAGGCATATTTTATACATAAACTTTATCTAGTGTTTTGTATATTGGAGGAATAGATGGCCAAGAAGGATAGCATAGTATATTTTTGCAATGAATGCGGCTTTGAATCCACCAAGTGGATGGGACAGTGCCCGGCATGTAAAAGCTGGAACAGCTTTGTAGAGGAAAAAGTGGATAAGAAAGCAATAGCCTCTATAGGTGGGAAGGCTACTAAGCAGACTGCTTTGCCTGTTTGCCTTAGTGAAATAAGTACAGAGAGTGAGAATAGGACTGTTATAGGAATAGAAGAACTTGACAGAGTACTGGGGGGCGGAATAGTAGCTGGTTCACTTACACTGGTTGGTGGCGATCCAGGAATAGGCAAGTCTACGCTTCTTCTACAGGTATGTAAGAAATTATCAGATGCGGACAAATCAGTATTGTATGTATCTGGAGAAGAAAGTCTTAGTCAGATCAAACTCAGAGCAGTCAGGTTAGGAGATATGAATGAGAAACTTAAGCTGCTTTGTGAGACTAATCTTGAGAGCATCGAAGAAGTTATCAAGAGAGCGAAGCCTGATGTGGCTGTGATAGATTCCATACAAACCATGTATGATGAGCAGATAGGTTCGGCGCCTGGAAGTGTATCTCAGGTCAGAGAGGCTACTTCTGTGATGATGCGCGTGGCCAAGGATATGGGCGTAAGTGTATTCATAGTAGGCCATGTGACCAAGGAAGGAACTGTGGCTGGCCCAAGAGTACTGGAGCATATGGTTGATACAGTGTTGTACTTTGAGGGAGACAGGCATGCTTCATATCGAATACTCAGAGCTGTTAAGAATCGATTTGGCTCTACCAATGAGATAGGTGTATTCGAGATGAATAATACAGGTTTATCAGAAGTGAAAAATCCTTCAGAATATATGCTAAATGGCAAGCCTGAAGGTGCATCTGGTTCAATTGTGTCATGCTCGATGGAAGGAACCAGACCTATTCTTGTAGAGATACAGGCACTGGTGGCAAGAACAAGCTTTGGGTTCCCAAGAAGACAATCTGCAGGCAGTGATACAAACAGACTTAATCTTCTGATGGCAGTATTGGAGAAGCGACTTAATATGCAGTTGTCTGATCAGGATGCTTATATCAACATAGCTGGAGGAATCAAGATCAATGAGCCTGCAATAGATCTTGGAATCGTAATGGCAATCGTATCAAGTTTTAGAAACAGAGCAATAGATGATAAGATGATTGCATTTGGAGAAGTCGGCTTGAGTGGAGAAGTTAGAGCAGTATCGCAGTGTATGGCTCGTGTGACAGAGGCTAAAAAGCTGGGATTTAAGACCTGTGTCGTACCTGAAAGCTGTATGGATGCAGTTAAGGAGATTAAGGGAATTAGGATAATTGGAGTAAAGAATATCTCTGAGGCAATGGAACTGATTTGAGGCTGAGCTTGGCTGACTATACAAGTAACATGATGCACAGCCATTTTTAAAATGATACATATTCTATTAATAGCATACAGAGTATAAAAAGGAGATTACAATGGAAAATTTTGACTTTTATGCACCTACTTATTTCGCATTTGGACAGAATAAAGAGAGTGAAGTGGGTAAACTTGTAAAGCAGTTTGGAGGTACAAAGGTTCTTATTCATTATGGCGGTGGATCAGTTGTCAAATCTGGTCTTTTAGACAGAGTTAAGAAGGCCCTTGATGCAGAAAGAATTCCATACTGTGAACTTGGAGGTGTTATGCCTAACCCAAGAAGTGGACTTGTATATCAGGGCATTGAACTATGCAAAAAAGAGAGTATAGATTTTATTCTTGCAGTAGGAGGAGGAAGCACAATAGACTCTTCTAAGGCAATTGCCGCAGGAGTTGTATATGATGGCGATTTTTGGGATTTCTATGAAGGTAAGAGAATTGAAAATGCACTCCCAATAGGTACAGTACTTACAATTGCTGCAGCAGGTAGTGAAGGCTCACCAGATTCAGTTATCACAAAGGAAGAGGGCATGCTTAAGAGAGGAGCATCTGGTAATGCAATTCGCCCTAAGTTCTCGGTGCTTAATCCGGCACTTACTCAGACTTTGCCAGCATATCAGACTGCATGTGGTATAACAGATATCATTGCTCACCTGTATGAAAGATACCTTACAAATACTGCTGAAGTAGAGTGTACAGACAGATTAATAGAGGCTCTTATTATGACTATGGTTCATGAAGGACCACGAGTAATAGAGAATCCTAACAACTATGATGCACGTGCAAATATTATGTGGGCAGGTATGGTAGCTCATAACAATATCTGCGGTGTAGGCAGAAGCCAGGATTGGACAAGTCACAACCTTGAGCATGAGCTTTCAGCTGAATATGACTGTGCACATGGTGCTGGCCTTGCAGTTGTTATGCCGGCGGTATTTACTTATACAATGTCTCACGATGTAAAGAGATTTGCTACAATAGCCAGAAGAGTATGGAATGTTGAGGAGGCTGATGATGAAACAGCTGCTAAGGCTGGCATTGAAGCTCTTAAGACATATCTTAAGGGGATTGGCATGCCACTTACATTTGCAGAACTTGGTGCAAAGAAAGCGGATATAGAAAAACTTGCACATACTGCATGCTACGGTGATGGTAGTGGAAGCGGTTTTGTATATGGTTTCACAACAATGTCTGAAGAAGATGTTATTAAGGTATACAACTTAATGCTTTAATTTATAAAATAATACTTGCATAAGTGCGGAGGCTCTGATATAATACCATTTGTTGAGCGCAAAAGGTTTAACCAAGTACCAAACTGATTCATCAGTATGGAAGCTCATATACAGGGGATTGGTCAAATGGTATGATAGGGGTCTCCAAAACCTTTGGTGGGAGTTCGATTCTCTCATCCCCTGCTAAAATAATAACACTCAAAAAAGCTCTGAAATGCCGTATTTCAGGGCTTTTTTAGTGTATTCTATTATATCTGAAATGTCGCAATCTAAAATGTTCAATTATTGCAATAAAATCTAGCGGGTTAACTGGAGAAAAGTTAATGTCTATTATAGAATAGTAATATAATTGT
>DCJA01000003.1:0-1319 GCA_002317175.1 Lachnospiraceae bacterium UBA1712 | reverse complement strand
TGCTCTATCAAATGGAAATATTCTTTTTATATTATATGGAATACTTGCATTTACACTTATGGCAGGAGATGCATTTCATCTTGTGCCGAGAATTATACGTGCTATTAAGGGCCCTAGTGAGAAGGTACAAAGATATATGGGACTTGGGTTGGGTATTTCATCAGTTACTATGACAATATTTTATATAATACTTCTTTATGTCTGGAAGGCGACATTTCCTGAACTTCTGGCCCCATTGTGGGTAGAGTTATTAATTTGGATATCTGCATCATTACGAATAGCTGTTTGCTTGCTTCCACAGAACCATTGGATAACAGGAGAAGGAAGTATGACTTTATCTGTTATAAGAAATTCTATTTTTTTGTTTACGGGTATAGGAGTTATTGTTCTTTATGCAATTTCCGGTAATACAGGGAACTTTGGATTATATAAGATGATAATTGCAATAATAATTTCATTTGGATGCTATATCCCAGTAGTATGGGGTGCAAAGAAGAAGCCTAAGCTTGGTATGCTAATGATACCGAAGACATGTGCATATGTTTGGATGCTTATAATGGGATTAATGCTATTATAAGGCGGCTTTATTGAAAACTAGTGAACCGCTAGATCCTGGTTTAGTAAAGGTGTTCAGTTTTCGCCTATGATTGGATCCATTGCATTTGTGGGATATATATTTGAGACGGAAGATGCTGATACACTTATGACTAAGCTCAAATCTGTTGCTGATCCACGCTGGAATATTTGTACTGAGGCAGCGGAGACAGTTTGTGTTAAACTGGGCAATTATGTGTTCTTTGCCATGTGTCCCGGTGAGGAGGATTAGAATACATATCATTTGCTGTGATGAGCAATATGAAGGATAGATTTAGCCAAATAAAAGAAAAGCTAGAGGTCATGCGTGAAACAATAGGGTTTTATATTTGGAGGCTTCGCAAAGGAGGAGTTTCGGGAGCTCAAATAATAGTTTAAATAAATAATTCCAATTTTGCTGTAGAAGGAGATTAATTGAGTAAAATAGAAAATATGGAAAAGATAAAAAATAAACTATATTTTTTCTTGTATGGTTTTTCGTTTTTGCTGTGCACTGAAAGCGTAGTTTCGTTTATCCATTACAAGACAATTGCTAGTATTGTGGCATTTTTTGTCTTTGGAAGTTTATTTGTTTTTTTGACAAGAAAAACAAAACATATTGTAATAAATGATATTGATGAACGATATCCAGGAGAGAAACAGGATAAGTATATTAAACGAATAATTAACCTGTCGAATTTGCTTGTTTATGCCATTGCAATACTAATCGCAAATATCTTAATAGC
>DCJA01000043.1 GCA_002317175.1 Lachnospiraceae bacterium UBA1712 | reverse complement strand
CTGAGGCTAAGATTGTTGTGGATGCTAATCCACTTAGTTTCTTGGGTATAGACAGGGCTGAGACACATTTTTCGGATGAAGTGTCAACCTATGATGACAGAGTATATGATAAGGCTGATGAACTTATTAAGCAGTATATCGCTGATGGAAAGTTTGTTCAGGATGATAAGGAATGCTACTATCTCTACCAGGAAGAATGGAGAGGAAGAAAGCAGACTGGCTTTGTTGGATGTGCTTCAATCGATGATTATGAAAATAAAATTATTAAGAAGCATGAGAATACACTGGCTGCAAAGGAACAGGATCGAATCAATCATATCGACAGAACCAATATGCAGACAGGTCCTATCTTTTTATCCTTCTGTACTAATACAGATATAGATGCATTTATCAACAGAATCCTGACTGATGAACCTGTATATGACTTTACAAGCGACGATGAAGTATCTCATCGTGTATGGGTTATTGATAAGGATAGCGATATTGCATTTGTAAGAGCAGCTTTTGATAAGATGAACGCAATATATATAGCAGATGGACATCATAGATGTGCTTCTGCTGTTAAAGTAGGTCTAAAAAGAAGAGCAGAAGGCAAGTCTAATGGTAATAGTGAGTCGGATTACTTTATGTCTGTACTTTTCCCTGATAATCAGTTGGAAATTATGGATTATAACCGTGTACTTAAAGACAAAGCTTCTAAGACTACTGAGGAACTAATGGCTGCTATTGGTCAGTATTGTGATATCGAAAAGAAAGATTCACAGTATAAGCCTGAACACAAGAGCATTAGTGCTATGTTTGTAGATGGCTGCTGGTACAAACTTACTTTCAAAAAAGAGTATACCAGTGATGATGCTGTAGATGGCTTGGATGTTGCGTTTTTACAGACATACATTCTTGATGGAATCTGGGGTATTAAGGATCCAAAAACTGATTCCAGAATAGATTTTGTTGGTGGTATCAGAGGTCTTTCTGAGCTTGAAAGAAGATGCACTGAGGATTGTGAAGTTGCATTTGCCATGTACCCAACCAGCATAAAAGAATTATTCGATGTAGCAGATGAAGGAAGACTTATGCCGCCTAAATCTACCTGGTTTGAACCTAAGCTTAGAAGCGGATTATTCTTACATGATATAAAATAAGTCCATATTAAAGGAGACATATATGAAAGATAAGTTATATAAGATGATGAGCTGGCCTCAGATAGAGGCTATTGTATACGGTGATGAAGGTAATCCACAGACGATATTAGGCAGACATTATGTGTCAACCTATACTCTCTACCAGACATTTATACCTTCTGCAAAGACCGTTACACTTGCTATATCAGATGATAAGAAGACTTATCCAATGGAACTTGCTGATGAGGCTGGTTTTTATGCAATAGCTATTGTTGGAAAAGACAAGAGGGATTATGTATATAACGTAGAATATAAGGACGGTAGAAAAGCTACTATTCATGATCCTTATATTTATGATGTTTCCTTAAATAAAGATTTGGCCAACACCTGGAACAAAGGTTCATCTACTGATGCATACAACTTTATGGGAGCTCATGAGTATGAAAT
The DNA here is from genome assembly GCA_002317175.1 of Lachnospiraceae bacterium UBA1712. GTDB lineage: Bacteria > Bacillota > Clostridia > Lachnospirales > Lachnospiraceae > Colinaster. Next base: position 11,738 of record DCJA01000043.1, on the reverse strand, counting down.
TGATGGCGTAAAAGGTGTCCTGTTCAGAGTTTGGGCTCCAAATGCTGTTCGTGTTTCGGTAATAGGCGAATTCAATAACTGGGATGGCCATACACATCCAATGATTTTTGATGATAATACTGGAATATTTGCTTTATTCATTCCTGATCTTGCGGCAGAATGTGAATATATGTATGAGGTCTGTGCTAAGGGTGATATGGTGTATAGTAAGCTTGATCCATATGGCTTTAGTGTTAAAAATGGACATTCATATCTGGACAAAACTGAGCTGTTTAAATGGTCTGATAAGACCTATATGGATAATAGAAAGAATAAATCAAATGATTTATTTAATGCTTTTGAGATTGATGATGATTTCTGGAAAGATCTCGAGGCAGGATTTGATGATAAGCAGGCTGAATCAATTGCTGCTTATGCAAAAGATACAGGTTATACACATGTTTTGATTAATACGCGTGTTGATGATTTCTTTGCGATTAATGGTAATATAGCGAAAGCTTCTTATCTCAAAACACTTGTTAATTGTTTACATTCCAAGGATATACAGGTTTTATTCAGATGGAATCCTAGCTGTTTTTCTCCAGAAGATGAAGGATTAAAGATCTTTGATGGTACTTATCTGTATGGTCATCTTGATGAGAGACAGCGCTATAATCAGATATTTGGCTATAACTTCAACTATAATCGTGAGCAGGTGAGGATATATCTTACTTCAAGTGCTAACTATCTGTTTGATAACTTCCATGCAGATGGTCTTCATGTTGAAGATATTAGTACTATTCTCTATCTTGATTATGGCAAAAATGAGGGAGAATGGATTCCAAATATATATGGTGGCAATGAGAACATTGATGCCATTACATTTATCAAAGATCTTAATGTATTTTTGCATAAGAATTATCCAGGCATTGTTACGAGTACAAGGGAAATATGTATGTTCCCTAAGGTAACTTATCCTGTAAAGGAAGAGGGCCTGGGATTTGACTATATCTGGGATAATGGTTTTGCTCAGGATTATCTTGATTTCTTAAGAGATGGACAGACAGACGTCCATAAGCTTACAGATAATATGGCTTATGCTTATAGTGAGAACTATATTTTAACCTTAGCTAAAGAAGATGTAATTGCTGCAAACGATTATGATTACGACAGAGTAGCTGAAGGTGCAAGCTATTTTGATTATATTGCTTATGATGATTCTGAAAAATTAAAGGTTAAGAGAGCTACTCTTGCTTATATTACTGCCAGACCAGGTAAAAAGCTTGTATACTTGGGACAGGATGAGAAGAATATTTCAACTGAGCTTTCTAATCTTTACAAGAAATTGCCAGCATTTAACGTTCTTGACAGAGAAGCTGATGGTTTTGAATGGGTATATGCTTTTGCAAGTGGCACAGGAGTGATCGCCTTTATGAGAAAAGGTGAGATATTCAAGGATAACATTCTTGTTGTCTGCAATTTCTCAAAAGAAAGCTATGAAGAATATAAGCTCGGTATTCCTTTTGAAGGTAAATATAAGAGAATATTCTGCTCTGAAGAAAGCAGATTTGGTGGCAATTATAAGATGTCAAATAAGGCAATAGATACTGTGGATGAAGAATATGATGGTAAGGAGAGCACACTTACTGTTGGCTTACCTGCCTTATCTGTTTCGTATTTTTCTTATTCTCCATATTCGGAAGAAGAATTCTTAAAGATTGCACAGCGTAAAGCTGAAAAAGTAAGAAAAGAACTTGAAAAAGAGGCTGAAAGAATAGCTAAAGAATTAGAAAAGGATGCTTTGAGAAAGGCTAAAGAATATAACAGTCTTTCGAAAAATAAATAATTATGAACTATTTAGGTTTACTTGTTGCAAGTCTATATGGGGGAAGTGCTGCTTCAACAGATAATACAGATACTCAGCTCACCATGATGACGACAGATCAGATAGAAGAAGGAATAAAAAGCGGTGCTTTACAGAGGTATTTTGATACTCTGCCAGATAAGCTGCTTGCGCTTGGAATTAAAGTATTATTAACTTTTATTGTAGTTTTTATCGGTATAAGAGTTATTAAACTTATTAGAAAAGCTATTGTTAAGGGCTTGACTAAAGGCGGAATTGAAAAAGGTGTTATCCAGTTTACTGATAGCCTGGTAAAAGCTGTTCTTGGCATATTTTTATTTTTATGGGTAATAGTTAATTTTGGAGTTGAACCAACCTCGATTGCTGCACTTATCAGCTCTGTATCTATTGCTATAGGCCTTGCACTTCAAGGCTCTTTGAGTAACTTTGCAGGTGGTGTTCTTATTCTTGTTCTTAAACCTTTTAAGGTTGGAGATTATATAAGAGAAGATACTCATGGTAACGAAGGAACTGTACAGGAAATCTCATTATTTTATACCAAACTGTTATCATTCGATAATAAGACAATTATTCTGCCGAATGGAACCCTTGCAAACTGTAGTATGGTTAATTTCTCAAGAGATGGTCGAAGAAGAATTGACTTAAAAATCGAGATAAGCTATGAAGCTGACATCAAAAAAACAAGAGAAGTAATCATGCATGTTCTTGAAAAGAATGATATGGTGCTTCAGGATTTGCAAAAGGTTGTTTTTGTATCTGAACTGGCAAGTAGCGGAGTTGTGATGGGCGTCAGATGCTTTACTAAAGCCGGCAATTATTTCCCTTTGTATTGGGCTTTGCTGGAAGAGATAAAATACAGTCTTGACGAGGCTTCTATCTCTATTCCTTATCCTCAGCTTGATGTTCATATTGATAATAAAGCATAATGAGTATGTCTATTGTGTTTTAAAAATATAATGTTATAATTGTAAAGATGCTGGAATGGCGCAGTCGGTAGCGCAACTGATTCGTAATCAGTAGGTCGAGGGTTCGAATCCCTTTTCCAGCTTTATATGTATATTAGATTATCTTGAAGCGTAGCAGTATTATTAACTACTACGCATTTTTTGTTGCATTTGACGAAAATGATGCCGATATCAGGACTTTGTTTGGCGGCGTGATATGGCCATTTTCCTTGAAAAAATGCCTGTAAAGTGATAATATCAAATTTAGACTTAATAAATTGGAGGTATTATACGTGGCACAATTGTGGGGCGGTAGATTTACCAAACAGACAGAAGATAGTGTGTTTGCATTTAATGAGTCTTTATCCTTTGATAAGAGACTGTTCTATAAGGATATAGAAGGCAGCATAGCTCATGTTGTTATGCTTGAAAAACAAAAGATTATAAGCCTTGAAGAGAAGGATGCTATTGTAAAAGGCCTTACTTCTATTCAGGAGGATGTTGATAAAGGCAATTTGGAGTTTACATCCGAATTTGAGGATGTGCATAGCTTTGTTGAAGCCAAACTTATTGACAGAATTGGTGATGCAGGCAAGAAGATGCATACTGGAAGAAGCCGTAATGATCAGGTTGCACTTGATATGAGACTTTATGTCAGAGAAGAAGTTACAGCGGTTGATGATCTTCTTTATGATCTGCTTAAAGTTATCAACAGAATTATGTCAGAAAATATCGAGACTTATATGCCTGGCTTTACCCATTTACAGAAAGCGCAGCCGGTGACTGTTGCTCATCATTTTGGAGCATATTTTGAGATGTTCAAGAGAGACAGAAGTCGTATGAAGGACATTTACAGCCGAATGAACTTTTGTCCTTTAGGTGCTGGAGCTCTTGCAGGCACAACATATCCACTTGATAGAGAATATGTAGCCAGCATGCTTGGTTTTGAAGGAGCTACACTTAATAGCATGGACTCTGTATCTGACAGAGATTACTGTATAGAATTTCTTTCTGCACTAAGTACTGTTATGATGCATCTAAGCAGATTTAGTGAAGAAATAATAATCTGGAACAGTAATGAATACAGATTTGTAGAGATAGATGATGCATATTCAACAGGATCAAGTATCATGCCTCAGAAAAAGAATCCTGATATTGCAGAACTTGTAAGAGGTAAGACAGGTCGAGTATATGGTGCATTAATGAGTATGCTTACTACTATGAAGGGCATTCCTCTTGCGTACAACAAAGATATGCAGGAAGACAAGGAAGTAACCTTTGATGCGATTGATACCGTTAAGGATTGCTTAAAGCTTTTTACAGGTATGCTTGATACAATCAAATTCAGACCAGAGGTAATGGCAAAGTCAGCTATGATGGGCTTTACCAATGCAACTGATGCAGCTGATTATCTGGTTAAAAAAGGAGTTCCATTCAGGGATGCACACAGTATCATTGGAAGACTGGTGTTATACTGCATTGACAAGAACTGCTGTATAGAAGATCTTTCAGTTGAAGAATTAAAGAGCATTTCAGAAGTATTTGAAGCAGATCTTTATGATGCGATTACCCTGAAGACCTGCGTTGAGAAGAGACTCACCAAGGGTGCACCGGGGCCAAAACAGATGCTTGAAGTATTAGAACTTCATAAAGCGTATTTAGAGAAACAGTAAAACAGACGAAAGTCATATTATAAAGAGGAGATTTTATTATGAGTGATAAGTTAAAAGTAGGTATCTTAGGTGGTACAGGTATGGTTGGTCAGAGATTTATCTCATTACTTGAGAATCATCCATGGTTTGAAGTTACAACAATTGCAGCTAGTCCAAGAAGTGCTGGCAAGACATATGCAGAGGCTGTTGGCGACAGATGGAAAATGGATACTCCAATGCCAGAAGCAGTTAAGAATATTGTTGTTATGAATGTTAATGAAGTTGAAAAAGTAGCATCTGAGGTTGACTTTGTATTTTCTGCTGTTGATATGACAAAGGAAGAAATTAAAGCAATTGAGGAAGAGTATGCTAAGACAGAAACTCCAGTAGTTTCAAATAACTCTGCTCACAGATGGACACCAGATGTACCTATGGTAGTACCTGAAATCAATCCAGAACATATGAAGGTTATTGAATTCCAGAAGAAGAGACTTGGTACAACAAGAGGATTCATCGCAGTTAAGCCTAACTGTTCAATTCAGTCTTACGCTCCAGTACTTACAGCATGGAAAGAATTTGAGCCATATGAAGTTGTAGCTACAACATATCAGGCTATCTCAGGAGCTGGTAAGACCTTCAAGGATTGGCCTGAGATGGTTGGTAACGTTATTCCATATATTGGCGGAGAAGAGGAGAAGTCTGAGAAAGAGCCTCTTAGAATCTGGGGTAAGATTGAAGATGGCGTTATTAAGCCAGCTACAAGCCCTGTAATCACATGTCAGTGTATCAGAATTCCTGTACTCAATGGTCATACAGCTGCAGTATTTGTTAAGTTCAAAAAACAGCCAACAAAGGAACAGCTTATTCAGAAGTTAGTTGAATTCAAGGGCGCTCCTCAGGAACTCAACCTTCCTTCAGCTCCAAAGCAGTTTATCCAGTATCTTGAGGAAGATAACAGACCTCAGATTACACAGGATGTTATGTTTGAAAATGGTATGGGCATCAGCGTTGGACGTATCCGTGAGGATAGTGTATATGACTGGAAGTTTGTTGGACTTTCTCATAATACAGTTAGAGGCGCTGCTGGTGGAGCAGTTCTTTGCGCTGAACTTCTTAAGGCTCAGGGTTATATCACAAAGAAGTAATTATTATTAGCAATTATTAATGTATTGGGGAATACAGTATTAATGAGTGATACAAACAACTATCAGATAAGTCTATTGACGGCCATGAACAGCAAACTTGCTAAAAGCGAGAACATGCTTAAGAATATTTGCAATATTTCTGAAGATGCATATATCTATGTGGATTACGAAGATAAAAAAATGCATGTTTTGGGTAATTGGTCGTATTTTTTCGATATAGAAGCTGATTCATTAGTTAGTCTGGGCCAGATTGTTGATCTGGCCTGTGATGACTATCTTGAAGGGCTTCATCATATTCTAAATCTTGAAAAAACAGGCGAAACAAAAGCCTCTTTTGAATTTAAACTCCGTGATAAACAATTAAATATATTATCAAGAGTTAATATTTTGTATGATGAGGCAAAATTCCCTCTATGGAAGATTATTTCCTTCAGTGACGTTACAAAATATACTAACCAGAACGAAGAATTACAGTATATGGCTTATTACGATACGTTAACTGGCCTTTATAACCGTAATTATTTTGTTATGTCATTAAATGAAATGGTCGAAAAGGCAAGAATCAATAATACCGTTGTAAGTGTATTATTTATCGATGTAGACGATTTCAGAAAAGTTAATGATGGAATGGGCATGATAGAAGGCGATGAGGTTGTTCAGAGTATTGGCTTTGGATTTAAGGCTTTGATGGATGACAACGTACTTGTATCTCATTTTAACAGTGATGTATTCTGCATTGCTGTCTATGATCCTATGGGCAGAAGATCTGTTGATAGCATCATCGAACAGATTAGAACTGTTATGAGCAAACCTTTCAAGCTCGTAAATGGTAAAGAAGCGACACTTACTGTAAGTATAGGCGTTGCTGAATATCCTGAAAGTACAAGTAATTACCTGGAACTTATTAATCTTGCCGAGATTGTAATGCTCAAGGCCAAAAACAAAGGTAAGAATAATGTTCAGTATTATGACAGGCCTATTATAGATGAATTTATAAGTAATATTGAAATAGAAAAGAAGATGGAAAAGGCTCTAAAGGAGCAGAGCTTCTTTATGAACTATCAGCCTCAGTATGATACAGCTACTGGCAAATTGCGTGGCGTTGAGGCGTTAGTCAGATGGCGTTCCGACGAAGGAAAAACCGTTAGTCCGGAAACCTTTATACCTATAGCAGAGAAAAATGGTGCTATTCTTACGCTGGGTGACTGGATTATCGAGGAATGTATATCTGATTTTTCTAAATGGAATGAAAAGCATATTGGTATGGATGACTTTTTAATTTCAATTAATGTTTCATCCATTCAGTTTAAGAACAAAAGCTTTGTAAAGTATCTTATATCCATGATTCAAAAATACAATATTTCTCCAACTAATATTGAACTGGAGATTACTGAAAGTGTATTCATAGATAATATGGAGGAGATTATACACAAGATGAGAATATTGAAGGATTTTGGAATCAGATTTTCAATGGATGATTTTGGAACTGGTTTTTCATCTCTTTCATATCTCAGAGATCTTCCTATAGATACATTAAAGATTGATAAATCATTTGTTGACGATGTTGTGACAGATGGCTCAACAAGAACCATAGCTGAATCTATTATAGATTTAAGCAAAAAGCTTGGTTTTGACACTATTGCAGAAGGTGTTGAACATGAAGTTCAGTATAGCCTTCTTAAAAACATAGGTTGTGAGAATATTCAGGGCTTTTATCTTGGCAAACCTATGAGCTTTGAAGATATTGATAATCTGTTATCAGAAAGAGATTAATGGGAGTGGTTTAGATGCTCATTGGACGTGAATCAGAACTGAATCTTTTAAAATCATACTATACGAGACCTGGCAATCAGGTGATGGTTATGTATGGACTTGATGGTGTAGGCAAAACTTCCCTTGTAAAAGAATTTGCAAAGGAATGTGTTGCATATGATTATTTTGCATGCCAGCCTTTATTTGACAGAGAGCAGTTATATCAGTGGGCTAATTATGGTAATGGTAAGCTTTCGCTTGGGCAGTATCCTGATTATAGCCAGTTCTTTGCTGCAATAGATAATACTGAGGTTGATGAGGATTCGAAACATCTTATTGTATTTGATGAATTTCAGTATTTACTCAAATATTCAACAGATTTTACTAAGAACCTTTTTTCATTTTTAGCTTCGTCTCCAAAGCAATACTATGTAATATTAATCAGCTCATCTATTGAGTGGGTTGAAAATAGTATGATAAAGAAAATAGGCATGGATGCCAAAAATATTACTGGTTTTTTTAAACTCAAAGAATTGAGCTTTACTTCATTCAGAGAATACTTTGCAAAAATGCGTTTTGACGAATGTGTTACTGCTTATTCAATACTTGGCGGAATACCAAAGCTTTGGACATATTTTGATAAGAGCAAGAGTTTAAAGGACAATATTATCAATAATATCCTTGATCTTAATTCTCCTTTGTTAAGTTATGGCGAAGAGGCTATAAAGAAGGAATTAAGAGAAACAGGTGTATATAATACTATTTTATGTGCACTTGCTTCTGGTAAAAATAAGCTTAATGATCTTTATAATCATACACTTTTTTCAAGAGCCAAAATCAGCGTATATATAAAGAATCTGATGGAATTAGGATTTGTTGTTAAAGAGTTTTCTGTTGATTCTGAAGGAAGAAATAACACTCAGAAGGGTATCTATGATATATGCATTAACTATGTTGCATTTACTTATAAATACATTTTCCCTTTCAAGAGTGAATTGATGGAAGACAGCAAAACAGCTTTTTATGAAAAGCATATAAAGCCTAATTTAAAAAGCTATACTGCCAAATTCTTCCCTATCGTATGTAGAGAGTTTTTGGATTCCCAAAACACCTACGGCAAACTACCTGTAAGATACAGCAGACTTGGACGTTGGATCGGCAAACAGGGAACCATTGACTATGTTGCAAGTGATGATAATGGTAATACACTTTTAGTTTTGTGTAACTGGGATAAGCCTATGATAAGATTTGATGATTATGAATGGCTATTATATTGTGCAAAACAAGCCAAAATCAGAGTGGATTACTGTATGTTAATTTCGGCCCAGGGCTTTGATGAGAAACTTAAATTTGCATCAAACAGCAAGAAAAACATCACCCTGGTCACATTAGATAATATGTAATAAAACTTTTAGCATATATGTATGAAAGGCTAAAATGGGAAAAAACTTAATTATAACGGAGAAACCCTCTGTAGCCAGAGAGTTTGCTGCTGCTTTAAAGGAAAACATGAAAAACGGCAGAGGTTATATGGAGTCGGAAAACTATATTATTACCTGGTGCGTTGGTCATCTTGTAACAATGTGTTATCCCGATGCATATGATCCTTCACTTAAAAAATGGGATCTGGCAACAATTCCTTTTGTTCCAGACGTATATAAATATCAAATAATTGACAATGTTAAAGATCAGTTTGAAACCATAAAAAAGCTGTTTAATCGCCCTGATGTAGATGTAATCTATAACGCAGGTGACTCTGGAAGAGAAGGTGAGTATATTCAGCGTCTTGTGTTACAGGAGGCTGGCTATAATAATAAAGCTTCATTGAAAAGAGTATGGATTGATTCTCAGACTGAGGATGAAATCTTAAGGGGTATCAGAGAAGCTAAGGATATGGTGGAATATGATAATCTGTCGGATGCAGCTTATCTAAGAGCCAAAGAAGATTATCTTATGGGTATCAATTTTTCAAGAGCTTTAACTCTTAAGTATGGATACTCTATTTCGAACTTTCTAAAACATGATAAAAGTACTGTTATCGCTGTAGGCAGAGTAATGACCTGTGTTCAGGGAATGGTAATAAACAGAGAGCGTGAGATTAGAAACTTTGTAAAGACACCATTTTATAAAATAACTGCCAATTTTTCTGATGCCAGCAGTATGGAAGCTGAAGGAATAACAGAGATTTCATATCTTGGCGAATGGAAAGTAACTGAAAAAAGCCGCTATTATGCTAGTCCAAAGCTTTATAAAGACAGTGGTTTTCTAAAACAGGAAGATGCAGAAGCATTTATCGATTATATCAAGTCAGTAGATAAATATATTATTAACTCGATTGATAAGAAAAAGCAGACTAAAAATGCTCCGCTTCTTTATAATCTGGCTGAATTACAGAATGACTGTTCAAAACTCTTTAAGATTAGTCCTGATCAGACACTTTCTATTGCACAGGAATTGTATGAAAAAAAGATGACAACATACCCTAGAACAGATGCCAGGGTATTATCATCGGCTGTTGCAGCTGAGATAACTAAAAACCTTAATGGACTCAAAAATATTAATATGGTTAGGCCATATGTTGAAGAGATTTTAGCTACTAAAGCATATGCCAAATTATCTAAATCAAGATATGTTAATGATAAACAGATAACTGACCATTATGCAATAATACCAACTGGCCAGGGACTGGCTAATTTGGCTAAGTTATCTGATACTTCCAGAAAAGTATATGAGATTATTGTCAGAAGGTTTCTGGCTATATTTTATGGCCCTGCAGTATATCAGAAGATAACATTGGAAACTCTGGCAGATACTGAAAGCTTTTTCTCAAATTACAAAACACTTTTGGATGAAGGTTACATGAAGGTCACCAGGTATTCGTTTATTAAGGCTAAGACGGATAAAACTGATGATAATAAAACTACTTCTAAAGAAGCATCTGAGGAAGAACTCGAGCAGGATGCTGATGAAAATCTCGAGAAATTTCTTCAAACTGTGAAGAAAAATACATTAGTATCTCTTAATGATATTAATTACAAGGAAGGTGAAACAAGCCCTCCTAAAAGATATAATTCCGGTTCTATTATTTTAGCGATGGAAAATGCCGGTCAGTTGATAGAAGATGAAGAGTTAAGAGCTCAGATTAAGGGTAGCGGAATTGGCACCAGTGCAACTAGGGCAGAGATATTAAAAAAACTGGTAAATAATAATTATCTGTCCATTAATAATAAAACTCAGATTATTACACCTACATTAATCGGAGAATTAATATATGAAGTTGTTTCTGCCTCCATCAAACCACTTCTTAACCCCGAACTTACAGCAAGTTGGGAAAAAGGATTAACAGGAGTAGCAGCTGGTGAGATATCCACTGAGGAATATCTTGATAAGCTTAATGGCTTTGTAAGAAGAAGGACTGATGGAATTAAAGATAATACCATTAATCCAAGACTGCTTCAGAATAACTTTGCTTCTGTAAAGCAGTATTATTGATGAAAAGAGGACATATATGCAAAATATAACTGTTAAAGAGAATTATTCTCTTGATGAAACAATTGCAGCAAAAATATTTGAGGATGTTCAGTATCCCTGGGAAGTTTTACCTAAGATTAAGGATTTCATTATTGAATTAGGGAATAGTCTTCCTGTTGATAAATTCGATAAGGTTGGAGAAGATGTATGGATTGCTAAATCAGCCAAGGTTTTTGATTCAGCTTATATTGGAGGCCCTTGTATTATTGATGAGGATGCAGAAATAAGACAGTGTGCTTTTATCAGAGGAAGCGCAATTGTTGGAAAGGGCGCAGTAGTTGGCAATTCTACTGAACTTAAGAATGTAATTCTGTTTAATAAGGTTCAGGTTCCTCATTATAATTATGTAGGAGATTCTGTTCTTGGTTATAAAGCACATATGGGTGCTGGTTCTATAACCAGTAATGTTAAGTCGGATAAGACACTTGTAGTTATCAAGAATGAAGAGCAGTTGATAGAGACTGGAATTAAAAAAGTGGGAGCTATGCTTGGCGATAATGTTGAAGTAGGCTGCAACAGTGTGCTTAATCCTGGTACAGTGATTTGTAAGGAGTCTAATATCTATCCTGTCAGCTGTGTCAGAGGAGTAATTCCTGCAAGAAGTATTTATAAGGATAAGGGCGTAATAGTAACTAAAGAAGTTTAATCCATGTGGGGGGATCAGATATGGATAATCAAAATGTATTATATAACGAACAGGAAAAAATTATAGATAATATTCTTAAAACTGAAAATAGACATGTTATTCATGGTATGTTTATTATTAATCTTGATAATTTTTTCGTAATAAACAATGCTCTTGGAGTCGAAAAAGGAAATGAAATTCTTCTTGTAATTAATGAGGTTATTAAGAATTTCTTCAAGGGTACTG